>CALUMX010000005.1 GCA_944321875.1 uncultured Muribaculaceae bacterium
GCGCTTAACGTACTTTGTTTCTGCCTTTTCCATAATGTTACCTTTTTTGTTGTAACGCTATTTTAGGACTAGACAATTCCTGTACAAAGGAAGGCGCAGCCCCCGGTTTCAATCCAATGGACTGCGCCTTTTCTGTTATCGTTCTGCCCGGACTATATGAGCGGAGTGACGGGCTGTTGCTTCACGGCATCGAGAAGCGCGAATTTATACTTCACCTTGCCGAAATTAATCCTGTTCAGGTCGAGGCTGCGGATGCGGCTGTCGTACATCGTGCGGAAATAAACCACACGGTTGGTAATGTCGGTAGCCGAAGTCCATTGGGTAGCACTCGGAATGTCGGCCGGTACCTTACCCTCGGCAAACTCTACACCGACCGGGATGTCGAAATTATTCAGAATCTGGAATCCCTGGAGCGCAGCTTTAAGGCCGGTTGCCTGCTGCGGAGCGGTTGCCTGGAAGAATGCGGCACGCACGAAACGCGACGGAGGCGTCACGTCGCCCGGCAATCCGAGCATTCCGCTACCCGCGCCAAACGAGCGCATGCTCAAGCGGCCGAGTGTTTGCGGCTGTGCCGAACCGGGATAAAGATTGACATAATTGTTCAGGTTCGTCATCTGCCACTCAAAACCCGGAGAGTTGGTCAGCACGCCCAGTTCGTTATCATAGAAATTCAGTTTACCGTCGACAATCTCCAGTACAATCTGCTTGCCCGACTTGTCGGCAAACCGCCAGTGAACGGTCGAAGCACGCGGGTCAATCGCCACGACCTGTACGCCAGCCACTGCCTCCTTCACCTCGTCGAGCGTAGCGCAAGTGGAAAGCACATAGGAAACCAACTGCAAGTCGGCCACGCTTTCCGCCTTTCTCGCCGGGTCATAGTCGACATACTTGCCATAAGCCGGGAAATAGAACAGTCCCGCCGACAGGCCTGCCTCATTGAGACCCTCGGCCACAAATTCCTGCATCTCCACGGTCAGTCCCACATAGCCGTAGCGAGCCTTGAAAGCCTTGCCCTCCTTCGCACCTCCGGCCACCATCGACTGCTGTGCGTAGCCGCGCGGCACAATCACATAACCACTGTTCAAATCGCTGCCGCCCCACTCAATCGTACGGGCCACCACCTGGCTGCCGTCGGCCGCCGTCAGCGTAATACCCGTGCATGCCTCTGCCGGAGCCGGCAACATTGCAGCCAGACCAAGCAACAAGCCTGCTGCCAATAAATTCTTCTTTTTCATACTCATATTCTTTTAGTAAACCTTTCTAATTCATTCCATATCTCTTTTTATATTCCCGGGGAGAGATACCCTCCATCCGCCGGAAGAATTTGCAGAAAAACGAGGCGTTCGGAAAGTTCAACTCATCGGAAATCTGAAAAATCAGCTTGTTCGTACAGCACAGCATCAGTTTCGCCTCCTGCACGACTGCCTCGTTGACCCATTCCATCACGGTCTTTCCGCTCGATGCCCGGATAACCGCACCCAGATAGCGCGGCGTCATGCAAAGCCGGTCAGCATAGAAACCGACACTCCGCTCACGACAGGCATGCTCATTGACCAAGGCGATGAAACGCTCCAGCACTTCCTCCTGCCGGCTGACGCAGGCCGGACTTCTCTCTTCCTGACGCTGCCGGAAATAATCAATCTGACAGAACACGGCTCCGAGAAGCGACTGAACCGTACGTTTCGAATAATTCTTATCGTGCAGCACGCCCCACATCAACTCTGTCAGCACCAGCGTACGGCGGCACAGCTCCTCATCGCTGATTGCCTCGCAGACACGACCCTGCATATAGGCTGTCAGATAGTTGTCCTTCTGCCAGTTCTCCATAAAACTGTTGGCAAAAGCAATCATCGCGAAATCCACATCATACTCCGGGTAGGACTGCAACTCAAACACAACTCCCGGAGAAACGACGACCACATGTCCCGCCCGGAACTCATATTCCTTCAGGTTCAGCTTTACCTTCACGCTACCGGAACGCATGACCATGACACGTCCCTCCGTCAGACGGTAAGGTTTCCGCTCCAGCACCACCTTCCCTTTCAGCCCCGAAAGGCCGCCTACGGTATGCACCAAAGCGATTTCCGAATTGATGAAACGGTTAATATTGACAGGCTCCAGGTCTGACCTTCCCAGCAGCTGCTCAAGTCCGAGCCACAACAATCCATTGTCTTTCATTGCTTCCTTTTTTCCCACAAAGATAATATTCAGCGGTATTAAAGCGTAATATTCCATTAAACACAATACAATCAGAACATAAACCTTTACTACGGGAACTTTTTTACGTCTGATAATTTCATATCTTTGTAGTACCAGTAAAAACATAATTCTCAACCTAAAAGTTCATTTCTATGAAAAAACGCCTGCTCCTACTGCTCTGTGCCTGTCTCGGGCTGAACGCCGCAGCCCAGGTAACGCTCGACGACTGCCGCAAGATGGCCGGGGACAACTATCCCGCAGTCCGGCAATACAGGCTCATCGAGCAAACCCGCAATTTCAACCTCTCCAATGCCTCCCGCGGCAACCTGCCTCAGATTGCCCTGAGCGGAAAGGCATCCTACCAGAGCGATGTGCCGGCGCTACCCGTCTCGGTGCCGGGAATAGAATTCGATGTGCCGAAGGACCAGTACCAGGTGATGGTGGAAATCCGCCAGAACGTCTGGGACGGCGGCGAAATCCGCAACCGCCGGATGCTCACGAAAGCATCGGCCGACGAGGCGGCACGGCAGACCGACGTCAGCATGTATGCGCTGAACGAGCGTGTCGACCAGGTGTTTTTCGGCATTCTGATGATTGACGAGCAGCTGCGGCAGAACGACCTGCTCCACAAAGAGCTGGAGCGCAACTTGCGGAACGTGACGGCCTACCGCGACAACGGCATTGCCAACGATGCCGACGTGGACGCTGTCAGCGTTGAGATGCTCAACAACCGCCAGCAGCGCAGCCATCTGGAAGCCGTGCGCGGGGCCTACGTTCGCTCGCTCGCCCTGCTCACCGGGGCTGACACATCGGCGGTGAGCCGTCCGGTACGTCCTGAAATGCCGCATACGGCCGCCTCTTCCACCATCCTCCGGCCGGAACTGAACCTCTTCGACGCGCGGCTCCGAAGCATCGACGTGCGCCAGAAAGGGTTACAGACAAGCTATATGCCCCGCTTCTCGCTGTTTGCCCAGGGCGGCTACGGCAACCCGGGACTGAACTTTCTGAAAGACAAGTTTGAGCCGTTCTACGTTGTCGGCGCTCGCCTGAGCTGGAATTTCGGCAGCCTGTACACGCTCAAGAACGACCGCCGCAAACTGGAGGTGGAGCGCGAGAGCGTAGAGACGGAACGAGACCTCTTCCTCTTCAACACCCGCCTGCAGATAGCCGAACAGGACGGCACGCTCGCCTCCCTGCGCAAGCAGATGGAAGCCGACGACGAAATTATCCGCCTGCGCACCAACATCCGGAAATCGGCAGAGGCAAAGGTAGCCAACGGCACACTGTCGGTCAACGAGATGCTGCGGGAACTGAACGCCGAGAGCATCGCGCTTCAGACCAAGGCCGTCCATGAAATCCAACTGCTCGCCGAAACCTACCGCCAACGCCATCTGACCAACCAGTAAACCCAGAAAACCACCATACAAAACCCAACTGTTATGAAAATACACCATTTTATATTTCTAACCGCAACACTGCTGTTTTCCGCCTGCAGTGCGGAAAAGGAGTTTGACGCGACAGGCACGTTTGAAGCCACGGAAATCATCGTGTCGGCCGAAGCCAACGGCCGGATTTTCCACCTCAACGCCGACGAGGGCAAGAGGCTGACGAAAGGCAGCGCCGTAGGCCTCATCGACACCGTACAGCTTCACCTGAAGAAACTGCAACTGCAGGCGAGCATGAAATCGTTCGAGAGCCAGCGACCCGACATCCGCAAGCAGATTGCCGCCACCAAGGAGGAGATAGCCACGGCCGAACGTGAGCGCGACCGCGTGGAGAGCCTGCTGAAAGCCAACGCAGCCAACCGCAAGCAACTTGACGACTGGAATGCCCGCCTCGCCGTGCTCAACAAGCAACTGGAAGCGCAGATTTCCACCCTCAACAACAGCACAGCCAGCCTCAACGAGCAAAGCTCGTCGGTAGCCATACAGATGGCGCAGATTGACGACCAACTGGCCAAATGCCACATCACGGCTCCCATCGACGGCACGGTGCTGGCCAAATATGCCGAGCCGGGCGAACTAGCCGTAACCGGCAAGCCACTGTTTAAAATCGCCGACATGCAGCACGTATTCCTCCGCGCCTACATCACCTCCTCACAGCTCTCCGACGTGAAGCTGGGCAACAAGGTGAAGGTGATGGCCGACTACGGCGACGGCAACCTCAAGTCCTACGACGGGACCGTGACATGGATTGCCGACCAGGCCGAATTCACGCCCAAGACCATTCTGACCGACGACGAGCGCGCCAACCAGGTCTATGCCGTGAAGATTGCCGTCAACAACGACGGTGGCATCAAAATCGGCATGTACGGAAAAGTGAAATTCTAACATTCAGCACCCTATGCAACCCATCGTAACAGCCAACCATATCAGCAAGCGTTTCGGCAAGGTCACGGCGCTCGACGACGCATCTGTATCCGTCAACCGGGGCGAAATCTTCGGGCTTATCGGACCGGACGGCGCCGGGAAAACGACGCTGTTCCGCATCCTTGCCACCCTCTCTCTGGCCGATGCGGGGGAGGCATCGGTTGCCGGATTCGACGTGGTCAGGGACTACCGCGAGATACGCCGGCGCATCGGCTACATGCCGGGACGGTTCTCGCTCTACACCGACCTGAGTGTAGAGGAAAACCTGCAGTTCTTCGCCACCGTGTTCAACACGACCGTCGAGGAAAACTACCACCAGATACGCGACATCTACGTGCAGCTTGAGCCTTTCCGCCACCGCCGGGCCGGTGCCTTGTCGGGCGGCATGAAGCAGAAACTCGCCCTCTGCTGCGCGCTCATCCACAAGCCGGAGATTCTTTTCCTCGACGAGCCTACGACGGGAGTTGACCCCGTGTCGCGCAAAGAGTTCTGGCAAATGCTCCGCCACCTGCGTGAGGAAGGCATCACCATCGTCGTCTCCACGCCGTTCATGGACGAGGCCCGCCGCTGCGACCGCATCGCCTTCATCAACGACGGACACATCCTCGATACCGACGTGCCGGAAGCCGTACTGCTCCGCCACAAGGACATCCTCTGCCCGCCCGGGCTGCAGCATGCCGCCACCGGCAACGACAGCGATAACATCATCACGGTGGACAACCTCGTGAAGCGCTTCGGCTCCTTCACGGCCGTCGACCACATTTCGTTCACCGTCCGCCGGGGCGAGATATTCGGCTTCCTCGGAGCGAACGGAGCCGGAAAGACCACCGCCATGCGCATTCTCTCCGGCCTGAGCCTGCCGAGCGAGGGACACGCCGAGGTGATGGGCTACGACGTGACGACTCAAAGCGAGGAAATCAAGCGGCGCATCGGCTACATGAGCCAGCGGTTCTCGCTCTACGAAGACCTGAAGGTATGGGAGAACGTTCGCCTCTTTGCCGGCATCTACGGCGTTCCCGAAAAAGAGATAGCCCCGCGCACGGAAGAGATGCTCCGCGAAATCGGCCTTTACGACCGCCGCGACACCCTCGTCAGAAACCTGCCGCTGGGCTGGAAACAGCGTCTGGCATTCTCCGTGGCGATTTTCCACCGCCCACAGCTCGTCTTCCTCGACGAGCCGACCGGAGGTGTCGACCCTGCCACCCGCCGCCAGTTTTGGGAGCTTATCTACCGGGCAGCCGAGCGTGGCATCACCGTCTTCGTCACCACTCACTACATGGACGAGGCCGAATACTGCGACCGCATCTCGATGATGGTCGACGGACGGATTCGCGCCCTCGACTCGCCGGAGCGGCTGAAGGCACGTTTTCAGGCCAAAGACATGGACGAGGTGTTCCTGCGGCTCGCACGCGAGGCCACCCGCCAGAGCGACTGACACATTTCTATCCTAACCCCACACCACCGACATGAAACAGTTTCTTGCATTCGTCAGAAAGGAATTTCTCCACATACTCCGCGACCGGCGCACGATTCTCATCCTCATCGGCATGCCTATCGTGCAGATTATCCTTTTCGGCTTCGCCATCTCCACGGAGGTGAAGGACGTAAAGACGGTCGTGGTCACCCACAGTCCTGACGCTGACACCCGCTACGTCATCGACCGCATCGATGCCGGCGAATACTTCACAGTCACCCATGTGGTCCACGACATCCGTGAAGCCGACCGCCTGTTCCGCCGCAACGAGGCCGACCTCGCCGTCGTGCTCCCCGACAATTTCCAGCGTCACCGCACGGAAGCGGCCGGCATTCAGATTGTAGCCGATGCCACCGATCCGAACCTCGCCATCATGCGCACGATGTATGTCAACAACGTGCTGGCTTCAGCCCGCATGGAGCTGCAGAAGACGCTGGCACAACCCGCTGCCGCCGCTCCGCAGGGACACGTCAGGATAGAAGCCAAACTGCTCTACAACCCTCAGATGCGGAGCGCCTACAACTTCGTGCCGGGAGTGATGGGCCTCATTCTCATGCTCATCTGCGCCATCATGACCTCCGTGTCGATTGTCCGTGAGAAAGAGACGGGAACGATGGAGCTGCTGCTCGTGTCGCCCATACGTCCGATGCTGGTAATTGTCTCCAAGGTCGTCCCCTACTTCACGCTTTCCATCCTCAACCTCACGACCATCCTCCTGCTGTCGGTGTTCGTGCTCGACGTACCCGTCGCGGGTAACCTGATGGCCCTCGTCGGCGTATCGCTGCTCTACATCCTCGTCTCGCTATCGCTCGGTTTGCTCATCTCGACCCTCACCACGACCCAGGTCGCCGCGATGCTCGCCTCCGGCCTCGTGCTGATGATTCCCACCATCGTCATTTCCGGCCTCATCTTCCCCATCGAGAGCATGCCATGGCCGCTGCAGGCATTCTCCTGCATCATCCCGGCCCGGTGGTACATCGAAATCGTACGGCGGCTGATGATTGAAGGCGTACCGTTCGCCTACGTCTGGAAAGAGGCACTCGTGCTGGTCGCCATGGCCGTGCTGCTCATCGGCATCGCAACCCGGAAATTCAAGAACCGACTGGACTAACCCGCAAAACTACGCAACCATGACTCTACGCTATCTCATAGAAAAGGAATTCCGCCAGATAATGCGCAACAGCTTCCTGCCGCGGCTGATTTTCATCTTCCCGTGCTTCATCATGCTGATTGTGCCCTGGGCGGCTACACTCGAAATCGAGGACCTGCGCATCGCTGTCATCGACAACGACCGCAGTCCCAAGTCGCGGAGGCTCACCCACCGCATCGAAAACTCCGCCTACTTCCAGCTCACCCGGCTGCCCGACTCCTACGACGACGGTCTCGACGCTATCGAGCGCGACCGTGCCGACATACTGCTGGAGATACCCCGCGGCTTCGAGAAGCACCTTGTCAAGGGAGAGGAAGCGCCCGTGCTCGTGGCCGTCAACACGGTCAACGGCACAAAAGGCATGATTGGCAGCTCCTACCTGTCGCAGATACTTACGCCACAGGGCGAGGACGTATCCATCCGCTACCGCTTCAATCCCCACCTCGACTACAAGGTGTTCATGGTTCCCGCGCTGATGACGATGCTGCTCGTGATGCTCTGCGGCTTCCTGCCCGCCCTCAACATCGTCAGCGAGAAGGAAATCGGCACGATTGAGCAAATCAACGTGACGCCCGTCAGCCGCTTCACCTTCATCCTCGGCAAACTACTTCCCTACTGGCTTATGGGATTCATCGTGCTCAACATCTGCATCGGCATCGCCCGCTTCGCCTACGGGCTGTGGCCGGTAGGCAACCTGCTCACCATCTACCTGTCGACGATGATATTCACGCTCGTCGTCTCCGGCCTCGGCCTCATCATCTCCAACTACTCCGCGACGATGCAGCAGGCCATGTTCGTCATGTGGTTCTTCATCCTCATCTTCATCCTGCTCAGCGGACTGTTCACGCCCATCAGCAGCATGCCGCAATGGGCACAGTACATCACCTACATCAACCCGCTCCGTTACTTCATGGAAATTACCCGCATGGTCTACCTGAAAGGCAGCGGCATTGCCGACATCCTGCCCCAGCTGGGCGTCATGTCGGGCTTCGCAGCGACCGCCTACACCCTCGCCATCCTCAGCTACTGCAAGCAGCAATAACTGCCGAATTATGAGCATTTTTTGCAATTTGTTGCTGTTTACCAATTAATTTGATATATTTGCAAGAAGCAAACATCTAACTATAACCAAAATGAAAACATACCCCAAAATTGGTATCAGACCGACCATTGACGGCCGTCAAGGCGGTGTACGAGAAAGCCTCGAAGAAAAAACGATGAACTTGGCGAAAGCGGTTGCTGAGCTCATCAGTTCCAACCTCAGAAACGGAGACGGAAGTCCGGTTGAATGTGTAATTGCCGACGGCACAATCGGCCGCGTAGCGGAAAGTGCAGCCTGCGCTGAAAAGTTTGAGCGTGAAGGTGTCGGAGCAACTATTACAGTAACTTCTTGCTGGTGCTACGGCGCAGAAACAATGGATATGAACCCCTATTACCCGAAAGCAGTATGGGGCTTCAACGGAACAGAGCGTCCGGGAGCTGTCTATCTGGCAGCCGTATTGGCCGGACACGCACAGAAAGGACTGCCGGCATTCGGCATCTACGGCCGTGACGTGCAGGACCTCGACGACAACACCATCCCGGCCGATGTAGCCGAGAAATTACTCCGCTTTGCCCGTGCGGCACAGGCAGTAGCGACCATGCGTGGAAAATCCTACCTTTCAATGGGTAGCGTATCCATGGGTATCGCCGGCTCTATTGTCAATCCCGACTTCTTCCAGGAGTATCTGGGCATGCGCAATGAGTCAGTCGACCTTACCGAAATCATCCGCCGCATGACAGAAGGTATCTACGACCAGGAAGAATTCAAGAAAGCAATGGCCTGGACCGAAGCCCACTGCAAAAAGAACGAGGGCAAGGATTTCAACACGGAGGCCAAGACCAAGACCCGTGCCGAAAAGGATGCCGACTGGGAATTTATCATAAAAATGACGATTATCATGCGTGACCTCATGCAGGGTAATCCAAAACTGAAAGAACTGGGATTCAAGGAAGAAGCTCTCGGACACAACGCGATTGCTGCCGGATTCCAAGGCCAGCGTCAATGGACCGACTTCTATCCTAACGGCGACTATTCAGAGGCGCTACTCAATACCTCCTTCGACTGGAACGGCCTGAGAGAGGCATTCGTACTGGCTACGGAGAACGATGCCTGCAACGGCGTGGCCATGCTCTTCGGCCACCTGCTCACCAACCGTGCGCAGATTTTCTCCGATGTCCGCACCTACTGGAGCCCGGAAGCCATCAAGCGTGTTACCGGAAAGGAACTGACAGGACTCGCTGCCAACGGAATCATCCACCTTATCAACTCCGGAGCGACTACACTCGACGGTACCGGACAACAAGTTGACGCTGAGGGCAACCCGGCAATGAAACCATTCTGGGAAATCACGGAAGAGGAAGTGGAAAAATGTCTGGAAGCCACCACATGGTATCCTGCCAACCGTGACTACTTCAGAGGCGGCGGCTTCTCTTCCAACTTCCTGTCGAAAGGTGGCATGCCTGTCACAATGAGCCGTCTGAACCTCATCAAGGGTCTCGGCCCGGTACTCCAGATTGCAGAAGGATGGACCGTGGAAATCGACCCGGAAATCCATAAGATTCTCGATGAACGCACCGACCGCACCTGGCCTACGACCTGGTTCGTACCGCGTCTGTGCGACAAACCGGCATTCAAGGATGTCTACTCTGTCATGAACAACTGGGGCGCCAACCACGGAGCCATCAGCTACGGACACATCGGACAAGACCTCATCACTCTTGCTTCTATCCTCCGCATTCCTGTGTGCATGCACAACGTAGACGAGGACAAGATTTTCCGCCCTGCCGCATGGAACGCATTCGGAATGGACAAGGAAGGTGCCGACTACCGCGCTTGCGCAAATTATGGTCCAATCTATAAATAACAATTTCTGAAGTCTGTCCCTTTCTCAAAACAGGGACAGACTTCCTTATCCTAATAAACGACATTATGATTACAACCGAACATATCAATGAGTTTTTGAAGCAGGCACACCGCGTTGGTGATGCCAAACTCACCATCTGCAGCAGCGGCAACCTCTCCTGGCGTATCGGCGATGACGCGCTCGTTTCCGGCACAGGCTCCTGGGTTCCTGAACTGAAAGCGGAGAAAGTATCTATCTGCAGAATTGAGACGGGAGAGGTGCTCAACGGCATCAAGCCGTCCATGGAAAGCGGATTCCATCTCGGCATCATGCGTCAGCGCCCTGACGTGAACGTAGTGCTCCATTTCCAATCGGAATACGCCACTGCCGTATCCTGCATGAAAAAGAAACCGGAGAACTTCAACGTAACAGCGGAAGTGCCCTGCCACGTAGGCCGCGAGATTCCCATCATCCCTTATTTCCGCCCGGGTTCACCGGAATTGGCCAAGGCTGTAGTGGAAGCGATGAAGGACCACAACTCCATCCTGCTCACCAACCACGGACAAGTGGTGTGCGGAAGCTCCTTCGACCAGGTGTTTGAGAGAGCCATGTTCTTTGAGATGGCCTGCCGCATCATCGTTCAGTCCGGTATGGACTACTCCGTTCTCACTCCGGAGGAAATCGACGACCTCGACAAATACGTTCTCGGCAAGAAAGCCTAAACCGAGCATATCCA
Organism: uncultured Muribaculaceae bacterium; assembly: GCA_944321875.1. GTDB lineage: Bacteria > Bacteroidota > Bacteroidia > Bacteroidales > Muribaculaceae > Limisoma. The sequence goes on from CALUMX010000005.1 coordinate 10,814, forward strand.
CATAAGGACCAGTCGTGACTCACCACTGCCGGTCCTTATGTGTCTTTACAAACCTAACCAACCAGACACTAAAATGAAAAACTGTTACCTCGCCGCCGATTTCGGTGGCGGAAGCGGACGAGTCATCGCCGGATATATTGAAAACTCCGAACTGAAACTTGAGGAAATCTACCGGTTCCCAAACCGGCAAATCAAACTTGGGAAACACGTTTACTGGGATTTTCCCGCACTCTTTGAGGAAATGCAGACTGGATTAAGGACCGCCGTAGAAAAAGGATTCCATGTGAGAAGCATCGGCATCGACACCTGGGGCGTCGACTTCGGTCTCATCGACAAAGCCGGCAACCTGATTGCCCTGCCACGCTGCTACCGCGACCCCTCAACCACCGGCCTTCCCGAGAAACTGTTTGCCGACACGGACGAGCTGACCGCACACTACGCTGTCAACGGCATCCAAATGATGCCTATCAATTCCCTGTTTCAGCTTTATGTAATGAAAGAGGAAAATGCCGCATTGCTCAACGCGGCCGACCGCCTGCTCTTCATGCCCGACCTGTTCAGCTTCTTCCTCACGGGAAAAGCCAATAATGAATACTGCATCGCCTCCACTTCGGAGCTTCTCGACGCAACGAAGAAAGACTGGCACCGGCCTACCCTTGAACGCCTCGGACTTCCGGCACATCTCTTCGGTGAAATCGTAATGCCGGGTACGTCGCGCGGCAAAATCTCCGCATCGGTCGCCCAATACACAGGTCTTGACAAGGACACCGAAGTTATTGCCGTAGGGTCGCACGACACGGCAAGTGCCGTGTTTGCCGTTCCTGAGACGGAAGGCAAGCGCTGTGCCTTTCTCAGCTCGGGCACATGGTCACTGCTCGGCGTCGCAGTCGACCGACCGATTCTAAGCGAGGAAGCCCGACTGGCCGGATTTACCAACGAAGGCGGAGTCGGCGGCAAAATCCGCTTCCTGCAGAACATCACAGGCCTCTGGATTCTCCAACGGCTGATGCAGGAATGGGCTGCCAAAGGCTACGACACTTCCTATGCCACCCTGCTTTCCGACGCTGAGAATGCGACCTTCGACACGATTATCGACGTTGATGACCCACGGTTTACCAATCCCGACAACATGGAGAAAGCTATCAGTGACTACTGTGCCGCAACGGGTCAGGCCGTTCCGTCCACCCGTGGTGAAGTCGTTCTCTGCGTGCTGAAATCGCTGGCCAACCGCTATAAAAAAGGCATCGAACAGCTTAACCGACTTTTGCCGGAGCCTATCGAGCAACTCAATATCATCGGAGGCGGCAGCCAGAATGCCCTCCTCAACCGGCTCACGGAAGAAGCCACCGGCATCCCCGTAGTGGCCGGCCCCGTAGAAGCGACAGCCATCGGCAACATCCTCGTGCAGGCTCTTGCCTCCGGCGAAATCAAGAGCACGTCAGAAGTGCGTACGCTCCACAGATAACCATTATCCACGAACCTAACTAACTCCTATCTTAAAATGAAGAATACCTCAAAAAAATCTATACTCCATGAAGGCTCCGTCAGTTACATCGTTCCGTTTATTCTCATAACGAGCTGCTTTGCCTTATGGGGATTTGCCAACGACATCACTAACCCAATGGTGAAAGCCTTCTCCAAAATCTTCCGGATGAGCGTGACAGAAGGCTCATTGGTGCAGGTGGCGTTCTACGGAGGCTATTTTGCCATGGCCTTCCCGGCAGCCATCTTTATCCGCAAGTACACCTACAAGGCCGGTGTACTGCTGGGTCTCGGCCTCTACGCCTTCGGAGCCTTTCTCTTCTTCCCGGCAATGCATATCGGAAGCTATTTCCCTTTCCTCATCGCCTACTTCATCCTCACCTGCGGCCTGTCGTTTCTTGAGACCAGCTGTAATCCCTACATCCTTTCCATGGGTCCGGAGGAATCAACAACGCGACGGCTCAACCTCGCACAATCATTCAATCCGATTGGCTCGCTGCTGGGCATGTATGTAGCGATGAACTTCATCCAGAACCGCCTGATTCCACTCGACACCGCTGAGCGGGAACAACTCACGCATCAGGAATTCGAGGCGATACGCGATGCCGACCTGCAGACGCTCATCACGCCCTATCTCTTCATCGGCATCATCATTCTGCTGATGTTCCTGGTCATCCGGTTCACAAAAATGCCTAAATCCAAGGACCAGTCCCACAAAATCGACTTTATCCCGACGCTCAAGCGCATTTTCCACCTGCCGCACTACCGGGAGGGTGTCATCGCACAATTCTTCTATGTCGGCGCACAAATCATGTGCTGGACGTTCATTATCCAATACGGCACACGCCTCTTCACCGCTCAAGGCATTGACGAGCAGGTGGCGGAAGTAATGTCGCAGAAATACAATATCATCGCCATGTGTATCTTCTGCGTAAGCCGCTTCATCTGCACCTTCCTGCTCCGTTACCTCAATCCGGGCCTGCTGCTGAAGCTGCTGGCTATTGCCGGAGGATTCTGCACGCTGGGCACCATCCTGTTCACCAACATCTACGGACTCTACTGCCTCGTCGGCATCTCAGCCTGCATGTCCCTGATGTTCCCGACCATCTACGGTATCGCCCTTCAAGGACTGGGCGACGATGCCAAATTCGGTGCGGCCGGACTCATCATGTCCATCCTCGGAGGCTCTGTGCTTCCCCCGGTTCAAGCCTGCATCATCGACATGGGCAGCATCTTCGGCTGGCCTGCCGTCAACGTTTCTTTCGTTCTGCCGCTCCTTTGCTTCGTCGTTGTTGCCGTCTACGGCCACCGTACGAACCACCGGCTTCTACGATAAAGACATTCACAAAAAACAATAAACGACAGAGGGGCACACCGAAAAATTCGGTGTGCCCCTCCATTTTTCTTTTCTCAATAGGAATTTAGAACTTATAGCCGACGCCGAAGAATACGCCAAAGTTATGCGCCTTCGCATCGCTGGCCAGCTTAGCCAGACCGAAGCGGGTGTCAACACCGACCATAAAGCGGTTAAACTCGAAGTTCATACCAAATCCCAAACCGGCGTCAAAGCGACGCAGACCACCGTCACCAAAGGTATCGGAACTCAACTCCGCATTACTGCCGGAAACCTTCGTCTTACCGCCTACACCACAAGCCAGGTACGGACCTGCATTGAAAACGATGCCCAAACCATTGCCGGCATCCACACGTGCAGTCGCCATCAAAGGCACTTCCAGATAGAGCTGATTAACTGTCAAATCCAAAAGGTCGCTGTCGCCTTTCGCTCCCATTCCTGCGAAATTCAATCCTGTCTGAAATCCCCACATACCGGAAATAGGCACATCAACGCCTAAACCTACGCGGTAGGCAAATTTTGCATTTGCCCCGTCTGCATCATCCCCAATCCATCCCGCTGCGCCGACTCCGGCCTTGACACTCAACTGAACATTACTCTCGGCTGCTACTCCGAATACGGAAAGCAATGCCACAACTACTGTCAGAATAAACTTTTTCATTTTGTTGTCTAATTTAAAGTTAATAATTGATAAAGTAACGGTATAACAATCGGCAATCGGTTTTGTTCCACCGGAAGGACAAAAAAATGCGTATCGGTACGATAACCGACACGCATTTCCTTTATATATATTCCTATCCTGCTACGGATTAGAGTCTTGCCTGGATAGCCTTGCTTTCCTCTTCGTAGCCCGGCTTGTTGAGAAGAGCGAACATGTTCTTCTTGTAAGCCTCAACACCCGGCTGGTTGAACGGATTCACGTCGAGCACGTAGCCGCTGATACCGCAAGCCTTCTCGAAGAAATACATTACCTGACCGAGGTTGTACTCAGAAAGTGAAGGAAGTGTTACGTGGATATTAGGCACGCCACCGTCAACGTGAGCGATAACCGTACCCAGCTCAGCCATCTTGTTCACTTCGTCGATGCGACGGCCGGCGATATAGTTCAGACCGTCGAGGTTAGCCTCATCGCTCGGAATCTTCACGTCGTGGTTCTGAGAAGCAACGGAAATAACCGTCTCAAAGATAGAGCGCTCGCCTTCCTGAATCCACTGACCCATAGAGTGAAGGTCGGTAGAGTTGTCGACAGCTGCCGGGAAAATGCCCTTGTTGTCCTTACCTTCGCTCTCGCCGTAGAGCTGTTTCCACCATTCGCCGAGGTAGTGAAGTTTCGGGTTATAGTTCACGAGGATTTCAATCTTCTTGCCTGCGTTGTAGAGCGCGTTACGCGTCTTGGCGTAGAGATAAGAAACATTGGAATCATCAGCTGTAGCAGTAGCAGCCTCCATGTCCTTCGCACCCTGGAGGAGCTGACGGATGTCGTAGCCTGCAACGGCGATTGGAAGCAAACCTACCGGAGTGAGCACTGAGAAACGGCCGCCCACGTTGTCCTCGATAACATAAGTGGCATAACCTTCCTCTGTAGCCAACTTGCGGAGCGCACCGCGGTTGGCGTCAGTAACGGCAACGATATGCTTAGCTGCAAATTCCTTGCCTTCCTGCTTCTCCAGCATGTCCTTCAACAAACGGAACGCGATAGCCGGTTCTGTTGTTGTACCAGACTTGGAGATAACGATGATACCGAATTTCTTACCCTTCAGAAGGTCCATCAATTCGTAAGTATAGTCTTCGCCGATATTCTGACCGGCAAACAGCACGCGGGCACCCTTAGCCGGCTTCAAGGCTGCGAAAGAGTCGCTCAACGCCTCAATCACGGCTTTTGCGCCGAGGTAGCTTCCGCCGATACCGATAGCAACAACATACTCGCAATCCTCACGGAGAGTGGCAGCATTAGCCTCAATGCTGGCAACCAGGCTTTCCGGAGTAGCGCTCGGGAGATGAAGCCAGCCCAGGAAGTCGTTACCTGCACCGGTTCCCTTTTCCAATTTCTCAAGACCTGCGGCAGCGGCAGCGTCAAGAGCATTAATCTTGTCGGCAGATACGAAACCTGCAACATTCTTAATGTTTAATTCCAATTTGTTCATAGTCTTTTGAATTAAAATCCTTTATAATCTTTTTTTACTCTTAAAAACAGATATCATCAGCACAAATGCTCCGACAGCTCGTCGATAGCCTTCTGAGCCGGCACACCCTGATAGAGAATTCCGTAAACGCAATCCAATATCGGCATCCGCACGCCCAGACGGCGGTTCAGCTCGTAGATGCACTTCGTGCCATAGTAACCCTCAGCCACCATTTCCATCTCCATCATGGCCGCCTTCACCGAATAGCCGCGGCCTATGTAGGCTCCGAAATTGTGGTTGCGGCTGAACTTCGAGTAGGCCGTCACCAGCAGGTCGCCCAGATAGACCGAGTCGCTGATGTTGCGGTCTGTGTGACCTGCAGCCACCTCGATGAAGCGCTGCATCTCGCGTATCGCGTTAGAGATGAGCATGGCGAGGAAATTGTCGCCGTTCTTCAATCCGTAGACGATACCGCCACAGATGCCGTAGACGTTCTTCAGCACGGCTCCGTACTCGATACCGGCCACATCGGTAGAAACAATCGTGCGCAACGACTGTCCTTCCAGCAACCGGGCTACACCCTTCGCCAGCTCCACATCGGAACAGCCGACCGTCAGGTAGGACTTACGGCCCAACGCCACCTCTTCCGCATGACAGGGACCGCCGATAACCACCATGCGGTCCGGACTTACGCCGTAGCGGCTCTGCATATAGTCGGTCACGATGGCATTCTCGTCGGGGACGATGCCCTTGATGGCCGAGACGATGCACTTCTGACTCAAATCAACCGTGATTTTCTTCAGATGCTCTTTCATGTAGGGCGAGGGCATGGCCAGTAGCAGCGTGTCGGCCGCCTCACACACGGCATTAATGTCGGACGAGAACTCAATCCGCTCAATGTCAAACTCCACATCCGAAAGATAGACGGGGTTATGGCGCAGACGCTTAAAGTCGGCAATGCGGTCGTCACGCCGCATGTACCACAAAATCGTGTCACAGTTCTGCAACAGCAGTTTCGCCAGCGCAGTCGCCCAACTGCCTCCGCCCATCACGGCTATTTTACCGGGATAGCTCATTCTATAAAAAATTATTCTTGGTTACTGATACTCTGAAAAAAGGAGGAAAGGCTTACTTCTTAGCCTTTTCCACCCACTCACCCACTGCCTCGACAGTCGGGTTCTTCAATTCGAGCTTAAACTTCTTGTTCAAGCCACATATTTCCTGATGAACGCGCGCTGCATTCGCTCCGCCAAGGCTCTCCACTGTCAGATAGCCGGCCTTCTGCAATGCAGGTACCCATTCTGCCGGTACGCCGATTTCAACGTAAGCCTCCTCGCGGTCGCGCTTTGCCACCTTCTCCGGACGCATCTGCGGGAAGAAGAGCACTTCCTGAATCGTAGTCTGACCGGTCATGAGCATTACCAGACGGTCCATACCGATACCCATACCGGATGTCGGAGGCATACCGTACTCCAATGCGCGGATAAAGTCCTTATCGATAATCATTGCCTCGTCGTCGCCCTTCTCGCTGAGCTTCATCTGCTCTACGAAGCGCTCGTACTGGTCAATCGGGTCGTTCAACTCAGAGTAAGCGTTGCAAAGCTCCTTACCGTTGACCATCAGCTCGAAACGCTCTGTCAGTTCCGGATTTGAGCGGTGACGCTTCGTAAGCGGCGACATCTCAATCGGGTAGTCGGTGATGAACGTAGGCTGAATGTAGTTGCCCTCGCACTTCTCGCCGAAAATCTCGTCGATAATCTTGCCCTTACCCATCGAGTCGTCGACTTCGATGTTGAGCTGCTTGCAGACATCGCGCAACTGCTCCTCGTTCATACCAGTGATGTCGATACCTGTGAATTCCTTGATGGAGTCAATCATTGTGACACGGCGGAACGGAGCCTTGAAGTTGATGACGTTGTCGCCCACCTTCACCTCAGTCGTACCGTTAACGTCCATACAAATCTTCTCAAGCATGTTTTCCGTAAACGTCATCATCCAGTTGTAGTCCTTGTAGGAAACATAGATTTCCATACAAGTGAACTCCGGATTGTGAGTGCGGTCCATACCCTCGTTACGGAAGTTCTTGGAGAATTCATACACACCTTCGAAACCACCGACAATCAGACGCTTCAGATACAACTCGTCGGCGATACGGAGATACAATGGAATGTCGAGCGCATTGTGGTGAGTAATGAACGGACGTGCTGCCGCACCACCCGGAATGGATTGGAGAATCGGAGTCTCCACTTCCATGTAGCCGTGGCTGTTGAAATACTCACGCATAGAGTTGTAGACCTTCGTACGCTTTACGAAAATGTCCTTCACGCCCTCATTCACCACGAGGTCAACGTAACGCTGACGGTAGCGCAGCTCAGGGTCCTCAAAGGCATCGTAAGCCACACCGTCCTTCATCTTCACAATCGGAAGCGGACGGAGCGCCTTGCTGAGCATGGTGATGGATTTCGCATGAACGGTAATCTCACCCATCTGTGTACGGAACACATAACCTTCCACACCGACAAAGTCACCGATGTCGAGCAGTTTCTTGAAGAATACGTTGTAAAGGTCCTTATCCTCACCCGGACAAAGGTCGTCACGGCTGATATACACCTGAATGCGGCCTTCCGAATCTTTCAGCTCCATGAAGGAAGCCTTACCCATGATACGGCGGCTCATGATACGTCCGGCGATTCTCACCTCACGGGGAGTCTCCTCGTCGTCCTTGAAGTTTTCTTTGATTTCTTTAGTGTGGCCTGTCACTACGTATTCTGCGGCAGGATACGGTTCAATTCCATGATTGCGAAGCTCGGCGAGCGTATTGCGTCGCACGATTTCCTGTTCACTAAGCTCAAGAATGTTCATAATATTTAAGTTTATTTCTTTACTGAATCATTTAATTTATAGACGCACAATCTCTTAATTTGCAAAATTAGCCATAATTCGCTTGTTTTACAAAAATTCTTCCTAATTTTGCGTTACATAAATTGCAATTACTTATGGTTAATAAGTATGACTACCTCGTTATAGGTTCCGGCATCGCCGGAATGAGTTTCGCCCTGAAAGTGGCTGAAACCGGAAAAGTTGCCTTGATTTGCAAGACAAACATTGAAGAAGCCAATACATATTATGCCCAAGGAGGCGTGGCTTCAGTTACTAATTTACGCGTTGACAACTTCGACAAGCACATCGAGGACACGATGATTGCCGGCGACTGGCTCAGCGACCGTGCGGCCGTGGAGAAAGTCGTGAAGAATGCACCTTCTCAAATTAAGGAATTAATTGACTGGGGCGTCAATTTCGACAAGAACGAGCACGGTGAGTTCGACCTCCACCGCGAGGGCGGCCACTCGGAATTCAGAATCCTTCACCACGCTGACAACACGGGAGCGGAAATCCAGGAAAGCCTCATCAAGGCCCTGAAGCAACACCCCAACATCGACATCTTCGAAAACTACTTCGCGGTTGAAATCATCACCCAGCACCATTTGGGAAAAATCGTGACACGCCGCACTCCCGACATCACCTGCTACGGAGCCTACGTGCTGAATCCCAACACCGGAAAGGTCGACACGTTCCTCTCCAAGGTGACGGTCATGGCTACCGGCGGTATCGGCCAGGTCTACACGACTACGACCAACCCTTCCGTAGCGACAGGCGACGGTATCGCAATGGTCTACCGCGCAAAGGGAACCGTACAGGACATGGAGTTCATCCAGTTCCACCCGACAGCCCTCTACCATCCGGGCGACCGCCCCTCTTTCCTCATCACGGAGGCCATGAGAGGCTACGGCGCAGTGCTCCGTACGCTCGACGGTAAGGAATTCATGCAGAAATACGACCCGCGCCTCTCGCTCGCTCCCCGCGACATCGTGGCGCGCGCCATTGACAACGAAATGAAAATGCGGGGCGACGACCACGTCTTCCTCGACGTTACCCACAAGGACCCGGAAGAGACGAAGCACCATTTCCCGAACATCTACGCGAAGTGCCTGAGCCTCGGCATCGACATCACGAAGGACTACATTCCTGTCGCTCCGGCTGCCCACTATCTCTGCGGTGGTATCAAGGTTGACCTCAACGCCTGCTCTTCCATCCAGCGCCTGTATGCCGTAGGTGAATGCTCATGCACCGGTCTCCACGGCGGCAACCGCTTGGCTTCCAACTCACTGATTGAAGCCGTTGTCTACGCTGACGCAGCTGCCAAGCACAGTATGGCCAACATCAGCCACTACACGTTCCGCGACGATGTGCCGGAATGGAACGACGAAGGCACGCAGCACAACGAGGAGATGGTACTCATCACGCAGAGCCTCAAGGAAGTGAACCAGATTATGAGCACCTATGTGGGCATCGTTCGCTCCAACCTGCGTCTCGACCGTGCATGGAACCGACTCGACATCCTTTATGAGGAGACAGAGAAGCTGTTCAAGCAAAGCAAGGCATCGCGCGAGATTTGCGAGCTGCGCAACATCATCAACGTGGGCTATCTGATTATGCGTCAAGCCAAGGAACGCCACGAGTCACGCGGCCTGCACTACTCCATCGACTATCCGCCGGAGAAAAGAAAGTTCTAATTCCCTTTCCGGCTTCAAGAATAGCGAAAAATAGAGACGCAACCACATTGCGTCTCTATTCTTCATTAATGACTTATCACAGAACAGACTCAGCATGGCAAAAAAAGTTTTGGTCACCGGCGCCGGCGGTTTTATCGGCGGCTTTATCGTCAACGAGGCCCTTCGGAGGGGTTATGAGGTATGGGCGGCCGTTCGCGCCACTACCTCACGCAAATATCTGTCCGACAGCCGCATCCGTTTCGTTGAACTTGACTTCTCCCGTCCGCAGTTACTTGAGAACAAACTGCGGGAAGAAATCTCGGCTCACGGAGCGTGGGACTATGTGGTGCACAATCTCGGCGCGACAAAATGCATCGACCCGGCCGACTTCGACCGTATCAACTATGGCTATATCCGCTTGCTCGCCGACACGCTCCGCCGTCTCAACGCCGTACCCGACGGCTTCCTGATGATGAGCAGCATGAGCGCCATCGGACTTGGCGACGAGCGCAACTACACGCCTTTTACCGACGATATGCCCACCAACCCCAACACGAAATACGGACAATCGAAACTCAAGGCGGAAACCTACCTGCACTCATTGGAGGATTTCCCCTACATCGCCCTGCGTCCGACAGGCGTCTACGGCCCGCATGAGCGCGACTATTTCCTGATGGTGAAGTCCATCGCTGCCGGATTCGATTTCAGCGTCGGTTTCCGTCGGCAGGAATTGTCGTTTATCTACGTCAGCGACCTCGTCGCAGCCATTTTCGACGCATTGGAGTCGGGAGTACGCCGCCGCACTTACGTGTTGAGCGACGGCAAGAGCTACACACAGAGGGAATTCCGCGAAATCGTCAAGGAAGAACTGGGTAAACGGTTTGTCATCCCCATCGTAGCTCCGCTTTGGCTACTGAAGGGAGTGTGCTACCTGTCGGAATGGCTGGCCTCACTTCAAAAGAAGGCAAGCACGCTTAACCGCGACAAGTACATCATCATGAAGCAGCGCAATTGGAACTGCGACATCAGCCGCGCCCGCGCCGACTTCAACTATACGCCGCATTACGACCTCCGTGCCGGTCTCCACGAAACCATCCGCTGGTACCGCGACAACCACTGGTTGTAATCAGCAACGACAAAACAACGGCAGCCGTCTGCAAATCACTTATGCTTGCAAACGGCTGCCGTTTTGTTTAATATATCTTACCTCTTAGAGTCAATACGGGAGAAGTCTATCTTCACATCCACCGCATCAAAAAAGTACGCAGCATTTTCCATAAATTCCTCTCGGTATGCCGTGTTTGCATCGGGGCGGAATGCAGCACCAAAACCCGAAAATTTCTGACACTCTTTGAACAAAAGGTCTTTTGCCCGCTCTTTTTCGCCGGCAGCCAGATACAAATAAAACCGATGCTCAAATTCGCTCTCCTCACAAGTATCAATATCAGGGTCAATCGCTTCTTTCAATCGCGACACGTCCGAACACAACCGGAAAAATTTAATCAACACAAGAACCGTAATAGCGAACTCAACCAATGCGATAAACAAAAAAATAGCATCCATAATTCATTATTTTAGAAGTTAATACTTTTTTACACACGACCGTCAACACACATACTCCCCTTATTTATAAGACATTGCTCACCCCCCCCCAAAAAATCCAATCGTCAGCATATAGGAACAGCGTCATCTATATTCCAAACGATTCCGGAAATACTTTTCAACCATATTCCGGAGCTGGTCCGCTGACAAATTTGCTATTCCCCTCGATTCAATAAGAGAGAACTCCTCCTTGTTCTTTCCTATGACAAACTTATACTCCCTACCGTCGATTTCGGCAAGCAAGTGATAATTGCCCTTATACGCCTGCTCCATACGGATGTTCCTTACCGTATGTCCGCCTGTCATAAATTCATATGTCACTTCTTCTATCTCTCCCCAAGCTTTCAAACGATTAACGATAGTGGTTTCAACACGTCCGACCCATGGCTCTGCGACACCATATTTTGCAGCGACCACACGAAACTGCTTTAAGACACCGACAACATCCCTTATGATTGCATCAGGCCGGCGTATTCCGTTGTCTTTAGCAAAACGGATGACATCATCGCGTGTGATATCCCGAAGTTTTGCCCTAATATACAGGCAATGCTCCTCATTGGGCAAAAAACCTCCGCTGTCAAAAATATAAGTCATATCATATGCCGGAGACAGACGCCAAGTACCATCCTCACTCATAACAAATGAAAAGTTCTTATTGTGATCGTCCGTGTTGTTCGCCAACACGTTAAAGACCATCCTGCGGAATACTTCACAATAGTCGGTTTCAGGCAAATGAAGTTTCCTGCATACCGTAATCAATTGCTCATAACTATCGGCCCCGGGGCTGATAGCAGCCAATGTCTGGGTATGAATCTTCTTTCCATCCTTACGGTCAAACCGCTTTGTCATGAAATGATTATTTCCGTCTACCTGATAGAGCGTCGAAGGCATCATATTTATTCCCGCCATAGTGGCAAGGTCATAGTAAGCCATTTCCAATTCAGCCGAGCAATATTGTGAATTGCCAAATTTCACCAGAAAGTAATCAAAGTCCTCTAATCCTGAAATCTGTCCGCTACGCACCTCTCCATTCTTTCGGTTAATGGCTACAATAGCCTTTGGCTGACGCCCCCCGGCGGAAGTGCCTACCGTAAGCAATGATTGCATCGTAATCGACTCTTCAGGTAAGATTCTGGCATTTTCCCTTTCTGTGAATATACGTTCTGCCAAATTGGCCAACGACTTGATATCTATCTTTCCTGACTTGCGCTCTCTTGTAACCTCAGGCAGAAACTCCAAGGCACCCATTCCACGCCTCCCTATAAATGAGAGTTTGTCAAGAGAAGTAATATCCGCATTGGACAGGTGGCTCTGTTGGCGCCACAAATCAAAAAGCTGATTTCCCCAGGCATCAGGTAGCGAATCAGCTAAAAATGCCGGTAATTTTTGATAGATTCTGTCTTCTTCTCCCCATATAGGCATAAGACCCCTCACTCCATCAATCGGTGCCACCAATGGAGCAATATCCAGACCTTTCTTCAAGAAGGCCGGATTATACATAAAATAGGACAACCTGCGCCTGGCATCCCAAGCCAATCTGCCAATTTCCTCACCCCAAAGGATGACTCTTAACGACTGTACCATAGTTTATGCTATTTTAAGTGCCTAACACGTTGTACCTTTTTATCATTCTTACGCATTAGGTAAGGAGATTCAGGAAGCTCCGGAAGAATTTTGTCTATCGCATCGATTTGCCCGACTACCTTCAGCAATGCAATGAATGTTGACAGAGAAACATTGCCGGCCGTACCGTTCTCAAATTTGTGAATGGTCGTAAGCCCTATGCCGGATTGGTCCGAAACGTCTTTCTGCGTAAGATTGCAGCGAAGCCTGTATTCTTTAAACCGTATGCCTAACAACCTCACAAGCTCGGGAGTGGAATATTCATAGAAATCTACCATATCACCTGTGTTTATATATCATTATAATGATAGTTATATACAAATATTGGTATTAAGTATCATTATTATGAAGGTTATAAACACAAATATATATAACTTAATCGAATAAAACTAATTTTCCTCCCAAAAAATAACGTACTTATGCAAAAACAGCTCGACCCTCTGCTTCAACCCCTCACATCTGCGAATAATCTCGTTAGTTTATTTTTTTCCATGCTATTATGATTTCTTCCTAAAGACAAATATATGATATTCTTCCGTTACAAACAAGACTGACGATTCCGAAAACAAAACGGCTGCGGCGGAAGATTCCGCCACAGCCGCATCCCAACATAATATAGCAATGAATGTTATCCTATCGTGCAAGCAGGGGAAGATAGTCGGCATAGCCTTCCTCCGCCATCCTTTCCTTAGGAACAAAGCGCAGTGAAGCGCTGTTGATGCAATAGCGCAGGCCGCCTTTGTCGGTCGGGCCGTCGTCAAACACATGACCGAGATGGGCATCGCCCGTCTTGCTTCTCACCTCCGTGCGCTGCATGCCGTGAGAATTGTCCTCAACCGCCACAATGAGCTTACCGTCAATCGGCTTGGAGAAGGCCGGCCATCCGCAACCCGACTCAAATTTGTCGGTTGAGACAAACAACGGCTCTCCCGTGGTGACATCGACATAGATGCCTTCCTCAAAGTTATCATAGTATTCGTTGGCAAACGGCGGCTCGGTCGCATTGCGTTGCGTCACCTCATACTGCCGCTTAGTCAGAGTAGCCCGCAACTCCTCGTCCGATTTCCGCTCGTAGCGGGGAGCATTGGCCTTGCGTGCCAGCGCAAAGAGCGAGGGATTCAAGTGGCAGTAGCCTCCGGGATTCTTATCGAGATAGTCCTGATGGTAATCCTCGGCAGCATAGAAATTCTCCAAACGGCGTGCCTCCACCTCCACCGGGGCCGACAGCATGGAGTCAAGGCGTGCGAGCTTCGCTTCCACCAGCGGCCGGTCGGCCTCATCGACGTAGTAGATACCCGTGCGGTACTGCGTGCCGATGTCGTTTCCCTGACGGTTCAGACTCGTCGGGTCAATGGTCTGCAGATAGAGGTCGACCAGCAGGTCAAGGCTCACCACCGACGGGTCGTAAGCCACGCGCACCGTCTCGGCCGCACCCGTACGGCCCGTACACACCTCCTGATAGCTCGGATTCTCCACCCGGCTGTTGGCATAGCCCACGGCCGTTTCCGTCACTCCCCGGATTTGCTTCATGAAGTGTTCCGTACCCCAAAAGCAACCTCCGGCAAAATAGATTTCTTTCTGAATTCTCATATCCATATTCTCATTTTTCTCCTTCCCGGCACAGCCCTGCCCGGCGATGAACACCACCGACAGAACCGCCAGTATTTTCATTAATTGTTTTCTCATATAGTTGGAACGTGAGGCCGCCTCAAATTGTTCGACCGCCGTCACGATAAACAAAAAAGTCCCGCCTCGCAAGGCAGGACTTTTCTTATCTGTTTCGTCAGAGAGACGTCGGGATTACTTCGCAACTCTTTCGAGCCATTTCACCATACCGAACATGACACCCATCGAGATAACGCAAACTACGAGGAACACTGTCCAGCATTGCCAGATAGGAATCTTGTTGTACATCAACGGGCCAATCCACAGCAACAGGTTACCAACGGCCGTAGCACCGAGCCACAGACCCTGGCAGAAGCCCAGAAGGTGCTTCGGAGCCACCTTTGACACGAATGACAATCCGAGCGGAGAGATGAACAATTCGGCAACCGTAAGGAAGAAATAGAGTACGATGAGCACCCACGGACCAGCCTTCATGGCTTCCTTCGAAGCGTCCGCCATGTCGCGGAATTCCATTGCTGAAGGATAACCCTGAATGTTGGAGTAGACAGCCAGGAAGAGGTAAGCAAGACCTGCGATACCCATACCGTAGGCAATCTTTTTCGGAGTGGAAATTTCCTTGCCTCTGCGGGCAAGACCGTTGAAGACGACCATGATAATCGGCGTGAGCACAATCACGAAGAACGGGTTCACAGCCTGCCAGATTTCAGGCGGGATAACCGATGTATTCACGAAGTCGCGGGCAAAGAGCGAGAGAGAAGTACCGTTCTGGTGGAATGAGAACCAGAAGAAGATTACGATGCCGAGCACAGCAAACAAAGCATACATACGTTGCTTGATTTCCTTTGCCATAGCCATCTTCTCCTCAGCTGTATAAGTAACAGTAGTCTTCTCTTCCTTCTTTCCAGGAGTCGGGAAAATCTTCTTCGTTGCGATGAAAATCGCCAAAGAAATCAACATAGCCACAACTGAAGCGATGAAAGAGTAGTGGATACCTGTGTTGAACACATCAAGATAGTTGTGACAGAATTGAGACATATCAGTTACCTCAACCGTGCTTGCCTTAGCGACAAGTTCCTGAAGGTTGGCCATCTGGTCAGCCGCCATGTTGCTGCCCTTCTCGATGAAAGCGTGGCACATGGCAGGAAGGTCGGAGTTATAAATCATGTTGTTGGCACTCAGCCACCAGTTTCTCAGCAACGGAGCAACGAACGGCGCGATAAGACCACCGATGTTGATAAACACGTAGAAAATCTGGAAACCGGAGTCGCGGCGGCTCTTTGCAATAGCGAGAGCTTCCGGGCCTTTCTTGGCAGCCTCAGCCTCATAGTCATCGTAAAGCTGACCTACGATAGCCTGCAAGTTGCCTTTGAACAGACCGTTACCGAATGCGATAAGGAACAGGGCGACACACGTCAGCGGCAACAGCCAGGAGATGTTGTCGGCAGTCGACAGAATAGGAATTGACAGGATGACGTAGCCTAACGACATCACAATCAAACCCTTGATAATCGTTCCTTTGTAATTTTGGGTTCTATCGGCAATAATACCGCCGACAAGACTAAGCACATAAATGCCGGCATAAAAGAATGAGTAGATCAAACTACCCGTTTCATCACTCAAACCGAACTTTGAACAGAGGAACAGCGTCAATACTGCATTCATGATGTAGTAACCGAAGCGTTCTCCCATGTTGGAAAGTGCGGCGGGGACAAGTCCTTTAGGTTGATTTTTAAACATAAGATTTGTGTATTTAATGGTTTTACTTCTTCTTCAACTCTTTGTAGACGACGATTGAGGCTGCCACAAAAGCCACCAGCGAGAGCAGCAGGCTTGCCCAGATGCCCCAGCTGAACAATGCGGCCACGCCGGAAAGATTGCCACCCATGGCTTTTGCCATGATGTGGATGTAGTGGACAAAGAACATGACGGGAAGCATGGAAAAAGCGAGAGCCAGAATGTGAGGCCCTACCTGACGCGACAAGGTGCAGAGCGTCGCACCGATTCCGCCGATAAGCGGCAGAAGGAACGTGGTCATTTCCATATAGCGGCCAAGCGTCCACATTTGCGACACGTTGTCAAAGCCCTTCTCAATGCCGAACAGAGGGACATTGAAGACGGGAGCGAGCAGATAAATCAGCGCAGCGGCACAAACCGGTACAATGACCAATGCCTGAAGCACAGTGTTGCGTTTTTTTTCCATGTGTGTTTACATGTAGGTTTTAAGTGTTTCTATTTCTTACATTTCCTCTTTTGCCTTAAAGGCCAGCGCATACATCTTGAGCTGCTTGACCATGGCAAGAAGACCGTTGCTGCGGGTAGGCGAAAGATGCTCCGACAGCCCGATTTCGTCAATGAAATAAAGGTCGGCGTTCAGGATGTCCGACGGTTTCTGACCCGACAGCACCCGGATGAGCATCGAGATAATACCCTTCACGATGATGGCGTCGCTGTCTGCCTCAAAAGTGATACGGCCGTCCTCATAGTGTGCCGTAATCCACACGCGGCTCTGGCAACCCTCGATGATGTTCTCGGGGGTCTTGTGCTTCTCGTCCAGCGGAGGAAGCGAGTTACCCATCTCGATAATCAAGGCGTATTTATCCATCCAGTCGGAAAGACCGCCAAACTCATCAATAATTTCGTCCTGTATTTCGTTAATCGTATTGTTCATATTCGCAATGTCTAATCAAAAGGAAGCCAAAGGCAAATTGCAAAAACGACTTCTTCCGCCCGTCGTTGCCAAGCCTCGCCCCATATTATGCAAATATAGAAATTTTTCAAAAAAAACACAATAATCACCCATTTATTACCTCTGATTTATCAGTATTACGGCAGATTTTATGCGTTTTTGCAGGCATCGGTCAGAACGCGCCATAACTTTGGGGCTTTCAATCATCCAACTCTGACAGATTATGAAAAACACACGCATCCTTACCCCGCCTTTGCTCCAACCGGCAAAGAGCGACACGACACGCCGTGTCAACCTCCGCCAGCACAACGACTGCCTCATTGCCGCCGGCGAACCCGAAACACGCTGGAAACTGCGCTTCGGCGAAACGCTGGCCGGCTGCGACCGCCGGGGCGAAACGACGTTTGTACTCACCGTCCGCGACCGGCAACTGCTTCTGGCCGCCGCCATCGAAGGCTCATCGGCGAGAGCCGTCGACCGGCCGCTCTGCACTTTGGAAGGTGATGTTGCGGGAATGGCCGCCTCAGGTGAGTTTCTGGCCATAGCCGACAGCCGGAGAATCATCCTGCTCCGCTACACGGACGACGACTACACGCTGCTCGACAGCGAAATCCGCTTTCCCGTATTTTCCTGGCAGGCAATGCTATTGGGAAGCGTAACAGCCGACCTCCCCTCGTTCACGCTGAAAGGCAGCTACCCCAATTGGACAGGAACGGTCAATGCCGATGACAAGGCCGACATACGCCATCTGCTGAACGATGCCGTCAGCTCTCTCCGCCGCGACGCCGGCCGAAACCGCGGATACCTGATGCCGGTCGCCGTCAGGACGGCTCTGCGGCTGGCCGACGACAGCCTGCTATGGTGCAACGAGTGGCCGTTGCTCGGCACGCGTCCGGAAATCGAGACGCTGGCACGCACCCATCCCGACAACCGCAACCAGATAGAACCATCCTCTCTGAGCGTGCCGTTATGGAGACCGGCTTTTACCGTGGCCGACGCCGGACTCGGGAACTGGAGACCGCTGGTGAAGGCCATCGAGTTTTATGTGACCGACGAACTGCCGCTGACCACGGGCGACATCCGCGCCTTTCTCGAGAAACGGCAAGTGGGCACGCCCGAATACTTCATCCGTCTTTCCGGCCTGACCCCGATAGGCAACACGGAAGACCACAGCGTCATCACGCAGACCCGCGGACGGCGCGTGGCCGTCATCAGCGACATCGATGCCTTCCTGCAGGGCAAGGTTACGGGCGACGGCATCGCTCCGACCTCCTCCCCCGACTGTTTCGCCCTATTATCTCCCACGACAGAGGAAAGCGCGGAATGGCAACGGCGGCTGCCTCCTTTCGCAGCCCGGACGCTGTGCGACGTGGGAGGCGAGCTCTTCTGCGGCGACCTTCTCACCGGATTCCACCGGCCGGGCGCATTCCTTTCGTTCTGCGATGCCGGCCAACTGACCGACGGTCCGGCAGAAACCACCGTCATCGCCGAGATTGCCACAACCGAGGGAATCTCCCGACTTGTCCACACCGAAACCGCCACCCGCTACAGCCTGACTCTCGGCCGCCTCCTTGTCTATCCCGACAACCGGGCATTGCGTCTGACGCTTACCGCAGTCAAGGACGGCCACAAATACACGCTGTCCGTCCCGCTTACGGCATCCGTGTCGGGTAATTTTGCCTATGCGCTGGCGGAGGACGAACCGTTCCAACTGTCAGCCGACGCCTCCGCGGTTATTCCCGAGCCGGACGAACGGCCCCGGCACGATGCCTCTGCCATCGTAAGAAGCGCCGCCGGCAATCCGCTGCAATGGCACTTCTGCACACGCTCCACCAACCGTGGAGTAATTGCGTTGCAACCCTCGTTCCGCTACGGGTCGTCGTGGCTCGTAGGACGCAGCCCGGTCTGCTTTTTCGCCGCCGACGGAGTCTACCTGTTGTCGTTCGACAACCGGGGAGGCTTTACAGCCGCCACCCGCATTTCCCGACGGCAACTGAAAGCTCCCGGAACGGTTACGGCTACCGAAAACGGACTGGCATTCATCGACACCAACGGCGAACTCTGCCTCTACGAAGGCAGCCGCGTGAAGCCGACAGGCATTTTCCAGCCGGGCACAACAAGTATGGGCTATTCGACCCGCTACGGAGAAATCTGGCTGACTGCGGCCGAATCGGCACTCATCGTCGAGCGCACGCTCCACTGCTACCGCCGTCCGCTCCCAAACGCCCGAATCAACGGCGGATGGCTTCTCGCGGACGGCGCTCTTTCCCTGACTGAAAGCGAGTCGGACACGCCGGTTAGCATCGAACTGACAACTCACCCGACCGACACCGGCTGGCAACGTCCTGAACTTGTCACATGGGACATAGCATCGGACAACGCCGACCTCTCGCTGACCGTCTATGCAGAAAACGGCCATTCCTGCCACGGCCGACGCCTGTCAAGTCTCCACGTCGGCGGACGGATAGGCTCGCCCATCCATCACCGCCTTCTCGCACCACCGACACGCACCCTGCGGCTTTCCGTCGAGGGACGCGCCCTTCCCGGTTCCTGCATTTATCCCATCCGCATCGCCACATCACGCTGAGCGACAGACAAAAGCAAGCGGCGCTCCCTATCGGTAATTCCGACACGGAGCGCCGCTCTTTATTTTTTCTTCTATTTTTTCTCCTGCAAATCGACCAACAGCATGCGGACCTCGCATGAATCCTTGCCGACACAGGCAGCTGTACCGATTCCCCACATAAAAGCCGCATCAGGGCCAAACTTCTGCTTAAAGGCGAAAAGTGCATCCAACTCACTCATCAAAAAAAGATGCTGCTCCGAACTGCAGAAATAAACCATCACCCGGGAAGCAGAGAACACGTCAAACATCGGAGCCACCGCCTCAGCCTGCGCCACCGCCGCGTCAATTGATTGCCTTAACCTGTCCGCGCCCTCTCCACGTCCTTCCAGGCACAGCGCATTCGCGGCCCCCTTGACAGTCATATCGACATCTACGGCGTCGAACGAAATAATCTGACGACTGACATTCGACAACATTTGAATCATCTCTTCTTTCAATTCCTCCATTTCAGAGGCGTAATAAACATGTTTTTTCATACTAATATCTTTTCAATTAATAAACAACGGCGCCATCCGGCAACAGATTTCCCTACAGTTGCGCCACGCTGTACAGATTACCTCACTAAGGTAGCCGATTCCCTCCACACCGACAAATTTCACCCACGAAAAAAAGCCCGGCAAGCCAACCATGACTTGCCGGGCGTAAATTACCGGATGAAATCCCTATGGATTGCTACCGTTCTTATTTAACCACCTTGAAGGTGTAGGCCTTGCTGCCGTCAAATACGCGGATAACATACACACCGTTAGCTCCGGCCTTGAGCAGTACAGAGCCGCTGGCGTTGTTCACCTTGCTGACAAGAGCGCCTGTCGTGCTGTACATCTCTACCGTCGCATTCTGTGCGTCGCCGAGAACAACGTTGAAACCTTCAGCCGTGTTGAGTACGAGGCAATTGCTGCTCTCCACCTTGCAAGCAGAAGAATTCTCCTTGCCCACAAACTGAATAGTCATCGCCTGGTTCAAAACGCCTTCGCTGTCCTTGATGAATCCGGCAGGAAGTTTCACGAAATAGTCAACGCCACCTTCGAGTACGATTGGCTGTACGTAGCCTTCGCCATACTCATCCTGCGGGAATACGGAAACCGTCATCTTGTCTGCAGAATTGTTGACTGCCATCCAGCCGAAATCCTCTACCGGCTCGCCATAAATTTCAGAGCCCTTGGAAACTGTGATTTCCGGCAACGAATTTACGACAGTTGCCTCAGACGGGAACGTAATGTCGATTGTGCCGAGTTCTGAAAGCTCAGACTCTGCCGCCGGAGTAAAGCTGTCAGGGAAGAATACAGGAGCCTCTGTGTCGACGATGTTAGAGAACTCAGAGCCCCAGTAAGAATCCTTGTAAGCCTCCAGACGTCCCTTCGGAACAGAAACCGTTACATTGTCGCGGTCGATGTAGCCGAACGGGTGGTCACCTTCCTCATAGAAATCCAAATAAGCCGGTTCAGCACCGAGGCAGTGCACCTCAGTCAGCGCCTTGCAAAGGTAGAAGGCATGGAAGCCGACATAGTTGATTGAAGACGGCAATGTGATGGACTGCAGGTTCTCGCATTGACCCATAACACCGTCGTAAAGAGTTGTCATGCCCTCCGGGAAAGCAAATGACGTGAACTGAGTTCCCGCAAGAGCCTGCTCACCCATATAGAGCAAGGAAGCCGGAGTGTTCATCTCACTCAGAGAGGAGAAAGTGAAAGCATAGCTGTCGAAAGCACGCATGGTTTCCGGCAAGGTGAGCTTCTGAATTTGCGCCGCATAGAACGCACCGCCGCCAATACCACGGCATCCGTCGAGTACGGTGTATTCCGCAGCACCCTTCGTTGGATATGCAGCAAGGATAAGACCGTCCTTCGTGTAGACCACACCGTCTACGGCCTTATATTGCTCGTTGTTCTCAGCCACCGTAAATGCAGTTATCTGAGTCTGGCCGAAAGTTGCGTTACCGATAGTCTTCACATTCGCAGGAATATTGACAGATGTCAGACCTGCCTCAAGGAACACGTTGTCATCGAGAGTAACCAACGATTCCGGCAAAGTGATTTCCGTAAGTTTTGGACATTGACGGAAAGCACCATTGGAAAGTGTCTCCAAACCTTCGTTCAACGTCACCTTTGCCAGTTCCTCACAAAGCTGGAATGCGTTGTCGCCGATGCTCTTGCAAGTAGCCGGAATGGTGATTTCCTTCAAAGGAACCTTGTAGAAAGCACCGTTACCGATAGAAGTGTACTGACCTTTGATTTCAATGTTGGTCATAGAGGAGTTGCGTGCAAAGCAACTTTCCGGAATAACGGTCACACCTGCAGGAACAACGACATTGTTCAACGCGTCGTTGTAGGCAAGTGCATAGCGTCCGAGCGTAGTGAGCGTTTCCGGGAGCACAACCTCTACCAAGGCATCATTGGAATAGATGGCTGTCTCCTTCAGTTCCGTAACAGAAGCAGGAAGTACGAGCTTTGTCAAGTCAGACCATTTGATGGCTTCTTCCTCAATGGAAGTCACACTGTAGGTCTTTCCTTCATTTACGACTTCGGAAGGAACCGTCAGCTCCGTAGCGGCAAACTCGTCAGTAAGTCCGCTGAGGCCGACCGTCTTTTCTCCGGTAACAATGTATTCCACATTGTCAACCACAAATGTTGCAGCCTCTTGAGCGAAAGCAGAAGTCGCCAATGACGCAGCAAAGACAAGAGTAAAGATTTTCTTCATAAATATAGCGTTTAGTGGTTATTTCCTACAAAAATAGCAATTTTCGTCAAGATTCAAATCAAAAACGCCACTGTTTAACTCAAAAAAGTATCAATTGGTCAATTGAGCGCATAAAAAAGCCGGACTCCAAAAGTCGGATATAAGACTTTCAGAGTCCGGTTCTTATGTTATAAATGAATAAGGCGAAGCTAATTTACGGCAACTTGTGTATCAGCGTCAAGCCGTCGCGCAGAGGCAGGATGACTTTCTCCACGCGCTTGTCGCGGGCCACAAAGTTATTGAACTCAAGGATTCCGGCCGTCTGGGCATCGAGTTTCTTGCCGTAATCGACCACCTTGCCGTCCCAAAGCGTATTGTCGGCAATGATGAAGCCGCCGGGAGTGACGTAGTCAAACACCAGGTTGTAATATTCCAGATACTGACGCTTGTTGGCATCGATAAACACCAGGTCGAACGTCAGACCGAGTTGCGGAATGATTTCGCGCGCGTCGCCCACATGGAGCTTCAGCCTGTCGGCATGAGGCGAATTCTCGAAATGCTCGCGGATGAAGTCCTCCAGCTCGTCGTCAATCTCAATGGTGTGCAACTCCCCGTCGCCCGTCATACCGTCGGCCAGCGACAGTGCCGAATAGCCGGTAAACGTACCCAGCTCCAGAATGTTTTTCGGACGAATCATGCGCACGAACATCTTGAGCAGCTTTCCCTGCAGATGTCCGGAGCACATGCGCGGACGGAGATGAAACAAATGCGTCTCCCGGTCGAGCCGGCTCAGCATCTCCCCTTCCTCGTCGATATGCGACAGGATGTAATCCTCCAGTTCTTCAGTCATTTTCTATTCCGGTTTTTCGAGATTCGGCAAATCATACACGGCGTAGTTCTCCATTACGTCACCCACGCGGTTCACCTCAAGGAACGTCGTACCCTTGCCCTCGCCGAAGCCGCCGCCCATGTAGGCGATTTTATCGTCGGGAGTAATCAGGCCAAGCTCAATCAGGTGGCGCAGACCATTATAGAGATATTCGCGTGAAGTAGCATCCTTCTTCTGGTAAAGCGGATAGACACCATAGGACAGAGCGAGCAGACGGGTTACATGCTCATGATAGCACAAGGCCAGCGTCGGGCTGATACCGCGGAAAGCCGCCAGATAGCGCGCCGTACGGCCTGTGTAGCTGTCGGTCACGATGGCACGCGTGCCGAGCGCATATTGCGAGTCGACTGCTCCGTGAGCGAGGAATGAGGTGGTGTCAGTCTCCGTGCGGCAGAACAGCGTAGCTCCCGCTCCGGCAAACATCGCCGGATTCTCGCGGAGGGTCTGCTCCGTCTCGCTGATGATGCGCGTCATCGTCGAGATAGCCTCTACCGGATACTTACCGTAGGCCGTCTCACCGCTAAGCATCAACGCATCGGTGCGTTGGATGACAGCATTGGCGATGTCGGACACCTCGGCACGTGTCGGACGAGGATTGGAAATCATCGTGTGCAGCATCTGGGTTGCCACGATAACCGGCTTATGGCAATTGATACATTTCTGAATGAGGATGCGCTGAATGAGCGGAATGCGCTCTGCCGGAATCTCGATACCGAGGTCGCCGCGCGCCACCATCACACCGTAGGCCACCTCCAGAATCTCGTCGATATTGTCGACACCTTCCTGGTTCTCAATCTTGGCGATAATCTTAATCGGGCTGTTGTGTGCGTCGAGGATGGCCTGAATGTCGAGCACGTCCTGCTTGCTGCGCACGAAGGAGTGGGCAATGAAGTCAACACCCATCTCGATGGCATATCCGATATTGGTAATGTCGCGCTGTGTCAGCGACGGCAGCTTGATGCTCGCTCCCGGGATGTTGACACTTTTGCGTGAACCAAGCTCACCGTTGTTCTGAGCCGTACATTTCAGCACACCGTCCTCAACGGCGTCAACGAGAAAATCCAGCTCTCCGTCGTCCATCAGCATGTGCATTCCCGGCTTCACGTCGTCAGCGATGCCCGGATAGCTCAGGCAGATGCACTCCTTCGTCGACAACTCATCGGGCATACCCTTGATTTCCACCTTGTCGCCGGCAACAAACTCAAAGTTGACACCGCCCTCGTTGGCCGTCGTGCGCACCTCCGGACCCTTCGTATCCATCAGGATACCAATACGGTCGGACACTGCCCTTACGTTGTCGATGATGCGTTGGAAACCCTCACGCTGCAGATGGGCCGAGTTCATGCGGACCACGTTCAGACCGTTCTCATACAGCGACTTGATAAAATCGACGTCGCAGCGGTGGTCAGACACCGTTGCTACTATTTTTGTGAACTTGTTTCGTATCATATTCTATTCTTAGATGCTTATATAAATTATACCTCTACTACATTATTCTTTCCATCAACCCTCTGCCTGAGCAGCATGAAGCAACGCTTCTAGCGCCAGCCGGTAGCTGTCGAGCCCGAAACCCGCTATCACACCCTTGCAGGCCGGAGCAATCATCGACTGCCGGCGATATTCCTCGCGGGCATGCACATTGGAAATATGAACCTCAACGACAGGAGCCGTTATCGACCGGATGGCATCGGCCAAAGCTATTGACGTATGCGTGTAGGCGCCGGCATTCAGAATGATGCCGTCGCAGTCAAATCCGTTACGGTGCAGCTCGTCGATGAGCGCGCCTTCGTGATTACTCTGAAAATAGTCGATTTCCACCAACGGGTAAGCAGATTTCAGGTCCTGAAGATAGTCGGAAAACGAGCGGTCGCCGTAGACCGTCTTTTCTCTGACACCGAGAAGATTCAGATTTGGACCGTTGATAATTAAAACTTTCATAATTCTGCCTATTTATCGAAACCTTCTTTCGGAAAATTCCTACCTTTGCAATTGAAAAATTCTCCGTCAATTTCGTTGCAAATTTAGTAATTTTCAGCCAAATCTCCATAAATTTTATGCAGGAAATACAAAATTTCGATGCCATCATCGAGCAATACAAGGCTTATCTCTCTCTGGAAAAAGGATTGGCAGCCAATACGGTCAGCAGCTACGACGACGATGTCCGCAAACTGCTGCGCTACGTTGCCGACGAGCGCAAGAGCCTGGAAGAAATTACGGAGGACGACCTGCACACTTTTCTGGCAGCCCTGCACGACGTCGGCATCCAGCCCCGCTCACAAGCCCGCATCATTTCGGGCATACGCTCCTTTTTCCATTTCCTGAAGATGGAGAAAATCATTACAAAAAATCCGGCTTCGCTCATCGAGCATCCCAAAATCGGCCGTCAGCTGCCCGACGTGCTGACCGTGGAGGAAATCGACGCCATGGAGGCGGCCATCGACGTGTCGACCTATGAGGGTTGCCGCAACCGTGCCATTATCGAGACGATGTACAGTTGCGGCCTGCGTGTCTCGGAACTGGTAGGGCTGAAAATGTCGAATGTCTATCTCGACGAGGAATATATTATTGTAGAGGGAAAAGGAAGCAAGCAGCGACTCGTCCCCATATCGAAGGCGGCGGCCGGCGAGATTGTCAACTACCTGGAACGCCGGAGCGAGCTCTGCGTAAAGCGCGAGGCTTCCGACATTCTTTTCCTCAACCGGCGCGGCGGTGCGCTCTCCCGCGTGATGGTATTCTACATTG
Source organism: uncultured Muribaculaceae bacterium (assembly GCA_944321875.1). GTDB lineage: Bacteria > Bacteroidota > Bacteroidia > Bacteroidales > Muribaculaceae > Limisoma. The sequence goes on from CALUMX010000005.1 coordinate 36,796, forward strand.
TCCGCGACCTTTGTGAGGCGTGCGGCATCAAGAAGCGCATCAGCCCGCACTCCCTGCGGCATTCCTTCGCCACCCACCTGCTTGAGGGCGGCGCCAACCTTCGTGCCATCCAGCAAATGCTCGGCCACGAAAGCATCACAACAACGGAAATCTACGTGCATATCGACCGTTCCTTCCTCCGGCAGGAAATCATCGACCACCATCCGCGCAGCCATCGCAAAGCTCAGCAATAGCACAGATAAACAAAAAAAGTGTGAGTCTTTTCAGACTCACACTCTCTATTTCGTACCCGAGATCGGACTCGAACCGACAAGGTTGTTCACCACTAGAACCTGAAACTAGCGCGTCTACCAATTTCGCCACCCGGGTATTTCGACGACAAAGGTAGTGCAATTTTTGAGAATTACAAACACAAAATCAAAACTTTTTTCGAGAAAATTCAAAATTAATTTGCTATCTTTACAACTTTAATTCATAAACCACTAATTTATAGCGTAATATATGGAAACAATCAAAACAGGTAAGTATGTGAAATTTGCATACGACCTTTTCGAACTGGAAGGCGGTAACGCCGAATTGATGCTGTCGAAGACTAAAGACGACCCGGAAGCGTTTGTTTTCGGATTGGACGAAAATATGGTGCCGGCCCTCAGCGCTGCTATGGAAGGCAAGACTGTAGGCGACAAATTTGAGGTAAACGTAGAGCCGGCCAACGGTTTCGGCGAACGCCGCAACGAACTCGTCATGGAGCTTCCGATTGAGATGTTTGAGGTAGACGGCAAGTTTGACGACAAGCATGTATATCAGGGTGCCGACATCACGATGATGACGGCAGAGGGTATGCCGGCTCCGGGTACGGTACTCGTTGTTACCGACAAGAACGTGACGGTTGACTTCAACCACCCGCTCGCAGGCAAGACTGTCCGCTTCAACGTGGAAATTATCGAGGTGCGCGATGCCACTGAGGCTGACAAGCATCCTTCTTGCGGCGGTTGCCACGGATGTGGTGACGACCACGGATGCAGCGGTTGCGGCGACGGATGCTGCCACTAATCCGATTTTTCTCAACATTGCATACAAAAAGTCTGCCGAAAATAAAATCCGGCAGACTTTTTTTCATCCATAAAGAGCCTTAAACTGTTTACAAATGTAAACATAAAAGTACATACAGAGTATGAATGCAAAATAAAGTTAAACCAAGTAATTTTTCTATCGAAAAATTATATTGTATAACATAAAAAGCATACCTTTGTAATGTGTTTTTCATGGTATTAGATTTAAGGTTAACAAGATTGATTGTCGTGAGACAATCAATTTTTTTTTGAAGCTATCGAAAGTGCGTCCCCAACGGTGGATGCACTTTTGTTTTTTCACCCCTTTCCACCATTGCATCAGGCATCACCTGAAAACGCCGGAAGTCTCATTTACGAGCATATTTATTGGAATTTTTCAAGATAAATTCTATATTTGCACTTAAGTGATATAAAATTAGACCAATTTATGAGCAAACTGCATAATATAACAACTCCACTCGCAGCGGTACTGCTGCTGATAATCTCAGCCCTGTCGCTACAATCGTGCGTAGTGGAGGTAGTCGACCACCCTATTCCCGTACATGAGTTGGTGGGAGAATGGCGTATGATTGAGGAAAGCGGTGTCCCCGTCGACAGCCGCTACAGCGAGTCCTATGCCTTCTACGAAGACTACACCGGCACCTACAGCTACTACGACCGCCTGGGCCGTATCTGGTATGAGGATTTCTACTGGGAAACAAACCAACGGGGCACACTCTATATTAACTATGTCAATCAGGCCATGGGTTCCGCATTCTGCTACTATGACCTTGACGGAAACTACGCCTATTTTTCCGACGACCCGCGGTTCCATTATTACAACACCTACATCCGCATCCGATAACCCTGCGGACAAGATAGACAAAACCAAAAGGGATGGCTTCTCAACGGAAACCATCCCTTTTGGTTTAAACAACCGTCCCCAACCTATCAGTCAGAACGGGATTGAAATGCCCCAATATCGTTAATAATTAAGATATTTCTCAATCACCGAATCATCAACACGTTTATAGGACATCGAAATACCTAATACAGTCAGTGTCAAATCCTCGTTGCTGAGTTTGGTAATTACCGCAGTTGTCGGAATCTCTTCACCCTCATCGCTTATGATTACAGCATTACCGTTTCTTTCCCATTGTCCTCCTCTATCAATATAATCAATAGTTCCATCAGCATTTAGATTTACCTCAATATATTCTCCATCTGCATTGAATTGAACATACTGTTTACCCCAATAATCCTCGGAATCAAAAGAATCCCATTCCCATGTGCCGACAATATCTCCAGAAGAGATATCCTCCTCATCATTGCATGAAACCAGAAAAAGAGAGGAGAGAGCAATCAAAGCCACCAATAGTTGATACAAATGTTTTTTCATCGTAAAATAATTAAAATCCATATTTAGTTTTCCCATTAAATTATACATCCAATCATAGTTACCGTATTCCACTCTTATCCCTCCACAGCGGAAATCCTAACTTCTCCCAAGAAAATCCGACAATATCCCGTGTCGCCCTAAAAAGTTCTTAGGATTTGCGGCGGCGGAGTACGAAGCTAAGCACCTCATCCTGGATTTTGGAGTGAAGAAGCCGGTTGGCCAGATAATAGACACCAAGGCCGACGGCCGTCTGAAGCAACAGACTTGCCCAAGCATTGCCGACCGCATACCACACACCCCACTGCGCTGCCATCGCCACACAGGCTATCGCCGCATAAGGCACGGCATCGAGCACCATCAGCGACGGACGGTAGCCCGTCAAATGCCCGGCTTCAAAAATGGCATACACATAGAAAATGACGGAAGCGGCAAGCTGTCCCCATATCATTGCCTCCACACCCAGCGGAATCGTAACGACGATGGCCGCCACCATGAGCACGTCCTTCACTATCTCGTAAACGATGAGCGAACGCGACTTGCCAAGAGCAAGAATATAGTTGTTATAAAGAGAGGTAAGCACTACGAAGATGCCACGGGCAGCCAGTATCTGGAACATGACGATGGCCTCGTCCCACTTCGTGCCGAAAAGGATGTGAAAAATAGGCTCAGCCGCCGTAATGAGCAGAAGCATCAGCGGGAATACCAGATAGGCGGTAAAACGGTTCATCTTGCGCATCATGCGGCAGAACCGCTCCGCATCGTCCTGGCAACCGCTGAGGACGGGCAGGAACGACGAGGTGAGAATCTGCGAGATGGACATGACGCCCATCTTGCTCCATTTGTCGGCCTGCGTGTAGCAGCCGAGCTTCACCAGATTGTAGTAGGCTCCGATAATAAAGGAGTAGACATTGAGGGAAACCGTGTTGAGAAACGAGCTCATCATCACTCCGCTTCCCACGGAAAAGACCGAGCGCAACGACGCCATGCTGAAACGGCTGCGCGGCACCCACCCCGTTGTCAGCCACAGGAAAAGCGACTTGACAGCGGCGAGTACGATGGTCTGCCAGACGATGGCCCACGCGCCGTAGCCGGCAAAAGCCATCCAGATGCCCACCGCGCCGGAGACAACCAGTCCGAGCGTATTGCCGATGGCCACCCTTGCCACTGTCATCTGCTTCATCAGACGGTTGGTCTGCACGATGGCCGTGGCATTAAGAATGAACGAGAGGAACATCACTCGAGAGAGCGACACCAACCGCTCGTCACCAAAAATATCGGCAATGAGCGGGGCACAAAACCATAGAACGGCATATATCGCCACACTCATTGCCAGATTAAAGTAGAAAACGGTGCAATAGTCCGTTTCCGTCGGTGTCTTTTTTTGAATCAGCGCACTGGAGAAACCGCTGTCGACAAACAGGGAGGCGAAAGCCTGAAACACGAGCATGGCCCCCACCAGTCCGAAATCGGACTTCGACAGGACATTGGCCAGCACCACGCCCGTCACGGCATAGAGCACCTGCGACGCGAATTTGTCAATCGTGTTCCATTTCAGCGTCCGCGCGGTCTTCTGTTTCAGCGAGGCTTCTTCCATAACTGGCTGACAGCAGAAACGTTAGTCGACTACAGGCTTACGGCCGTTGTCGGCGGGCATTTCTTCCGTATATTGTGAATCATCGCACTCCGTCATGGCCGCATCACCAGTTTCCGTAACGGTCACCTTCTGCTCTGTGGCGGAATTGTCGCCGAGCGGTTCAAACTTCACGTTCGACAATTTGCCCTTCGTGATTTGCGGATAACCCTTGTAGTAAACCTTACCTGAGCCGAGACCGTTGATGCTCAGCGTCTTTGTCGGCGCGCAGCCGATAGTTCCCGTACCCATTACGCGGCACTTCACGTCGCGGGCTTCTACCTCATCGGCCTGAATCTCACCGGCTCCCACATTGTCAAGAGTCAGCGTCGTACATTTGCCGGAAGCAATGATTGTACCCTTGCCGGTCAGCAGACGGAGCGTCATGTCGACTACATCGAGATTGCGGGCTACGATTTTACCGTTGCCCTGAATCTGAAGCGACAACTTCGCGCCCGGGCGTACGTCGCGGATGTAGAGCGTGCTGTCCTTGTTGTTCTCCGCCTTTGAGAGGAAAGAAGAGTAGACATAAACCGTAGGCAGGTTCTTCAGAGGCTCTGCCGCCGGGTCAAGCTCGATTTTCAACTTGCTCTTCGAGCGGTTGGCAATAATATAGGAAGCGAATTGCGGCTTGATGTCGAATGTGACATAGCCCACAGAATCAGGATTGGAAGAGTAGACAACATTCACACGGTCGTTGACAACGAGCTCGTCAAACTCCCCTACCTTAATCTGATAATTGTCGGCCTTGGCAGTCGAAACGACCATTGCAGCCATAACCATCATTACGAATAACAGTTTTTTCATCTTGCAGTTTGTTTTTATGGTTCTATATGAAGGAATTCTGTTTCCACTTTTTGCAGTACGGCTTCCAGCTCCTCTGCCGTAGCGGCCTGAAGCATGGCGATGCGCGTCTCGCGGAAATTGGGGATGCCCTTGAAAAGCGGGGATGCCGCCAGGTGACGGCGAATGTGGAGAATGCCCCTGTACTCGTCAATCCGGCCGATGCTCTCGGCTATCTGACGGCGCAGCAAGGCCATCTTCTCCGCTGCCGGAATCGGCTCAATCGGTTCTCCATGAAGCAAGTAATGCTTCATTTCGCGGAAAATCCACGGCGCTCCGATGGAAGCGCGGCCCACCATAACGGCATCGACTCCGTAACGGTCGAAGTAGTCGGCCAACTTCTGCGGCGTCGTGATGTCGCCGTTGCCGATAATCGGAATATGGATACGGGGATTACGCTTCACCTCGCCTATCAGCGTCCAGTCAGCCTCGCCCGTATACATCTGGCTGCGGGTACGGCCATGGATGGTGAGCGCCCGGATACCGCAGTCCTGCAGCTGCTCGGCCAGCGTCGTGATAATCTTATTCTCGCAGTCCCAGCCCAGACGCGTCTTGACGGTCACAGGCAGCTTCACGGCGTCGACCACGGCCCGCGTAATCTGAAGCATCTTGGGCACGTCGCGGAGCATACCCGCTCCCGCTCCCTTCGATGCCACCTTCTTCACCGGGCATCCGAAATTGATGTCAATCAAGTCGGGACCGGCCTCCTCGGCAATCTTGGCAGCCTCCACCATCGGTTCCACCTCCTTGCCGTAGATTTGAATGGCCACCGGCCGCTCGCGGTCGTCGATGTGGAGTTTGCGCGTAGTGCTGTTGATGCTTCTCACCAAAGCATCGGCCGAGACAAACTCCGTGTAGACCATATCGGCCCCCTGCTCCTTGCAGATAAGGCGGAACGACGGGTCGGTCACGTCCTCCATCGGTGCCAGCAGCACAGGGCGGTCGCCCAAATCAATCGTATCTATTTTCATAAAAAATAATCTAACTTGTCACGTACTTATTCAACAATCGACAGCCCCCTTTCGTTCGCTGTCAGCCTCCGATTCCAACGCGGCAACCATCTCATCCACGGTCAGCCCGCTTACGGGATGCCGCCATCGGGGTGAAAGCTGCTGCAAGGGCTTCAATACGAACAGCCGCCGGTCCATGCGCGGATGGGGCACCGTCAGCCGCTCCGTGGCTACCACCTCGCTGCCGGCATAGATGATGTCAATGTCGAGCGAGCGGTCGGCATAGCTGCCGTCGGCGGTGCGGTGCGACAGGCTCCCGGCCTCCCGCTCCACCTGTTGAAGCAAATCGAGCAGACGCTCCAGCGCGATGTCGCTCTCAAACTCTGCCGCTATATTATAAAAGGGGTTATCGGACTGATAACCCCATGGTTCTGATTCGTATATCTGCGAGACGCGCAACCGGCAGCCGAGGAGCGTCCCGATGCGTTCCACCGCAAAGGAGAGCATCTCCCTGCGGTCGCCGAGATTGGACCCCAGATTCAAGCCAATGGTACGCATTCGTCCCGTCGCCGATTACAGTTTCTTGGACACTTCGATTTCCTCGTAGGCTTCAATCATATCGCCTTCCTTGACATCGTTGTAGCCCGCAATGTTAAGACCGCAGTCGTAGCCTGAAGACACTTCCTTGACGTCGTCCTTGAAACGCTTCAGAGAGCCGAGCTCACCGCTGTAGATGACGATACCGTCGCGGATAAGGCGCACCTTGCTTGTACGCTTAATCTTACCCTCGCGCACCATACATCCGGCAATCGTACCTACGCGCGAAATCTTGTAAGTCTGAAGCACCTCGGCCGTACCGTTGACTTCCTCCTTGATATCCGGAGAGAGCATTCCGGCCATAGCGTCCTTCACCTCCTCAATCGCATCGTAGATGATTGAGTACAGACGAATGTCGACACCGTCGTTCTCGGCAAGACGGCGCGCAGCTACCGACGGACGCACCTGGAAGCCGATGATTACGGCATCGGATGCGGCAGCCAGCGTTACGTCGGACTCGGAAATCGCACCCACAGCCTTGTGGATGACGTTGACCTGTACCTCCGGCGTAGAGAGCTTAATCAACGAGTCGCTCAACGCCTCGATTGAACCGTCCACGTCGCCCTTCACAATCAGGTTCAATTCGTGGAACTCGCCCAAAGCACGGCGGCGTGCGATGTCGTCGAGACCCGGCATGCGGCGTGTGCGCTCCTTCAGCTCGCGCTGCAACTGCTCACGGCGGTTGGCAATCTCACGAGCCTCGCGGTCTGACTCAAGAATATTGAATGTATCACCGGCAGTAGGAGCGCCGTTCAAACCGAGCACAAGTGCCGGTGCGGCAGGACCAGCCTCCGTGATACGCTGGTTACGTTCGTTGAACATGGCACGGATTTTACCGTAGCTTGTACCTGCCACCATGATGTCGCCCACGCGGAGCGTACCGTTGGAGACAAGCACCGTAGCCACATATCCGCGGCCCTTGTCGAGTGAGGACTCGATGACAGAACCGGTAGCATGGCGGTGAGGATTTGCCTTCAGGTCGAGCATTTCGGCCTCAAGCAGCACCTTTTCCATCAGCTCAGCCACACCCGTACCCTTCTTGGCCGAGATTTCCTGCGACTGATACTTTCCACCCCAGTCTTCGACGAGGTAGTTCATGTTGGCCAGCTCCTCCTTGATTTTATCAGGGTTGGCAGCCGGCTTATCGATTTTGTTGATGGCAAAGACGATAGGCACACCGGCAGCCGATGCGTGGTTGATGGCCTCCACCGTCTGCGGCATGACGTTGTCGTCGGCAGCCACGATAATGATGGCGATGTCCGTCACCTTCGCACCACGGGCACGCATAGCGGTAAACGCTTCGTGACCCGGAGTATCGAGGAACGTAATGCGGCGGCCGTCCTCGAGCTTCACGTTGTAGGCACCGATGTGCTGCGTGATACCTCCGGCCTCACCTGCGATAACGTTGGCATTACGGATATAGTCAAGCAATGAAGTCTTACCATGGTCGACGTGACCCATGACGGTCACAATCGGCGGACGCGGCAACAAATCCTCTTCGTTGTCCTCTTCCACCTGGATGGCTTCCGACACCTCGGCGCTGACATACTCAGTCTTGAATCCGAACTCTTCGGCAACGATGTTGATGGTTTCCGCATCGAGACGCTGGTTGATCGAAACCATCACGCCGATATTCATACAAGTGGCAATAATCTTGTTAATCGGCACATCCATCATCAGAGCAAGGTCGTTGGCTGTCACGAACTCCGTGATGCGCAGCGTCTTGCTTTCCTTCATTTCAAGTTCGGCTTCCTCGCGCTCGCGCTCTTCGAAGGCCTCACGTTTTTCCTTTCTCCACTTGGCACTCTTCTTCTGAGGCTTGTTGGTCAGACGGGCAAGCGTCTCCTTGATTTGCTTCTGAACGTCTTCCTCGTTCACTTCCGGCTTGATGTGGCGCTTTGCCTTAGCCGCGTTGCGGTCGCCCTTCTGCTTTCCGCCGCCGTTGTTATTGTTGCGGCGTGACTCGCCGTCACCCTTTCCGCCGCCCTGAGAAGAATTCTCGATATCGACTTTTTCCTTGCCGATACGCTTGCGCTTGCGCTTCTCGCCGTCGTTGTTGGCTACGCTGGCATTGTTCTTCTCCTTCGCCAGACGCTCCTTGCGCTTCTCCTCCTTGCTCTTTTTCTTCGGACGGGTCTGCTGGTTGATTTCGTCGAGGTTGATTTTACCCACGATTTTCGGGGCGGCAATGGTACCCACCACCGTCTTGATTTCGTTATCCTCGGTTACCACCTTTGTCTCCACCGGCTTAACCTCCTCTTTCTTAGGCTCCGGCTTTGGTTCCGGTTTCGGTTCCGGCTTAACCTCAAGCTTCGGTTCCGGTTTTGGCTCCGGCTTTGGTTCAGGCTTAGGCTCCGGTTTCGGCTTGTTCAGGCTGTCGAGGTCAATCTTACCGATTACCTTCGGGCCGCTGACCGGCTCGACTGCCACCTTCACCTCTTCCTTCTTGGCCTCTTCTTTCTTTGCCTCGTGAGCCTTGGCTTTTTCCTTATGACGAGAGGAAGAGTAACGGTCAGACTTCGATTTCTGGTCCTTGTCGTTCTTGAACGCCTTCACAAGCATCTCATACTGCTCATCGGTGATGCGCATGTTGATGTTGTTCTCCTCTACGTCCTGATTGTTTTTCTGCAGGTAATCCACCAGCGTCGGGATTCCTACGTTTAAATCTTTTGCTACTTGACTTATCTTTATTGCCATATATCTTTATCGTGGTTTTTAATCCTCAAATTCTGCTCTCAACACACCCAACACGTAATCAACCGTATCCTCTTCCAAGTCGGCCTTGTCGATGATTTGTTCGCGTGGCATGTTGAGAACGGCCTTCGCCGTTGTCAGACCGATGTTCTTCAACGCGTCGATTACCCAACCGTCGATTTCATCGCTGAACTCATCGAGATAAATATCATCGCTGTCGTCGGTGAAACGATAGACGTCGATTTGATAGCCGGTGAGCATGGTTGCGAGCTTGATGTTCAAGCCGCCCTTACCGATAGCGAGCGATACCTCTTCCGGATGCAGCATCACTTCCGCATACTTCTCTTCCTCATTGATACGGATGGATGACACCTTTGCCGGGCTCAGTGCACGGCGGATGTAGAGTTCCGGATTCGACGTGTAGTTGATAACGTCGATATTCTCATTGCGCAACTCGCGAACGATACCGTGGATGCGGGAGCCTTTCACGCCTACACATGCGCCAACCGGGTCAATACGGTCGTCGTAGGACTCAACGGCAATCTTCGCACGCTCGCCAGGAATGCGGGCAATACCCTTCAGAAGGATAAGGCCGTCGTGGATTTCCGGCACCTCAATCTCGAAGAGGCGGCGCAGGAATTCCGGGCTTGTACGCGAGATAATCACTTTCGGATTGTTGTTGGTGTTCTGTACCTCCTTGATGACAGCACGCACGGTCTCGCCCTTGCGGTAGCGGTCAGACGGAATCTGCTCTTCCTTCGGGAGAATCAACTCGTTGTGGTCCTCATCGAGCACGAGCACCTCGCGTTTCCAGATTTGATAGACTTCACCGGTTACGATTTCTCCCTCCATTGCCTTAAACTTGTTGTAGATGGCATCTTTCTGAAGGTCGAGAATCTTTGAAGCCAGTGTCTGGCGAAGCGTAAGGATGGCGCGGCGACCGAAATCGGCAAATACGATTTCCTTCGTCACTTCCTCCCCAATCTCACATTGAGGGTCGATTTCGCGAGCCTCTGTCAGCCCAATCTGCATGCTTGGATTCTCAACATCGCCATCGGCTACCACCTCCAGGTTCTGGTAGATTTCGCAATCACCCTTGTCAGGGTTCATGATTACCACGAAGTTCTCGTCCGATCCAAACATTTTTGCCAGCACATTGCGGAATGACTCCTCCAACACGCTGATCATTGTTGTTTTGTTGATGTTTTTCAGCTCCTTGAATTCTGAGAAGCTGTCAACCAAGCTCATGGATTCCTCTTTCTTTGCCATAGTCTTTTCTAAAACTGGATTATGTATTTCGTATATTTAATTTCACTGTATTTGAAGGCGAGGTCGGTCTCCACCATCACCGGACGCTTCGCGCCCTCCGGCTTTTCCTTCTTCGTTGTCGTGAGAACGAAGCCTTCCTCATCGGCGCTTTTCAACACGCCTTTCAACTTCTGACCGTCGGCCGTCAGCACTTCCACCTCGTTGCCCACGTTTTTCAGATACTGACGCACCACGCGCAGCGGCGAAGTCAGCCCCGCTGACCCGATTTCCAACTCGTAGTCCTCAACATCGCGGTCAAACTCGCTTTCAACAAGGCGGTTCAGACGAATACACTCATCAATGTCGACAGCCGTATCGCTGTCAATCTCTACCACGATGTTATTGTCTTTACTGATTTTCAAGTCCACGAGAAACAGGTCCGTGCCTTCCATTCCTTTTTCCAGGGTCGCTTTCAGTGCGTCTCTATCTATCATCTATCCTTTCGTTTTAGTGGATTTTTAGTGGATTATAAATAATAATGGAGAGAACTGCCGCCCCCTCCATTTCCTCTGCAAATATACTTAATTATAGCGACATACGCAAAAAAAATCTTTCCGCACCACAAAATACCATATTCTATTAGCTTATTTTAATCAAAATGCAAGTTTTTATAACACACATTAACATTATAATATTCTCAACACTGTCACATTCTAATGAAACAAGACTTACATCCATCCCTCCGGCCCCATTAAATTTATTATTATCAATATACATATTTATATTGTTTTAAACATAAAAAAATTGCAAAATATTGCACGTGAATAAGAAAATACCTAAATTTGTTGACCTTAACAAAGGGACACATAACTAACAACTTAAATAACGTATCTATGAAAAAAATTTTACTTTCTGCTTTAATGCTTGTTGCTGGCATGTCGACAATGAGTGCCGCAGAAGAAGTCCTCGACTTCACAAAAATGGGTTATGAGAACGGTACTGCCGTTACTGAAATAACTCAAGGCGCCGTAACTTTGACATTCACAGACGGCGGTAACTCCAATGCCCCGAAATACTACACTTCGGGTACATCTGTACGTATGTATGGCGACAACACAATGACTGTTGCCGTTCCTATCGGTTCTACTTTGAAAAATGTATCATTCGTTCTTGCTGACAAGGCTACAACTGACTGGGTACTTGCCGATGCTTCTTTCTACCCTGTTGAACCAGGCACATTGACAATCGACGGCACTACTGGCGCTACATGGACAGGAAATGCTGCTGAATTCACACTTACTGTAAAGAACGAGAAGTGGGGTGGTCCAGGCAAAACAGGCAACGCTCAATTCCGTGTCGTTTCAATGACAGTTACTTACGATGAGGGCGAAGTTACTCAATGCTCTGCTCCTAAGTTCTCTTTGGAAGAAGGCGCTTACTATTCAGCTCAATCTGTTGCGTTGACTTGCAACACTGATGGTGCAACTATCATGTACAAGCTGAACGGTGCAGAAGAAACAGCTTACACTGCTCCTATCGAACTGAAGGAAGTCGGCAAATACACTATCGAAGCATACGCTAAGAAAGACGGTATCGACAACAGCGAAACTGTAACTGCTACTTACGAAATCAAGGCTCCGGTAGAAGTAAGCTCTATCGCCGAGTTCATCATGTCAGGTGAGGCTGAACCGGCTGGAACAGCTTTCAAGTGGAACTTCCCTGTAACTGTTACTGCAGTTATGCCAAGCTACACATACGTTGTTGACGGCGAAGGTTCTCCTATGTTGATTTACGGCAACCAGATTCCTACCTATACAAAGGGTGATGTTATCCCGGCAGGTATCGTAGGTAACTTCAAGAACTACAACAACCTTTATGAAATGGAATACCCTGTAGCTGATACATTCGGCGAGGCAACTCCGGGTTCTTATGACTATGTGACTATGAAGTCAGGCGAAATCACAACTTCTGACATCAACAAGGTTATCTACATTTCAAACGCTACTTACACAGAAGGTGAGAGCACAAAGACTCTTGACGACGGTTCTGGCGCAATCAACGTTTACTACCAGAAGGCTTGGGAGGTAGACGGTCCTACAAGCGGAGAAAAGTGCGACGTACTCTGCGCCGTAGCAGTTTACAAAGAAACTCTTCAAGTTTACCCGATGCAGTTCTTGCCGGCAGGTGCTGGTGTAGACGGCGTAGTTGCTAACGCATCTGTAGTTCGCACTATCGACGGCGCTATCGAAATCGTAAGCGAAGGCGCATCTGTTGTTTACAACGCAGCAGGTCAGGTAGTAGCAACAGCTAACGGCACTGCAACTGTCAACGTACCGGCAGGTTTCTACCTCGTACGCACAGCTGACAATGTAGTGAAAGTTCTTGTAAAATAATTTGACACATACATTTCAAGAGCGGGGAATATATATTTCTCCGCTCTTGTTTCTTTAAATTCACAATCCACACCAAAGGGAATTAAGGCCGGACTTTTGCAAATTCAAAACATGTTACCTTACATTTCTTATCCGGCCATCGTTTAGCTAATGAACACAACTCAAAAAACTTTTTTATATGAAAAAATTATTACTTTCCTTCTTTATGGCCATCTGCGCATTCGCAATCAACGCCGCAGACAACACAATCACCATCCTTTTCGAAGAGCGATATGGTTCTGCTACCATTTCCAATATTACTAAAAATGGAATCGAGATTGAAGAAGATGGTATCAACATCACCTTCGCACAAGGCTCTTCCGGCAACGCTCCTGCGTACAACAAAGCCGGTGATATCCGTCTTTACGGAGGAAGTAGCGCATCAGCCTTAGATGGAAACACAATGACGGTCTCTATTGCTCAAGGCCTCATTAAAAATATTTCTCTTGGAGCTGCCAATAACGATAAGACATGGGGAGTACTTTCTGCAAATGTAGGAGAATTGACCGAAGACTCAAGTCACAACGCAGAGTGGAAAGGAGAGAGTGAATCTGTAACCTTCACAGCTTCTCGCAATTCTAATAACGCAAGCGCATCCACACAAAACCGTTATGCTTCCATCACCATTACCTACGAAGTAATTGAAACACATTGCTATACACCCGAATTCTCGCTGAAGAGTGAAACATACGGTCTGTCTACCCCTATTTCTTTAACTTGCGCCACAGAGGGAGCTGACATCATGTATTCCATCAACGGCGGTAATGAAACACTTTATGAGCAACCCATCGTATTCCCGGAAACAGGAGTATACACCGTAACTGCCTATGCAAAAAAAGAAGGCTTGGAAAATAGCGAAACTGCAACGGCAACCTACTCAATAGTAGAATTCAACGGTGGAGAAGTTCCCATCGTTTTCTCTGATTTCATAAGTGATGGAGCGACCGTTGGTGACGAATACACCAAGGGATTCTCACTCACTTTCAGCCAAGGGACCAATTCCAATAATGCCCCAAAATGTTACGATACGACTATCCGTATGTATGCAGGTAACACCCTAACAATAAAAGCTCCTGCTGGTACAGTTCTGCAAAAGATTGTTTTTGATGTTCCATCTTCCAACACGGCAACTTCATCAAATATCTCTGTTTCAGAAGGCTCATTCTCATTTAGCGAACCGACTGCCATTTGGTCGGATTTAGGAAGCAATACTGCTGAATTGACAGTGAAAACCAATCAATTCCATATCGAAGGGCTTACCATCACATACGCTAAAGAAGCAGCAGAGACTCAATGCGCTACACCTCGCTTCTCTCTGACAGAAGGAGATGTTAAAATACCGGCGTCGCTCGAGCTCACTTGCAGTACTGACGGTGCAGACATCATGTATTCCATCAACGGCGAAGCAGAGACACTCTACGAAAAACCGATTGAATTCCAGGCTGCCGGAGAATACACGGTAACTGCCTACGCTAAAAAAGAAGGTCTCGAAAACAGCGAGACAGTAACTGCCGTTTACAACGTTATCGATACACGCCTCAACAATATGCAGGAGTTTATCGACAAGGGTATCAACGACAAGAGCACAGTCTTCACATGGAATTTCCCTGTAACCGTGACTGCAGCTCAAGGAGAATATGTCTATGTCATCGATGAGGCCGAAACTCCTATGCTTATGTTCGACTACGATTTTAGAGGTAACTCCGAATTGGTTGTAGGTGCAACATTGTCTGCTGGTATCAAAACCAAATTCACAGACTATAACGGCCTCTACGAGGCAAAAGAACCAGATTTGACCGGTGTTGAAATCACCGCTCCGGCTCCAGGCAACTTCATCTACCCGATTATGGAGGTGGCAGCCGTAAGCGAAGCCGACATGAACAGAGTTATCTTCCTCGCTGACGGCGAATTAATTGGCAACCAGTTCACAGACGCCACCGGCTCAATCACCGTTTTCTCCAAAGGCTGGGAAGGAACAACTCCGGAAGCAGGAGTTCACTACGACCTGCTCGGCGCAGTAACCATCTACAACGGAGCTTTGCAAATCTACCCGATTGAATATTTCCCGGTAGGAACATCCGGCATTGAAAACGTCAATGCCCCGGCAGCAGTTCGCGCAATCGACGGTGCTATTGAAATCGCCGGAGAAGGCACATCTGTTGTCTACAACGCAGCAGGCCAGGTGGTAGCTACCGTCAACGGCACTGCAACCGTTAACGTACCGGCAGGTTTCTACCTCGTACGCACAGCCGACAGCGTAGCAAAAGTTCTTGTAAAATAACTTGTTACAGCACAATCTGATTCAGATGGCTGCCCTTCTTTGAGGGTGGCCATCTTTTTTTATCAGCCAGGCAATAAGGAAAAAGTCCGAAAAGGCACTCAAAAAACATACGAACCATTTTCTCAATAAAATTTAAACGCTTCAAAATTTAAGGTTTTATGTTATGAATTCTGTACCGTATTGCTTAAATTCGTATTCTATTATTAATCAATCTTGAACCTTTTATGAAGAAACTATTATTACCATTATTCGGTCTTTGCTTTTCCGCAACGATGATGGCTGAGAACGAGCCGCTTTGGCTCCGCTATCCGGCCATATCGCCCGATGGCAGCACCATCGCATTCACCTACAAAGGCGACATCTACACGGTTCCCGCTTCTGGAGGCCGCGCTACGCAAATCACCTCCAACCCGGCCTACGACACGCAACCCGTATGGTCGCCCGACGGTCAGAAAATTGTTTTCGCCTCGTTCCGCAACAGCAACGCCGACCTCTATGTGGTCAGCAAGGACGGAGGTGTACCCAAGCAGCTGACCACACACACCGCATCCGAATATCCGATTGCCTTCCGCGACGGCAGTCACATTCTCTATAAAGCCGCCATACAGCCCGACGTCAACGACAGCCAGTTCCCATCGTCGGTTTTCAACCAGGTCTATGAGGTAAGCCTCGACGGCGGCCGCCCACGGCTGTTCTCCTCCCTGCCGATGGAAGACATTTCCGTAAGCAAGGACGGCTCTCGCATGCTCTTCCACGACCTGAAAGGCTACGAAGACCCCTGGCGCAAGCACCACCAGTCGTCTATCGCGCGCGACATCTGGCTGCGTACCGACAGCGTACAACCGAAGTTTGAGAAGCTCACCACGTTCCGCGGCGAGGACCGCAACCCTGTATGGACCGCCGACGGTCAGTCATTCTATTACCTGAGCGAGGAAAACGGCTCGTTCAATGTCTACCGCCGCAACCTCGACGGTACGGGAGTGAAGCAAATCACCCACCACGATACCCATCCCGTACGCTTCCTCTCCTCTTCGGAGAACGGCCTACTCTGCTACGGCTACGACGGTGAAATCTATACCGTCAAAGAAGGCGGAGAACCCCGTAAGGTTGCCGTGAGCATCGTCAGCGACCAAGTGGAGAAAGACGTAATCCGCCGCGTCATGTCGAGCGGAGCAACAGACGTGGCCGTATCGCCCAACGGAAAGGAAGTAGCATTCATCATCCGCGGCGACATCTATGTGACCTCTGTCGAATACGAGACAACCAAACGCATCACCGATACACCCCAGCAGGAGCGCAACATCGAGTTCAGCCCCGACGGACGCTCGCTGCTCTTCTCTGCGGAGCGCGGAGCCACATGGGGCATCTACCAGACCTCTCTTGTCAACAAGGAGGACAAGTATTTCACCTATGCCCACGAACTGAAGGAGGAACCGCTGGTCGTAACCGACAAAGCCTCGTTCCAGCCTTCCTACTCGCCCGACGGTAAGGAAGTGGCCTTCCTCGAGGACCGTACCACGCTGAAGGTCTACAACCTCAAGGACAAGACGACACGCACCGTCCTCGACGGCAAGTACAACTACTCCTACTCCGACGGTGACCAGCAATACCAATGGTCGCCCGACGGCAAATGGTTCCTGGCCAAATACATCGCCGTGGGCGGTTGGAACAACACGGACATCGTGCTTGTGAAGGCCGACGGCAGCGGCGAGATGACCAACCTGACCGAGAGCGGCTATTCCGACGAAAGCCCGCGTTGGGTGCTCGACGGAAAAGCAATGATTTGGGCATCCGACCGCGCCGGCTACCGCAGCCACGGAAGCTGGGGAGCGGAACAGGACGTCTACATCATGTTCTTCGACGGTGAGGCCTACGACAAGTTCCGCCTCTCAAAAGAGGAGCAGGAGCTGCTTGACGAGGAAGAGAAAGCCGAAGAGGAAAAAGATGAGAAAGACGGCGATAAAGACAAAAAATCACGCAAGAAGGGAAAGAAGGATGACAAGGAGAAAGAGGATGCCGTGAAAGAGCTGAAGTTTGACCTTGCCAACCGTAAGGACCGCGTGATGCGCCTGACGGCCTGCTCTTCATTCATGGGAGATGCCGTACTCAGCGACAAGGGCGACAAACTCTACTACAGCGCCATGTTTGAGGACGGATTCGACCTCTGGGAGCACGACCTGAAGGAACATTCCACCAAGATTCTCGTCAAGGACCTCGGCAGCGCCGGATTCGTGGCCGACAAGAAGGTTGAAAACCTCTTCCTCATCGCCGGTGGCGGACTGAAAAAGGTGGAAGTGAGCGACGGCACAGCTGAACCTATCCCGTTCTCTGCCGAATTCGACTACCGTCCGGCAGAGGAACGCGCCTATATCTTCTACCACGCTTGGCGTCAGGTACTCGACAAATTCTACGACGAGAAGATTCACGGCATCGACTGGGCCGGCTACAAGGCTGCCTACGAAAAGTTCCTGCCGCATATCAACAACAACCACGACTTCAAGGACATGCTGTCGGAACTTTTGGGTGAGCTAAACGGCTCACACACAGGCGCACGCTACTTCACGGGAGTTCCCGACTCACAGGCTACTGCTTCGCTCGGCGCTTTCTTCGATGAAAGCTACGATGCCGACGGTCTGAAGATTGCCGAGGTGATTGCACGCGGTCCGCTCACGAAGGCCGGAATGAAGTTCAAGAAAGGCTGCGTCATCGAGACCATCGACGGCGACAGCATCAAGAAGGGCATGGACTACTATCCGCTGCTGGCAGGCAAAGCCGGCAAGAAGGTGGTACTCACGGTCTTCGACCCGGAAAGCAATCAGCGATACGAGGAAATCGTGAAACCTATCAGCTACGACACACAATCGGAACTGCTCTACAAGCGCTGGGTGGAACAACGCCGCCAGATGGTAGAGGAATGGTCAGACGGCCGTATCGGCTATGTACACGTTGAAGGCATGGACAGCCCGAGCTTCCGCGAGACCTACTCCGAACTTCTCGGACGCAACCGCGGCAAGGAAGCCGTCATCGTCGACACCCGCCACAACGGCGGCGGTTGGCTGCATGACGACCTCATCACCCTGTTGAGCGGCAAGGAGTACCAGCGTTTCGTGCCGCGCGGACAATACATCGGCAGCGACCCTTACAACAAATGGCTCAAGCCGTCCTGCGTACTCGTCTGCGAGGATAACTACTCCAACGCTCACGGCTTCCCGTGGGTCTACAAGACACTGGGCGTAGGCAAGCTCATCGGTGCGCCGGTACCGGGCACGATGACAGCCGTATGGTGGGAATCGCAGATTGACCCGTCGCTCGTCTTCGGTATTCCGCAAGTAGGCGTACAGGACATGCAGGGCAACTATCTGGAGAACCAGGAGCTGCAACCCGACGTGGAGGTTTACAACACGCCGGAATCGCAACTGCAAGGCGACGACCTCCAGTTGCGCAAGGCCGTAGAGGTAATGCTTCAGGAAGTAACTAAATAAAATACCGGCACCAAACAGCAAGGGCAGACTCCCCGACGACGGGGAATCTGCCCTTTTGTTTTTCAGAAATAAATCAGTAACTTTGCATCAGATAAGGACAACAAGCCATGCGTAACGTTCCTATTTTTTTCAGTTTTGACAGAAACATGGTCATACCGGCAGGCGTGTGTATCACCTCCCTGTTGCAGAATGCCCATGCCGACACGTTCTACGACATCTTTATCCTCTGCAGCGAGTCCACCCTACCGGAGGCCGACCGCAGCAAAGTGGGCCGATTGTCCGAAATCTACGACAGCCGATGCCGCATCACGTTCGTCGAAACCGGCAATGCCTTTCAAGGAGCCTACGAAGTGCGCGACATTACGGAAAGCACCTATAACCGGCTGCTCATACCCCGGCTGCTGCCGGAACTCAACGCCCGCTATTCGACCAACTACACCACCGTGATTTATCTCGACGTGGACATCATCGTTGAATGCGACCTTTCCGAGTTGCCGGAGCGATGCGCCGCCCAACCCGACAAATGGATATTCGGTGTCTGCGAGTCGCCGCTGCTGACCAATCCGTCAGCCGACGTCTCCTATTTTGAAAGCATCGGAGCCGAACCTTCCGGCTACATCAATGCCGGAGTGCTGGTGATGAACGCACAGGCGATGAATGCTGTCGGATTTACAGATAAATGCCTGGCTCACAAGGACAGAAAATATGAGTTCCAGGACCAGGACATTATCAACATCGTGGCACGCGGCCATATCGGACAACTGCCGCTAAAATATAATTTCACTTCCGGACTCTACACCGTAACGTTGGAAAACCCGGCATTCGCCGAGCGTTTTTCAGAAGAAATAAAGGATGCGCGGCATGGCGTTATCCACTATACGGGAACCAAGCCGTGGAAAGGCATGTGTATCCGCTTCGAGCAATGGTGGTACTATTTCCGCTGTTCCATCTACCGCGACGACAGCTACTACAAGGCCTACTACGACTCTCTGCCAAAGCTACTGTTCAAGGACGAAGAGATTCGCAAGAAATTATTCAAATTAGTCAAGAAGTGGCTGAAATACAAGCTGATGCCCTGGCAGAAGAAATATGCAAGGTTTTGGAATTCCTGATGCGGGAATGTGCAAGACGCTTGCCTGATGAGATTATTTAGGTTTAATAATGAAGGATAAATCACCATTAGTGAGCGTTATAGTGCCCAACTATAACTATGCGGCGTTTCTGGATATGCGCATTACGTCCATATTCCGGCAGACGTTTACGGATTATGAATTGATTTTGCTGGACGATGCCTCGTCCGACAACAGTAGCGCCGTACTTGAGCGCTACCGCAACGATCCGCGCGTATCCCAGATTGTCGTCAACGACAAAAACAGCGGAAGCCCTTTCCAGCAATGGATGAAGGGCATCAAGCTGGCCCGTGGCAAATGGATATGGATTGCGGAGGCCGACGACATCTGCGAGCCTGATTTTCTGGAAACCTGCATGGAATGCATCTCCCGCCACGACAACGTGTCGCTCTGCAACGTGGGCAGCCTCTGCATCGACGCCAAGGGGAAACCCATCCTGTTCGACATCAACCAGTGGGCAGGCCGCGAGCTGAGAGCCAATGACGCTTGTTTCGACGGGAAAAAATACGTTGAGCACAATTTCTTCTGGAAGAATACGGTGGTCAATGCCAGCGGAGTGGTGTTCAACCGCGAGAAGGCACTCACCCTCGACGGACGGCGATGGATGGAGATGCGCAACTGCGGCGACTGGATGTTCTGGATGGAAATGGCCATGCTCGGAAACGTCATCGAGATTTACAAGATTCTCAACTACTTCCGGCAACACAACTCACAGACGGCCAAGGGAAACCGAAACGGCCGCGGACTGATTGAGAGTTTTGAGATTATCCATGCCATTGAGGAGCTTTTCCCCAAAATATCCTGGTCGAAACGTCACCAATGCTACGGAAAATTCTCCCGCTACATGCGCCGCATGCTGAAAGACAAGGATTTGTTCCGCGAGGTAAAGGTCCACTACACGGAGAATTTCGGCACATCAACGGTGTTTATCCACTACCTGTACTATAAGCTCTGCCGTCATTTTCGCTTCCTGCCCTGGGTGCTGACGGAGGAGAAGGACCGCCTCTAAGGCCCCGTTTTTTCGACGAAATGGCATTTCGTTAGAAATTAATCACTATCTTTGGATAAGATAGGATACGGCTCGGCAAAGTCATAACTTGAAAACTTCGCTTTCGTTTTGCCTTTGCGCTCGCCTTTCACTATCTTTGGATAAGATAGGAGGCGGCTCGGCAAAGTCTCAACTTGAAAACTTCACTTTCGTTTTGCCTTTGCGCTCGCCTTTCACTATCTTTGGATAAGAGACCCAATTTATTTTATGGAAACAACAAGACAAGCTAAGATTGCACGATTACTGCAAAAAGAATTAAGTGAACTGTTTCGCCGTCAGACGGCAGCCATGGGTGGCGTACTCGTATCGGTAAGCGCCGTACGCGTATCGCCCGACCTGAGCATCGCCCGCGGCTACCTGAGCATTTTCCCTTCGGAAAAGGCCGGCGAGATTCTGAAAAATATCAACAACAGCGCCAAGTCAATCCGTTACGAACTGGCCAAGACACTGCGCTACCAACTGCGCAAAACGCCGGAATTGTCGTTCTTCATCGACGATTCCCTCGACTACATCGAACACATCGACAACATCCTCAAGCAGGATGCCGCGCTCCATCGCAACGACGAGGAAGAGACGGAGGAGAAATAATATCGGTTACCGATGAATCTGTTTCCGCTTAAAATAGCTTTGCGCTACTTCCGCGCGAAGAAGGGACATACGGCCGTGAGTATCATCTCGGCCATTTCCGTATGTGCCGTCGCCGTCACCGCCCTTGCGATGATTTGCGTCATGTCGGTATTCAACGGATTCAGCGGACTGGTCGACAGCAAGATGTCGCTGCTCGAGCCTGAGCTGCGCGTGGTGGCCGCCAAAGGTGCGGTCATAGGCAATGCCGACAGCCTCGCGTCAGTGGCACGCACCGTCGAGGGCGTAAAAGCGGCACAGCCCACCATTACGGAAAACGCGCTCGCCATCTACGGCAACCGGCAGATTCCCATAACGGTAAAAGGCGTCAGGGGGAACTACGACAGCATCGTCAACGTCCGCCCGCTCATCCTGCCCGACGGCGGAGGTAAGTTCCTGCTCTACGACGAGAAACTTGCTACCGACATGGCCGTGATGAGCATCGGAGCGGCCACTTCAGTCGAGGCACGGCCGGGCTATGCCACTCCGTGCTATCTCTATGCGCCGAAACGCGTAGGGCCCGTCAACGTGGCCAATCCCGCCTCGGCATTCCGCCGCATTCCCGTCATGGTAGCCGGCGTGTTTGAGCTGAAGCAGCCGGAATATGACCAGAACTATGTGTTCACCTCTCTTGAGGTGGCACGCCGTCTTTACGACTACACCAAGGAGGCGACTGCCGTTGAGATTGCGCTCAAGCCCGGAGCCGGTGAGAGCCGTGTGATGTCGGCACTGTCCGAGCGGCTGGGCGACAGCTACCGCGTGGAAAACCGGCTGATGCAGCACGACCAGTCACTGAAGCTCATCAACGTAGAGAAATGGATTTCCACCCTGCTGCTGACCCTCATTCTGGTCGTTGCCTCGTTCAACGTATTCACGACGCTTGCCATCCTGATTTTTGAGAAACGCGACAGCATCGCCACGCTGCATGCCCTGGGCGCCGACAATGCCACTGTGGCACGCATCTTCGTGCTGGAGGGATGGATGGTATCGCTCGCCGGAGCAGTAGCCGGGGTTGTCGTCGGCGTTATTCTCTGCCTGATTCAGGAACATTTCGGCGTAATCCGACTGAGCGCCGACACGAGCAACCTGCTGATTGACACCTACCCTGTCGCCGTCTCTCTGACCGACACGCTCATCGTGTTCGGCATCGTTTCGCTCGTAGGTTTTGCCGCCTCTGCCGCCACGGTAAGAGCCATGCGCAGCAGTCTGCGGAAATAGAGCGGCCCACGGACGACGCAAATAGCAGAGTACGGATTTGTTTTTCTCTCTTTTTTTACTTATCTTTACCTTCCTGATGGTTAACGTCCCCATTTTCAAGGACAAAAACCGTTGTTTTATTACGAATCAACTAAAGAAATAGTATATGAATGCTTTTGTAGAAAAATGCAACAAGATTTTTGGAGAAACGACGCTCCATTATCATAAGTTCGACAACATCGACGCTGTGCCGGAAAACCCATACGAAGCCGGTACGATTGATGACGTTCTGTTCCGCAAGAACTGGATTGACGCCGTACAGTGGCACATGGAGGACATCATCCGCGACCCGCAGATTGACCCGGTAGAGGCTCTTGCGCTGAAACGCCGCATCGACAAGTCAAACCAAGACCGTACGGACCTTGTTGAAGACATCGATACTTATTTCCGCGAACTCTACAAAGACGTGAAGACGGCAGCCGACGCTACCATCAACACCGAAAGCCCGGCATGGGCCATCGACCGCCTGTCGATTCTCGCGCTGAAAATCTACCACATGCGCCAGGAGACAGAGCGTACCGACGCCTCTGCCGAACACATCGCTAAATGTACGGCGAAACTCAACGTGCTGCTCGAACAGCAGGTTGACCTCTCTACTGCCATCGGCCAGCTTCTCGACGACATCGCAGCAGGCCGCAAGTACATGAAGGTCTACCGCCAGATGAAGATGTATAACGACGCAGACACAAATCCTGTGCTCTACGCCGCTAAGAAATAATAACCTGTATTTGATTTGGAACACAGAAATCCGGAATACAGCAACGTTCTATTGGTACGGTTCTCGGCACTCGGCGATGTGGCGATGACCGTACCTGTGGTTTATTCCGTGTGCCATGCCTTTCCCGAAACGCGGTTCGTGATGCTCACGCAGAAGTTCACGACCTCGCTGTTTGTCAACGCCCCCGCCAACCTGACGGTCGTGGGTGTCGACCTGAAAGCGCCCGAATGCCACGGAGTGGCAGGACTGTGGCATCTGGCGGCTAAAATGGTAGCCGACTATGCCATCGATGCCTATGCCGACCTGCACGACGTGTTGCGCAGCCGTCTGATAGGGCTTTACTGCTCGCTGCACCGCATTCCGGTGTTCCGCATCGACAAGGGCCGCGGAGAGAAACGCCGGCTCATCCATCACGGCGACAAACCGCTGAGCCATCTGCGCACGACCCACGAGCGTTATGCCGAGGTGCTGCGCCGCATGGGCTTTGAGTTCGACTGCCGGTTTACGTCGGTCTACACCGACGGTACCGACGCTTCCGTCTACGCCGATATAACGACTCCCAAGAAAGCCGGAGAACAATGGATAGGCATCGCTCCTTTCGCCAAGCACAAAGGAAAGATTTACCCCTTTGAGCGGATGCGGGAAGTGGTGGCGCTGCTCCTGCAGAAAGGGAACCGCCGGATTTTCCTCTTCGGAGGAGGCGCGGAAGAACAGCAGTTGCTGCGCTCGCTGGCCGATACAGCCCCTGACAGCATCGTCTCCCTGGCGGAAAAACGCCACGGCTTTGCCAAAGAGATGGCGCTGATGAGCGACATGGACGTGATGGTATCGATGGACTCGGCCAATATGCACATTGCCTCCCTCGTAGGTCTTCCCGTCGTTTCCGTATGGGGACAGACACATCCGTTCTGCGGATTCACAGGCTGGCAGCAGGCGGAGAACAACGAGGTGCAGCTCGACCTGCCCTGCCGACCCTGCTCGGTGTTCGGCAACAAGGAATGCCATCTGGCTACACCCTACGCCTGCATGACAGGCATACGCCCGGAAATGGTGGCCGAGAGGGTGGAGAAAGTGTTGGACAACAAGAAATAACAAAGAAGAATGAGCGAAGAATTCGACATACGCAACAGCCGCATCGACGGCGACCGTGACTTCGAGCGAGCCTTGCGCCCGCTCGTTTTTGATGATTTCAGCGGCCAGGAGAAAATCATCGAGAACCTGCGCGTGTTTGTGCAAGCCGCCAAGATGAGAGGCGAGGCTCTCGACCATACGCTGCTCTACGGCCCTCCGGGACTCGGAAAAACGACGCTGAGCAACATCATGGCCAACGAGCTGGGCGTAGGCTTCAAGATTACGTCCGGCCCCGTACTCGACAAACCGGGTGACCTGGCCGGCATCCTCACCTCGCTGGAGGAGAACGACGTGCTTTTCATCGACGAGATTCACCGCCTGAACCCTGTCGTCGAGGAGTATCTCTACTCGGCAATGGAGGACTACCGCATCGACATCATGATTGACAAAGGTCCGGGCGCACGCTCCATCCAGCTCAACCTGGCGCCGTTTACGCTCATCGGTGCCACAACCCGCAGCGGACTGCTCACTCCGCCGCTGCGTGCCCGCTTCGGCATTAACTGCCACCTGGAATACTACGACCACAGCGTGCTGCAACGCATCGTGCTGCGCTCTGCCTCCCTGCTCGGCGTGAAATGCACGGAAGAGGCAGCTACGGAAATTGCCCTGCGCAGCCGGGGAACGCCCCGTGTGGCCAACGCCTTGCTGCGACGTGTGCGCGATTTCGCCCAGGTGAAAGGTTCCGGAGAGATTGACCCTGAAATTGCACGCTACTCACTGGAGGCGCTCAACATCGACCGCTACGGCCTCGACGAGGTCGACAACAAACTGCTGCTGACGATTATCGACAAGTTCGGCGGCGGTCCTGTGGGTCTGAACACGATTGCCACCGCGCTCGGCGAAGACGCAGAGACGGTGGAGGAAGTCTACGAACCGTTCCTCATCAAGGAAGGTTTCATCAAGCGCACGCCCCGCGGCCGCGAAGTGACGATGCTGGCCTACGAGCATCTGCACAAGACACCCCGCGCCTATCAGGACGGTCTTTTCTGAGAAATGCGAAAAAGCATAAACGGTTGCCCTGCCATTGCGGTGGGGCAATTTTGTTTCTGCACCGAACAGCGATTTCCGGCGGCATTACTTGCCGGACTACGGGAAATTGACTAATTTTAGGCAACTTAGCAAGACACACCATGAAACATACGCTGACATTCCTGCTTCTTCTGCTGCTGAACGCAACCACATTGCGGGCCTACTCGCGGTTTACTTCCGACGGCCTGACCTACCAGACCCTGTCGGAAACGGAAGTTGCCGTCACCGGCTTCACCCGGGAGAGCCAGAGCATCGTGATTCCCTCCGAAGTGGAACACGACGGCATCCTCTATGCGGTAAGCGAAATCGGCCAATGGGCTTTCTCCGGATGCTCCGCACAAGTGTTCTCACTGCCGGAGAGCCTGCGCTCCATCGGAAAATCAGCCTTTACAGGGAGCGGGCTCATTGCCATCGAGCTCCCGGCGGCGGTAACGTTCCTCGGCGCGGAAGCGTTCAGCGACTGCCGCTCGTTGACGGCAGTCACCCTGTCCTCCGGAATCACGGAAATCGGCGAACGCACGTTCTCCGGATGCACGTTCCTCACGACCGTTACCCTGCCCGACCGGATAAGCATCATCGGCGAAGAAGCCTTTCTGGAATGCACCGCCCTCTCTTCCCTCCAATTCCCCCAATCGCTTACCTCCATAAGAAGCCGGGCCTTCAAAGGCTGTCAGTCGCTTGCATCCGTTGCGCTGAGCGGTAACGTCAAAGCCATCGAAAGCGAGGCGTTCAGCGGCTGCACCGCGTTGCGCTCAGTAGCAGTTCAGGAGGGGCTGAGAACCATCGGAGAGGAAACTTTCTCCGGCTGCCGCTCTCTGACGGGCATCGCCCTTCCCAGTAGCATAACAACCATCGGCAGCGGAGCATTCCGCCAATGCGAGGCACTGTCGGCCATCGCTCTTCAGGAAGGACTGACAAGCATCGGTGCCGATGCCTTCCGCGACTGCACGACACTGGCGTCCGTGCAACTGCCCACCTCCGTGACAACGGTAGGAACAGGCGCATTCGCCGGATGTACGGCTCTGACATCCGCTTCCTTATCCGAAAAATTAAATATAGTGGACGAAGGCACATTTGCCGGGTGCCTGCAATTGAAAGAAATACGACTGCCGGAGAATGTAATCGCTATCGGAAATAGCGCGTTCTACGGCTGCGAAGCGTTGACGGCGCTGACGCTGTCGGAAAGCCTGATGACCATTGGCGATGAAGCCTTCCGCAACTGCCGGAGTCTTCCGTCTGTTGCCATTCCCGTCAAAGTGTCGGCGATAGGCACCGATGTGTTCCAGGGCTGCGACCGATTGGAACGTTTTGAGGTCGCGGAGGAAAATTCCGCCTTTGCCGCTGACGAAGGTGTGCTGCTCAACCACAGCCAAACCACCCTGCTCCGCTATCCGCCGGCAAAAACGGGTGACGCCTATACCGTTCCGGCCGGCGTGACAAGCCTCGGACGCAACGCATTCAGCAACAGCCGACTAACGGAAATCTCTCTTTCCGGCAATCTTACGGCAATCGGATGGGGAGCGTTCGCCAACTGCGGACAACTGAAGGCAATCGCACTGCCTGTGTCGGTGAGAACCATCGAGGACTGGGCTTTTGACGGCTGCGAGGCACTGGCAGAACTGACCAACCGCAACCCGCAGCCTCAACCCGTTAGAACCAATGTCTTTTCAGGCATTCCTGACAATGCCGTACTGAAAGTGCCGGAAGAAGCCGTCGAGGCTTACCGCAATGCCGAAGGATGGCGGCGCTTCCGCAACATTGAACCGCTGACGGATTACTTTGAAATCACCTATCGCTCCAATAACGGACTGGATTTCTCCCACGTCAGCCAGTTCTACCCCGGCAATGAGGGGCAGACGGCAGCTCCTGCCGACCTGTTCGCCTACGCGGGCTACCGACTGACAGAATGGAATACGGAAGCGCAAGGAAACGGCCGGGGATATGCTCCCGGCGAACCGTTCGCAGCCGATGAGTTCTCGGCCGACGTGACACTTTACGCACAATGGGAAGAATTGACCTCGGTCGGCGTTCTCACGACCGAAACGGCCATTCATGCGGAAGAAGGCCGGATTTACAACCCAGAACACGAATATTTCACCCTCTACGACATCAACGGCCGTACCGTCTACCACGGTAACGGCGACGCGCTCCGTTTCCCGCAGGGCATCTACCTGCTCCGCACCTCAACGGCCGTCAGAAAGGTCGCATTATAGCCTATTCGGCAGGACGGCGGCTGTGATAGTAAATGCGGTAGCCAATAGCCGCCACAATAATGCTCATCAGCGGGCTGAGAAGGTTGAAGAAGCAATAAGGCAGGTAAGTGAGGGTGCTGACATTAAGCACGGTCGACTGCGTAAGGCCGCAGGAATTCCACGGAATCAGCACGGAAGTCACCGTCACCGCATCCTCCGTCGTACGGCTCAGCAGACGGCTTTCGTAGCCTTTCTCCTCATACACCTTACGGAACATATTACCTGTCAGAATAACGCTGATATACTGGTCGGCCGTCGTCAGATTGAGGAACAAGCCGGAGCAGACCGTACCCGTCACCATGGAGAACGTATTGCGCATGTGGTGCAGGAACATGGTTGTGATGCTCTGGAGCATGCCTCCTGCCGTCATGGCTCCGCCAAAGCACATGGCACAGAGAATAAGCCATACCGTGTTCATCATGCCCGCCATACCACGGGTAGCCACCAGTGAGTCCACCATCTCGTTGCCGGTCGACAATGCCGTAGACGACGTAAGCATCGTCACGATGCCCTCAAACATCGGCTTATCGCTGCCGGGAACGAGCGCAGCGATGATGTCAGGCTGGAAAATGACGGCAGCCACTACGGCCATCGCCGTCGAGAGAAAGAGGGTAACAATCGAAGATACGCGTTTTGCAATCAGCACTCCCGTCAGTACGGGCACGACAAGCAGCCACGGCGTCACGTGGAAAGTGCTGTCAAGTACCGAGCTGATGGCCTCCACCTGGGAATTATCAGCCACACCTCCGCTCAGACCGGCGATGACGAAGATAATGAGCGTGATGACTATCGACGGCACGGTCGTAATCTGCATATAGCGCAAATGGGAGAACAGCGGTGTCTTGGTGACGGAAGCCGCCAGTACGGTCGTGTCGGACAACGGGGAGATTTTATCTCCGAAATACGCGCCCGAGATAATCGCTCCGGCCGTCCATCCCGGCTCATAGCCCTGCGCGCTTCCGATGCCCATAAGGGCGATACCGATAGTGGCAATCGTCGTCCAGGAACTGCCGGTCATCACCGACACTACGATACAGATGACGCAGGCCGATGCCAGGAACACCGAGGGATGAATGAGGTGCATTCCATAGGAAATGAGCATCGGGACAACACCGCTAATCATCCACGCGCCGGAAAGGGCTCCGATGATAAGCAAGATGATGAGTGCCGACGCCACGCCCTTGACATTCCGCACGATGGTGTCCTCAAATTCTTTCCATTCAACCTTGTAGAATACCATTCCAATAAACGCGCACACAGCGCTGGTCACCAACAGGGCCATCTGGCTGGCACCGTTGAGAGAGTCGCTTCCAAAAGTGGAAATCGAAAGGTAGAGCAACCCGATGAGCAAGACAATCGGAATGCAGGCTACCAATGGGTGTGGGAGTTTCTTCATAATAATGCCTTCAATAAAAAATAACCGTCCGGCAATCCCTCATGCCTGCCCCGGCATTGCGGATTACCCGAAATATACATGCAAGACCTGCTTTCCCGCTCCTTTCCTCACGGTGGAGCATTTTGCAGAATTGAGGTGCAAAGTTAGCACTTAACTCCGTTATTTCCAAAGCCGGAGCATCATAAACCCAAAACGGGCCGCTTTCCCGAAATGGAAAGCGACCCGTTCAGTCTTTTTATGCAATCAGTTCTGGACTGGATTATTTTGCCTCAGCAGGCTCCTCAGCCGGAACAAATTGAATCTCAACCTTCACTACATCGTAAGGCTTAACAACACCGCCGGTTGCTACCTCTGCACCGATGTTGAAGTAGAATTCATAATGACCACCGTGTCTTACAGAAGTGACAGCGTCAACCATAGCCTTGTTCAGGTTAGCGAAGTAGCCGGCAGACAATTTCTGAGCCTGACCTCTTGAAGAAGCCAATACGTCACCCTTGAGTGTAGACATTGTGTAAACAACATTCAACTCGTCAGAAGCGAGAATTGTGTTGCCAGTACCTTCCTCGATAGTCTTGCAAACGATACCGTTCACTTCCTTAGCGCCGTTTTTCACCAAGTCAGCGAGGAAAGCCTCAGTTTTTTTCTTGTTGGCCTGAGCGGCAGTATCTGACTCAACCATGATTTTCTTAGCCTTCATCAACTTCTCGTCGATGCCTGCGCCAATCTTGTTGATGTCGATAGCGATAGTATCCTTAGACAATTCCTGAGCCAAAGCAGCAAGAATGAGCTTCTTGTCAAGCTTCAAACCGAATTGGTCCTCGATTGCTGATACGTTCTGTGCGATAGCCAGACCCATCTGCAGACCCATCATGTAAGATTGTCCGTTTACAGAGTTGTCGGCCTCGATAGCTACCTTCAAACCTTTCAACACTTCAGCCTTGTTATACTTCAAGCTGTCAGGCATGTATTGTACCTGAGCATTGTACTGACCGGCAAAAATCTTACCGAAGTCCATTGATACTGAATCCTGGAGCTGAACCAATTCCGGATTTTGGTTGGCTTCGCTCTTACATCCTGTTACAGCCAACATCAAAGCTGCAACACCTGCGAAAATAAGTTTCTTCATAATTGTATTGTTTTTCCTATTTGTTTTCTTACTTAATCACTCTGCGAAGCTCAACGTCGAAAATCAGCGTCATGTTCGGGCCGATTACGCCGCCTGCGCCGTTAGGACCGTAGGCAAGGTCTGCCGGAATATAAAGACGCCATTGGTCGCCTTCGTGCATCAGCTGAAGAGCTTCCACCCAACCCGGAATCACCTGAGTGACACCGAACGTAGCAGGTACGCCGCGCTCTACGGAGCTGTCGAACACCGTACCGTCGATGAGCTTACCCGTGTAGTGTACCTCCACGCGGTCAGTAGCCTTCGGCTGGTTGCCGTTGCCCGATTTGAGCACTTCATACTGCAAGCCGGAAGCCGTTACCGTAATGCCTTCGCGCTTGGCGTTCTCAGAAAGGAATGCCTGACCGATTTCCAGGTTCTTCGCACCCTCTTTCTCTGCCTCAGCCTGCATTTCCACCTCAAGAGCGGCAAAAAACTCCTGAACCGTGCGCTTTGCCTCGTCGTAAGTCATTTTAGGCTTCTCACCGTCGTAGACGGCTGCGACACCGGCTGCAAAGTCGTTTGTGTCCAGTTTCTTGATACCTGAACCCTTGAAATTATGTCCCATGCTCATTCCCAGAGCGTAGCTTAATTTGTCCATAGTGTTATTAGTCATTTTGTTTCAGTTGGCAAAATTAACGCTTCTATCCCAATACGGATATATTTTTATATCAAAAAAATTTAATTTCTATTTTATGCCCAGCAGTTCTACCTCGAACACAAGCATCTCGTTCGGGCCAATCTGACCGCCCGGAACACCTTTCTCGCCGTAGCCCAATTCTGCCGGGATATAAAGGCGGTACTTCGCACCCTTGCTCATCAGCAGCAAGCCTTCCGAAAATCCGGGAACGACACGGCTCACGGCAAACTCTGCCGGTTCGCCACGCTCGATGGAACTGTCGAACACGGTTCCGTCAATCAACCGACCCTCATAGTGTACCTTCACGCGGCTTGCCTCGTCCGGCTTCACGCCATCGCCTTCCTGCAAGACCTTGTAGGCCAATCCGCTTTCAGTTGTGCGAATAGCAGGGTCAGCCTGCATTTCCTTTGCCAGATAAGCCTTTCCGGCTTCCAGATTAGCCACGGCTTTCTCCTCCGCCTTCTGCTTCTCGCGCTCCATTATCGCAGCGAAATAGCTGTCGACATAAGCCTTCTCCTTATCAACCGACAGCGAATCGCTCATGAAACCCTCACGGAATCCAGCAGCGAACAAGTCGGCATTAACAGCGTTACCCGTCTTTTCCTTCATTCCCTCAAAGCCTCTCGCTATCTCATAGCCGTTTCTCAAGGCTGACTGAAGATTGAGAATGCGGTAGTATTCCGCCAACTGCGCCTCGTATTCGGCATTGGCCTTCTCAAACTCTTCCGGAGTCATGCGTCCGGCACGGACAAAGTTATCGCAAATGCCGGCCTTATCTTCAGCCGTCAATTTCCCTTTATTCGAAAAATAACCGGCGGCATCGGTAGCAATGCACTTGCCCAGATAGTAAGATACCGTGTCGGCCTGAGTGGTCATGGCGGCCAGCACTTCCTTCGCATCGGCCGTTGCCGATACTCCCGCAATTGCCAGAGCGGCAATAGAAAGTTTCAATAGATTCATAACTTATTTTACAAGAGCATGGAAATGCACCTTGCGGCACATTTCCATGCGAGTTTAACTTAATAGTCTATTTTACAAATATTTATCACCAAAATTAGTCTTCACTTCGTTGACATACTGCTTGATTTTCTGCTCCTCGTCGAGCGGACAGATGAGCAGCACGTCGCCGCTGTCGGCCACGATGTAACCCTCCAGACCGGATGCCACAACCAGCTTCTCCTTCTTCACCGCGAAAATGTTGTTCTCGCAGTTGTTGAGTACCGTACGGCAGTTGTGCAGCACGTTGCGGTGCTCCGCCTTCGGCGATTTCTCATAGTAGGCACCCCAGGAGCCCAAATCGCTCCAGCCGATGTCGACACGCTGCACGTAAACGTTGTCGGCCTTCTCCATCACGGCGTAGTCAATCGAAATGTTCGGACAAGCCGGGAATTCCTTCTCGATGAAGTCTGTCTCCTGATTGGTTCCGAATTTGCCGAGTCCCTTGTCGAAACGCATGGCAATCTCCGGCGCATATTCATGGAAAGCATCGATAATGCTGTTGGCCGACCACATGAAGATGCCTGAGTTCCAGACAAATTCCCCGCTCTGAAGGAATACCTTTGCCAATTCGATATTAGGCTTCTCCGTGAACGTACGCACCTTCAGAATGCCTTCCTCCGGCTCTTCCTTTCCAACCTGAATGTAGCCGTAGCCGGTTTCCGGGCGGTTCGGGTTGATACCCATCGTCATCAGCGTGTTGCGGTTGCGCTTCAGGAAGTCGAAACTTCTCAGCAGGCTCTGACGAAACACGTCCTCCTTGAGAATAAGATGGTCGGAGGGGATGACTACCATCTGAGCCTCCGGATTGATGGCGCGGATATGATAGGCAGCCCAGGCGATGCAGGGGGCCGTGTTGCGACGGTCAGGCTCCAGCAGAATCTGGTCGTCGGCCAACTCCGGCAACTGCTCACGCACCTGCGGGGCATATTGCTTGTTGGTAATGGCGATTATATTTCTTACCGGGACAACTCCTGAGATGCGGTCAAAGCTCATCTGCAGCAACGAGCGGCCCGTTCCGAAGAAGTCGATAAACTGCT
The DNA here is from genome assembly GCA_944321875.1 of uncultured Muribaculaceae bacterium. Classification (GTDB taxonomy): domain Bacteria; phylum Bacteroidota; class Bacteroidia; order Bacteroidales; family Muribaculaceae; genus Limisoma. The sequence goes on from CALUMX010000005.1 coordinate 69,827, forward strand.
TCGGCGTAGAAGCGGTGCTGAACGGCCAGAATCGGCTGCCAACGCCGCCACACATGATGACACAATATCTGTTTTCCATTTCAATGTATAGAATTTGTGCGCTAATTTAATTAATTTATCTAATAACCAACCTCTCTCATCTAAAGTTTTTTCATAATTCAACAATAATTAGTATGTTTGTAAGCGATTAAAATTTATATACCCTATGAAAAAATTATTATCTATTCTATTCCTTGCACTTTGCGCCTTATGCGCAGTCTCCGCCACCGCTCAAATCCGTGTAGGAGCAGAGCAGACAGACAAGTACATTCCCTTGCTAAAAGACCGTCGCGTTGCCCTTCTCAGTAACCATACGGGCATGGTCGGCAATGAGCACGTACTTGACCTCATGCTGCGCAACGGCATCAATGTCACTACAATCTTCTCTCCCGAACACGGCTTTCGCGGAACTGCCGATGCCGGCGAGCATGTAAAAAGTTCCGTAGACGAAAAAACCGGTATTCCTATCGCCTCTCTCTATGAAGGCAAGACGCGCGAGCCGCGCCAGGATGTCATGGACAACATCGACGTCATCGTTGTCGACATTCAAGACGTAGGTCTCCGCTACTACACCTACTACTGCACGATGCTCAACCTTATGAACGTTTCCGTGAAGTACGGAAAGAGCTTCGTCGTACTTGACCGCCCGAACCCGAACGGAATGTATGTCGACGGTCCTATCCTCGACATGAAATATGAATCAGGCGTCGGACGTCTTCCTATTCCTATCGTACACGGTATGACATTGGGAGAGCTCGCCATGATGGCCAACGGTGAAGGATGGCTGAAGGACGGCAAGAAGGCTGACCTGACAGTCATTCCCTGCGAGAACTACACGCACCAGAGCCGTTACCGCCTGCCGGTAGCGCCGTCACCCAACCTGCCAAACATGCGCTCCATCTATCTCTACGCCTCTACCTGCTTCTTTGAGGGCACGCCGGTGAGCCTCGGCCGCGGAACTGACAAACCGTTCCAAATCTACGGTCACCCCGACATGAAGGGCTATTCCTTCTCCTTCACTCCGCGAAGCATTCCGGGCGCAAAGAACCCGCCGCAACTCGACAAGCTCTGCTACGGTGTCGACCTCTCCAACCTCAGCGACGAGGAAATCATTGCCAAAGGTGTCAACTTCGAATACGTGATTGACGCTTACCGCAACCTCAACATCGGCGACAAGTTCTTCACCCGCTTCTTCGAGCTGCTCACGGGTAAGGCTGAAATCCGCGAGATGATTAAGGCAGGCAAGTCGGCAGAGGAAATCAAGGCATCCTGGAAAGACGACGTGGAGAAATTCAAAATCCAGCGCCGCCCTTATCTGCTCTACGCTGAATAATAGTATCCCACTCTACAATCTTAATTTACAAACCTAACATTTAGATTTTATGAATAATGCGTGGATAATCCTGCTTACAATCGCATTTTACTTTGTATTGCTGTTTATCATATCCTGGATAACCGGCCGCAAGACCGACAATGCCGGCTTCTTCACCGGTAACCGCAAGTCACCGTGGTACATGGTGGCCATCGCCATGACCGGCGCGAGCATCTCGGGCGTGACGTTCATTTCCGTCCCGGGTGCCGTGCTCACCGGCGGCTACTCCTACATGCAGATGGTGCTGGGCTTCTTCGTCGGCTCCATCATCGTAGCGCTGATACTGATTCCGATGTTCTACAAAATGAACCTGATGAGTATCTACGGCTACCTTGAGAACCGGTTCGGACTCTCGTCCTACCGCACTGGTGCATGGTTCTTCTTCGTGTCGAAGATGCTGGGCGCATCCGTACGTTTCTTCGTCGTTTGCGTGGTACTGCAGACGCTGGTATTCGACCCGCTCCACATGCCGTTTACGCTCAACGTCATCCTCACCGTTGCCCTCATCTGGCTCTATTCGTTCCAGGGAGGCGTGAAGTCGCTCATCTGGACCGACTCGCTCAAGACGTTCTGCCTCGTGGTGTCGGTAATCAGCTGCATCGTCTTCATCAGCAAGAGCCTCGGCCTGGGCTTCTTCGAAATGCCATCGGCCGTTGCCTCCCACCCGACAAGCCAGGTGTTCTTCTTTGAGGACTTCAACGACGGACGCTACTTCTGGAAGCAGTTCATCGCCGGTGTGTTTATGGTAATCGCCACTACCGGCCTCGACCAGGACCTCATGCAGCGCACGCTGAGCTGCAAGAACTTCCGCGAGTCGCAGAAGAACATGATTGTCAGTGCTTTCGTTCAGATTTTCGTCATCGGTCTGTTCCTCGTTCTCGGTACGCTTCTCTACATGTACGCGGGCGACAACCTTCCGATGAAGGACGGTAAGGTCGTGGGCGACGCTCTCTTCGGCGGAATCGCATGGAGCGAGGGCTTCCCCGTATTTATCGGCATCATCTTCATCATCGGTCTGATTGCCGCAGCCTACTCGGCTGCCGGCTCTGCACTTACGGCACTGACCACGTCGTTCACCGTCGACATCCTCAAGGCTACCGACAAGCAAAGCGACAAGGACCTGACGCTCACGCGCAAGCTGGTGCACATCATCATGTCACTGCTGATGGTATTGGTCATCGTCGTGTTCTACGAGCTGAACGACGACAGCGCCATCAACGCCGTCTACAGCCTCGCCGCCTATACCTACGGCCCTATTCTCGGTATGTTTGTGTTCGGTCTGGCAACGAAAAAGGCAGTCAACGACCGTTGGGTACCGGTTGTTTGCGTGCTCTCGCCCATCCTTTGCTACATCCTGCAATCCAACAGCGAGGCATGGTTCAACGGCTACCAAATCAGCTTTGAGCTGCTGCTCATCAATGCCGCTATCACAGCTATCGGACTGGTATTTATTTCCAAGAAGAAATAACCACCCTTAATGGCACGGAATCTTATCAATAAATATCTTTGGATTCTTGAAACCATCGAACGTCACGGCTCGATTCTGCGCACCGACCTCAACCGTCTGTGGCAGAACTCGAGCGTGTCGAGCGGTGAGCCGCTGGCACGCCGCACTTTCTACAACTACCGCAACGGCATCGAAGAGCTGTTCGGCATCAAAATAGGCTACAACGCCTCTACCTACGAATATTTTATCGAGGAGTCGTCCGACTCCGCAGTCAGCTTCAACAGCTGGCTCATCAATTCACTGTCAATCAACGGAATGCTCAGCGACGCTTCGGCCATCGCCGAACGCGTGATGCTGGAGGAAGTGCCCTCGGCACGCCAGCACCTGCCCGTCATCATCGATGCCATCAAGGCATCACGCAAGCTGCGCATCGACTACCGGCCCTTCTACCGCGTATCCTCGACCGATGGCATCATTATCGAGCCTTACTTCCTGCGCATCTTCCGCCAGCGGTGGTACGTCATCGGCTACAACACCAAGGACCGCAAAATCAAGACCTACTCACTCGACCGCATCGGCGAGGCGACCCTTACCGACGAGCATTTCGACATGCCCGACATCAACGTCAAGGATTTCTTCAAGAACTTCTTCGGCATCACCACCTCCATGAGCGAGCCGAAACGCGTAGTCATCCGCACCGACAGCGAGCAGGCCAAATACCTGCGCGCGCTGCCCCTCCATGCCTCCCAGTCGGAAACCGTATGCGAGGGCTATTCCCTTTTTCACTACAACATCTGCATCACCCTTGATTTCCTCCAGGAGCTGCTCTCCTTCGGACAGCGCATCACCGTCATTTCACCGCCTGAGCTGAAAGCCATGATTGTGGAGGAACTGAAGGCGTCCCTCTCCCACTACGACAATTTGTAAAAAAGCTGTCGCAGGCCTCCTATTTATTTTGTTTAATGCAAGGATTTTACTAATTTTGCAGCATAAATCCGACATTCTGATGAACCAGACGTACAGACAGGAAATCGGGCTCAACTCAACAACCGGAAAGCCTGATAGAGCAACGTCAGCGGGCGTAGCGTGCCCATTGCAACGAAGCGGAGCCTTGCTTCCGTTTCATGCGTCGATTAAGAAAATAATCGACAGGCTGCACCCTGCCCCTTTTGCCGGAACCGTCCGTGCCGGCAAAAAACTCTCACTCCCTTCCCCTATGTTCATCAGACTCTCCCTCAACCGCCCGGCTCTCTCGGACGCCACCTCAGAAAACGCATATTATACTACGATTTAAGCAAGATAAAATAATGAAAGAAACAATGGAACTCGTAGCCAAGACTTTCCAAGGACTGGAAGACATCCTGGCTGAAGAACTTCGACAACTCGGCGCTCTCGACATCCGTCCGGGCACACGCATGGTAGCTTTCCGCGGCGACAAGGCCCTGCTCTACAAAGCCAATTTCTGCTGCCGCACGGCTCTACGCATCCTGAAACCCATCTACACGTTCTCGGCATCCGACGCCGACAGCCTCTATGAGGCCGCCAAGACGTTCGACTGGAGTACGCTTCTCTCTCCCGACAAGACATTTGCCATCGACTCCACGGTCAACAGCACCGAATTCCGCCACTCGAAATTCGTGACTTACCGCGTGAAGGACGCCATCGCCGATTTCTTCACTGAGAAATATGGCCGCCGTCCGTCCATCCGTCTGACAAATGCCGATATCTTGCTCAACGTACACATCTACAACGACCGCGTCACGCTGTCGCTCGACAGTTCCGGCGAATCGCTCCACAAGCGCGGATACCGCGTGGCACAGACCGAAGCCCCCATCAATGAGGTACTGGCGGCCGGACTGCTGCTGAAAGCCGGATGGAAGGGTGACTGCAACCTCGTTGACCCGATGTGCGGTTCCGGTACGTTCCTCATCGAGGCTGCCCTCATCGCCCGCAACATCAACCCCGGTGTGTTCCGCACCAACTTCGCGTTTGAGACCTGGCCCGACTTCGACCAGGAGTTGTTCGAGTCCATCTACAACGACGACTCGGAGGAACGCGAATTCAACTATAAAATCTACGGTTCCGACATTTCACCAAAGGCCATCGCCATTGCCGAGCAGAACATCAAGAGTGCCGGTGTAAGCAAATACATCGACCTGAAGATAATGCCTTTCCAGGAATACGACAAGGCGCCTGAGAACGGTATGCTTATCACCAACCCGCCTTACGGCGAGCGTATCTCGGCAGAAGACATGGACGACCTCTACCGCTCCATCGGCGAACGCCTCAAGAACGTGTTCCAAGGCTACCATGCCTGGATTATCGGCTACCGCCATGAGTATTTCGACAAAATCGGCCTGAAGCCTTCTTCAAAGATGCCGGTGCTCAACGGCGCACTCGAATGCGAGTTCCGCGAATATGAGATTTTCGACGGTACCTATGCCGAATTCCGCAAACAGGGACGCTCGCTCCGCAACGAGGACGAGGAGGAATTCGAGTTGCCGGAACGTCCGCGCCGCAAACGCGAGGAGCAGCACGACCGCAAGTGGAGAAACCAAAGCGCCAAGTTCAGAGGCGACGGTGAGTTCCGCAAGCACCGTGATGACGACCGCTGGGAGCGCGACCGCCGCGGCGTACGCCGTGAGCGTCCGAAGAACGCGCTGGAAGAGAAATACCACAAGCCCTACAACGAGCGCATGCGCGAGGAGCGCGGCCTTGAGGAAGAACGCAGCCGCTTCTCGTCGACAGAGGCAAAGGTGAAGAAGAACGTGAAGTTCCGCAAGCCGCGTCTTTTCGACGAATCGGAATTTGCCGAAAAGGAAGTGGTGATGCGCAGCCGCAAGAAAGACCTGAACAAAGAATAACCCTCCCCAAACCAATAACAAGACATTATGAAGAACTACAGAGTACTCCTTCTCGGCTCAGGCGGCCGTGAAGCAGCCCTGGCCTGGAAGATGAGCCAGAGCGCCTACTTGGAAAAACTATACATCGCTCCGGGAAACGGCGGCACCCGCCAGTTTGGCGAAAACGTAGCCCTTTCTCCGCTCGATTTCCCTGCAATCAAGGAATTTGTCCTCGCCAACAACGTAACGATGGTGGTAGTGGGCAATGAGGACCCATTGGTAGCAGGTATCTACGATTATTTCGCCGACGACAGCGAGTTGGCTTCCGTTCCGGTTATCGGTCCGTCGAAGGGCGGCGCGCAACTGGAAGGCAGCAAGGACTTCGCCAAAGGATTCATGATGCGCCACAACATCCCGACAGCCCGCTACATGAGCGTGACAGCCGACAACGTGAACGAGGGCATCGCCTTCCTCCGCTCGCTGGAGGCTCCCTACGTGCTGAAGGCCGACGGTCTGGCAGCAGGTAAGGGCGTGCTTATCCTCCCGACCATCGAGGAGGCTGAGGCTTCGCTCCGCGAGATGCTCGGCGGTATGTTCGGCAAATCGTCAGCCACCGTTGTCATCGAGGAATTCCTCTCCGGCATCGAATGCTCCGTATTCGTTCTTACCGACGGCAACTCCTACAAGGTGCTGCCTGTTGCCAAGGACTACAAGCGCATCGGCGAGGGCGACACAGGCCTCAACACAGGCGGTATGGGTGCCGTATCTCCTGTCAGCTTTGCCGACGAGACGTTTATGGAAAAGGTGCGCACCCGCATCATCGAGCCGACGCTCAACGGCTTGAAGGCAGAGAACCTCACCTACAAGGGATTTGTCTTCCTCGGCCTCATCAACGTGAAGGGTGAGCCGATGGTCATCGAATACAACGTGCGCATGGGCGACCCGGAAACAGAAGCCGTAATGCTCCGCACCGACGGCGACCTGATTGACCTCTTCGACGGCGTTGCCACCGGCACGCTCGCTGACCGCCGCCTCGCCATCGACCCGCGCTACGCCGTAACCGTAATGATGGTGTCGGCCGGATATCCGGGCAGCTACGAAAAGGGCAAGGCCATCAGCGGACTCGAGAACGTAACCGACAGCATTCTCTTCCATGCCGGCACAAAGGCAACGGAAAACGGCATCGTGACCAACGGCGGCCGTGTGATTGCCGTAAGCTCCTACGGTGCGACCAAGGACGAGGCATTGGCACGCTCTTTCGGCTCGATTGAGAAAATCGACTTTGAAGGCAAGTATTTCCGCCGTGACATCGGCTTTGACTTAAAGTAAGCAAAATGCTGATACGCAAATATCTGTATATCATGGCCACACTGCTCGCCTCTACGATGAGCTGCTCAGGCTCGGCCAACAAGGCAAGCTCGGAGCAGACCGCGGCAAGCGAAAGCACGACGGTGACACCCGGCATCAAGTTCAATGCCGACAGTGCCTATGCCTTCGTGCAACGCCAGTGTGACTTCGGACCCCGCGTACCCAACACGCAGGCTCACCGCGACTGCGCCCTCTATCTCGAGAGCGAGTTGCGCCGCAACGGTGCCGATGTGACGGTACAGAAAGCCTCGCTGAAGGCATTCGACGGCACCATGCTGCAGTCGTTCAACATCATCGGCGAGTTCTATCCGGAGAAGAAGGAACGCGTGCTCTTGCTCGCCCACTGGGACACCCGCCCCTGGGCCGACCGTGACGAGGACGAGTCCAAGCACAAGGAACCCGTGATGGGTGCCAACGACGGAGGAAGCGGCGTGGGCGTACTACTGGAAATGGCACGCCTGCTGCGCACCAACGAGCCGAACGTGGGCATCGACATCCTCTTCCTTGACTCGGAGGACTGGGGCAGCTATTCCGTCGACGACTCCTGGGCTCTGGGCGCGCAATACTGGGCCAACAACCCACACCGTGAGGGCTATGTGAAGCCGCGCTACGGCATCCTGCTCGACATGGTGGGCGACATCGACGCCGTGTTCAGCAAGGAATATTTCTCCAGCCGCTATGCCGGCGGCATCGTCGATAAGGTCTGGGCTACGGCGCAACATCTGGGCTACTCCCGCTTTGTCAACCGCGAGGGTGGTGCCATCACCGACGACCATCTGCAGATAAACCAGATGGGCATCCCCTGCATCGACATCATCGACATGCGCGAGAACAGCAGTACGGGATTCTTCCCGATGTGGCACACGACGGGCGACACGATGGAGCGCATCGACCGCACCTCCCTGGAAGCCGTCGGACAGACACTCACCACGCTGTTTCTGGAAAAGAAATAACGTAGGTTTGAAATAAAACTTGAAAATAGACAGAAGCCCGCCGTTAACAAAATGGCGGGCTTCTTTTTCAAAAAAGCAGTATGCAACCTGAGTCCGAAGAACCGCCCCTATGGAGCAATTTCCACACCCGGCAAGTTCTCCAAAGCTCTTTATGAATCGTCAAGTATCCCTATATTTTATCAAAATTCACTATATATTTATTGTTTATCAATAAATACTGATTATCTTTGCATCGTATAATAAATACCATACGTTATGAATAGAATTCCAACATTATTTCTGCAAACATTTATCGTTCTTGTAGGGATTGCAGCACTTGCCATATTGATTCTGCTGCCATTAACCGAGGGACGGGCCACCAATCTGGATTTGCTTAGTATTTATACAGACCCTTTTATTTTATATGCTTATGGAACATCCATCGTGTTTTTCATTGCACTCTATAATGCGTTCAGACTGCTGGGCTATATCAAGCAAAACAAAATATTCACAACCAACTCTCTGAAAGTCCTCAAGAATATAAGACGTTGTGCAATCCTGTTTGGCATCATGGTTATTACGGCAGGGATATATATAAAATTGAGCCACAACCAAGATGATGACCCAGCCGGTTTCCTTGCAATTTGCGTCATTTCCACACTTGCGACAGTAGTGGTGGTAGCGGCAGTAGTCGTATTTGAAAGAGTATTACGAAATGCAATAGAAATTAAAATGGAAAACGACTTAACTGTTTGATTATGCCGATTGTCATAAATTTAGACGTAATGATGGCCAAGAGGAAGGTTTCCTTGAACGAGCTGTCCGAAAGAGTAGGATTAACCCTGTCCAACCTTTCCATCTTAAAAACAGGAAAAGCAAAAGCTATTCGTTTCACGACATTGGAGGCCATTTGCAAGGCCTTAGACTGTCAGCCGGGCGACATTCTGGAATATGTTGACGAGGAATAACCGCTTATCAATTCTCTGATTTTATTTCGAACTCACGTTAAGCCCGTATAAACGCAAGCAGTCCCCGGGGAAATACCCTCCGGGGACTGCTGTCTTTATGAATAAGGCACAATTATTTGCGAGGCTTGATGTTCAATTTTACGGGGTGAATCATGTTCTCCGGGCTCAGGATAGCGTCAAGCTCCTCCTTCGTCAGGATACCATGGTCGAGCACAAGCTGGTAAACGCTCTTACCCGTCTCAAGGGCTTCCTTCGCAATCTTGGTAGAGTTCTTGTAACCGATAACCGGATTAAGCGCCGTCACTACGCCGATGCTGTGGTGTACCTCGTCGATACAGTGCTGAGCATTGGCAGTAATGCCGTCAATGCAGAGCGTACGCAGCGTGTCGAAACCGTTCATCAGCAAGTCGGCCGATTCGAAGCAGCATTGTGCCATCACCGGCTCCATCGCGTTCAGCTCCATCTGGGCAGCCTCACCGGCCATCGTCACGCAAAGCTCGTTACCGATTACCTTATAGGAAATCTGGTTCATCACTTCCGGAATCACCGGATTTACCTTACCCGGCATGATGGAAGAACCCGGCTGCATGGCTGGCAGGTTGATTTCACCCAAGCCACAGCGAGGACCGCTGGCAATCAGACGCAAGTCATTGCAAATCTTGTTGATTTTCACAGCCAGACGCTTCATTGCGGAAGCATAGCCGACCATGCAGGATGTATCGGAAGTAGCACCTACGAGGTCAGAAGACAGGCGGATGTCCCAACCGGTAATCTCGCGCAGAGCCTCCACGCATTTTTCAGCATAGCCCGGTTCGGCGCAGATACCCGTACCGATAGCCGTAGCACCCATGTTGACTGTCAGGAAGTCCTCAGCGGCATGATTCAAATGAGCCACCTCGTCCTGCAGGATGCTGGCAAAACCGTTGAACGTCTGACCGAGTGTCATCGGCACAGCGTCTTCCAACTGCGTACGTCCCATCTTGATGATGCCGGCAAATTCCTCACCTTTCTTGCGGAAAGAAGCAATCAGCGCCTCCAGATGCGGGATTAACTTGAGATGAGTGGCATACAGACCGAGATGAATGGCAGTAGGATATGCGTCATTGGTCGACTGTGAGCAGTTCACATGGTCGTTCGGCGAGCAGTATGTATATTCACCGCGCTCATGACCCATGATTTCCAAAGCACGGTTAGCAATTACTTCATTGGCATTCATATTGGTAGTCGTACCCGCACCACCCTGAATCATGTCGACAGGGAACTGGTCGTGGAAACGTCCGTCCATAATCTCCCTACAAGCCTGTGCGATAGCCTTATACTGTTCCTCTGTCAGCAGACCCAACGCGTAGTTGGCCTCTGCGGCACCCAGTTTGGTAATCGCCAGTCCGTTGATAAACAACGGATATTCATTCAAATGAAACTTGCTGATTGCGAAATTTTCCAGGCCTCGTAAGGTTTGTACTCCGTAGAGCATTTCTGACGGAATTTCGCGAGCGCCAATCAAGTCGCTCTCTGTACGTGTTTTTCTTGAATCCATTTTGTATTTATTTGATTATTGTTGTTTCACAAAGATATAACAATTTGCTATCAAAACTATATTTGAATGCTTAAACATTATTAAATATCGCACGAAAAAAGCCGAAACAAGCGGCCATTCCTGACATTTTACAAGCGTAGCATCCGAAAGCCGACTTGCAAAAAACAAGCCGTGGATGCAAAAGTCACGACAATATGCAATAATTTCTTAAAAAAGCTGCGCTTTTCCTATTTTTACACACAAATTCAGTATCTTCGCAGTAATAAATACTCGTTGATATGAAAGGAGCGCAACGGCTAACTCAAAATACGGAACTGGCACAGATACAAAAGCTGTCACCTCAGCAAGTGCTGTATGCCAAGATGCTGGAGATGTCCTCCCTTGAGCTGGAGGACGCCGTCCGCAAGGAAATGCTGGAAAATCCCGCTATCGAGAATGCCGACAGCGACAGAAGCGACAGAAACGAGTCCGAGGAGTACAACGACAACGACGGCGGCAACGACGAGGAAGGGCACATCGAGAAAATCGAGCCTGACACCTCCATGGCCGACAACGACGGAAACTACGAGGACAACGACTGGAACAGCGATGCCGACATCCCTGCCTACCGTCTCAACATCTCCAACAGCAGTGCCGACGACAAGCAGTTCGAACCGGTCCTTACCTCCGGCTCGTCGCTCTTCGACTACCTGTCGGAGCAGTTCAACGAGCTCGACGTAACTCCCAAGCAACGCGACATCGCCTCCTACATCATCGGCAACATCGACTCCAACGGCTACCTTGCCAGCTCGGTATCGGCCATTGCCGACGATATGATATTCCAGATGGGCATGGATGTCGACGAGGAGGAAATCAGCACCGTGCTTCAACTCATCCGCGACCTCGACCCGCCCGGCGTGGCGGCTGTCGACCTGCGCGACTGCCTGCTGCTCCAGCTGGAACGGCTGCCCGGCTCGCAGGATACGCTGCGCGCCTATGAGATGATTGACCGCTATTTCGACGAATTCTCCAAAAAGCACTATGAGAAAATCATGGCGGCCATGCACCTCTCGAAAGAGGAATTCCAACAGATGTATAACGTCATCCAGACGCTGAACCCTAAGCCGGGAAGCCTCTATGAAAGCTCCGACAACCAGAAGTCGCAGCACATCGTACCCGACTTCTCGGTCGAGGCCGACGACGGCACTCTCACCGTCACCCTGCTCAACAACCTGCCGGAACTGCAGATTGCGGAGAGTTTCCAGGCTCTCTACGACGATGCCCAGCAGCGCAAGACCCGCAGCAGCAGCCAGGAGAAAGAGGACCGCTACGTCAAGGACAAGTACGAATCGGCCTCCGCTTTCATCAAGATGCTCCGCCAGCGGCAGGAGACGCTCTTTGCCATCATGAAGGCCATCGCCTTGTGGCAGAAGGAATTCTTCCTCACCGAGGACGAGACGACGCTGCGGCCGATGGTGCTGAAGGACATCGCCGAGAAGACCCATTTCGACATCTCCGTCATCTCACGCGCCACAGCCGGCAAATACGTGATGACCGGAGGTACCAACTATCCGCTGAAATTCTTCTTCAACGAGGGACTGAAGCACGAGTCGGGCGAGGACGTATCGTCGCGCGAGGTGCAGTCCATCCTGAAGGAGCTGATAGGCAAGGAGGATAAGTCAAAACCCATCAGCGACGAGCAACTGAGCCAGATTCTGCAGGAAAAAGGCTACACGATTGCCCGCCGTACGGTGGCTAAATACCGCGAGAAGCTGGGCATCCCCGTGGCCCGCCTCCGCAAGGAACTGAAATAGCAAACTAAAACGAAATAACCGACCTATGGAAATCAATCAGACAATAATGACACTTGAGGCGAAGGTGATGCGCGTCATCCACTACGTGTCGTCCTTCTTCTCCCAGCTACTCAGCCCGCTGCTCATGCCCACCTACGGCATGATTATCGCCTTCTGGCTGTCGAGATACCAGATACTTTTCACCATCGAGAAGGTGACGGTCATCTCCATCGTGGCGCTGATAACCTGTGTCGTACCCGTTATCTCCATCGCCCTGATGCGTTTCTTCGGCATCATTTCCGACGTGCATCTGAACAAGCGCAACGAGCGGTTCTTCCCCTATTCGGTCATCATCGTGTGCTACGTCATCAGCGCACTCTACCTGTTCAACATCAACGCGCCCACATGGATGTGGATATTCATGTTCGGAGCCGGCATAGCGGCCCTTGTGTCCATGCTTATCAACTTCTTCTGGAAAATCAGCGCCCACATGGCCGGCATTGGAGGCATCATCGGCCTGCTGTGCAAAATCAACAGCTGCGGTGACGGCGTGTTTGACCTGCTGCCCATCATCTGCGTTGCCATCATCGTGACCGGCATCCTCGGCAGCTCGCGCATCGCCATGGAGCGCCACACGCTCTGGCAGGTGCTTGCCGGCGCACTGAACGGGTTCGTTTGGGTATATTTCATTTAATCACTATAAAAAAAGCTATTTATGAAGCCTTTAGTAAGCATTATCATGGGCAGCACGTCCGACCTTCCCGTTATGGAAAAGGCGGCAAAACTGCTCGATGAATTTGAGATTCCGTTTGAAATCAACGCCTTGTCGGCTCACCGCACTCCTCAGGAAGTGACGGAGTTCGCACTGTCGGCCAAGGAACGCGGACTGAAAGTGATTATCGCAGCGGCAGGCATGGCCGCTCACCTTCCGGGCGTCATCGCCGCCCAGACAACCGTACCGGTAATCGGTGTGCCCATCAAGTCGGGCATGGAGGGCATGGATGCACTGCTGGCCATCGTGCAAATGCCTCCGGGCATTCCTGTGGCAACTGTCGGTGTCAACGCCGGACTGAACTCGGCAATTCTCGCCGTTCAGATTCTTGCCACTTCCGACGAGAAAATCGCCGAGAAGTTTGAGGCTTACAAGAAGGGCCTTGCACAGAAAATCGTGAAGGCCAACGAGGAGCTCTCACGCATTTCCTACAAATTCAAAACCAACTAATAAAAAATAATCAACCCAATATGAGGGATTTCAACTATCGCCGACGTCAGACGTCGACAGTTGCCATCGGCAACACTCCCCTCGGAAGCGAATATCCGATAAGGGTACAGTCGATGACATCCACCTCAACGCTCGACACGGAAGGCTCCGTCGAACAGGCAAAACGCATCTTTGACGCCGGAGCCGACTACGTGCGGCTCACCACGCAGGGCGTGCGCGAGGCCGAGAACATGGCCGAAATACGCGCCCGTCTGCATGCCGACGGCTACGACAAGCCGCTGGTGGCCGACATCCACTTCAACCCGAAAGCCGCCTACGCTGCGGCTGCCGTCACCGACAAGGTGAGAATCAACCCGGGCAACTTCGTGGACGCGGCCCGCACATTCAAGCATCTGGAATACACCGACGAGGAGTACCAGGCTGAGATTGAGAAAATCCGGCGTGCCCTCATCCCGTTCCTCGACATCTGCCGCGAGCATCACACAGCCGTACGCCTCGGCGTGAACCACGGCTCGCTCTCCGACCGTATCATGAGCCGCTACGGCGACACGCCGGCCGGAATGGTGGAATCGGTGATGGAGTATCTGCGCATCTGCCGTGAGGTCGACTTCCACGACGTGGTTATCTCCATCAAGGCCTCCAACACGGTCATCATGGTAGAAACCGTGCGCCGCATGGTGGCAGCCATGGATGCTGAGGGAATGGCCTATCCGCTTCACCTCGGCGTAACCGAGGCAGGCGACGGCGAGGACGGACGCATCAAGTCGGCCGTCGGTATCGGAACGCTGCTGGCAGAGGGTATCGGCGACACCATCCGCGTATCGCTGAGCGAGGAACCCGAACTGGAAATCCCCGTAGCCCGTAAGTTGGTCGACTACATCACCGCCCGCGAGGGACACGCTCCCATCGCCGGCGAGATGGCTCCCGGCTACGACTATTTCGCCCCCGAACGCCGTCCGACAACTGCGGTGGGCATCGTCGGCGGAGAGAACCATCCGGTCGTTGCCACCACGCTCACCGAAAGTCAGCTGGAGGGATGCCCCGTAAAGCCTGACTTCTATCTGAGCGACTGCCAATGGGTAGAGGCTGACGCCTCCGAACCGGTAGAGGAAGTAATAGCCCGTGCCGGAGAGAGCAACGTGATACTGCTGACGTCCCATCACCGCAACCCGGTGGGCGAGCTGATGGCGTTCATCCACGCGCTCATGGCCAGCGGCTCGCGTCTGCCGGTCGTAGTGAAAATGAGCTATGACGACAGCGACGAGGAGAGCCTGCAAGTGAAAGCCGGTGCCGACTTCGGCGCATTGCTCATCGGCCGCCTCTGCGACGGCATCCTGCTCGAGGCTCCCCATCTGGAGCATCCTTCCGATGCCGTACGCTACGCCTTCGACATTCTGCAGGCCGCACGTCTGCGCACCACCAAGACGGAGTACATCTCCTGCCCCGGCTGCGGCCGTACGCTCTACGACCTGCAGTCAACCATCCGCCAGATTAAGGTGGCTACCTCCCACCTGACGGGCCTGAAAATCGGCATTATGGGCTGTATCGTGAACGGTCCCGGCGAAATGGCCGATGCCGACTATGGCTATGTAGGCGCGGCAGCAGGAAAGGTAAGCCTCTACAAAGGCAAGGAATGCGTAACGCGCAACATCCCGCAGGAGGAGGCTCTCGACCGTCTCATCGAGCTAATCAAAGCCAACGGCGACTGGAAAGAGGCTGAATAGCCGCTTCTCACGTCCCGGCTACAACCATAAAAGCAAATACGGCAACGGCCGTGTTTGCTTTTTCTTTTTATCAAAGGAAAAACCGTGAGGTTAATCTGTTAAAAATCAACCCGCTGAGCTACGGCACAAACATAAAACTTATTAAGTTTTGACGCTGACAACGGGTTTTATTTGTACTTTTGTATCCGGAAACCGGAAAATCAGAAAAATGAACCCGCAAAAA
The DNA here is from genome assembly GCA_944321875.1 of uncultured Muribaculaceae bacterium. Classification (GTDB taxonomy): domain Bacteria; phylum Bacteroidota; class Bacteroidia; order Bacteroidales; family Muribaculaceae; genus Limisoma. The sequence goes on from CALUMX010000005.1 coordinate 85,274, forward strand.
AATATCTGCATCTACTGCGCATCCAGCAGCGACATCGACCGCCGCTATTTCGACGAGGCGACCCGTCTGGCAAAACTGATAGCCGGAAAGGGAATGGGCATCGTCTGCGGAGCCGGCAATCAGGGACTGATGGGAGCCGTCGCCGACGCCGCACTGCAGGCCGGCGGACACGTCACCGGAGTCATCCCCCAATTCATGGCCGACAAAGGCTGGGGACATGCCTCCCTCACCAAGACCATCGTCACGCCCGACATCCATCAGCGCAAGCAACGCATGGCTCAGCTCTCCGACGCTGCCATAGCCCTGCCCGGAGGATGCGGCACGATGGAGGAACTGCTCGAAATCATCACCTGGAAGCAACTGGGACTGTTTTCCGGCAAAATCATCATTCTGAACACCGCCGGATTCTATACGCCGTTGCTCGAAATGCTCAACCGCGCCGTCGACGAGCATTTCATGAAAGCCTCCCACCGCCACCTGTGGCACGAGGCAGCCAACGCCGAGGAAGCCGTGAGCCTGCTCACCTCCGACGCATACGAACAACCTGTTGAACCCAAACGATAGTCATGCCTACAAGCGACACATACCAGCATACACCCGCTCCGGCACCTGCCGTCAAGCACTTCTCCGCCAAGCAGGCGCCGCAGTTGCCGAAACAACTGACCGACTCTCTGCCCGCTCACCCGCAGACGCTGAAACCTCTCGAACTCTACACTACGATGGAAGCACGGCCGGGACACAGCGGAGAGACCTACGTGGAATCGCCGGCGCGCACGTCGGTGGTGATGCTCATGCTCTCCCTCACGTTCCTGCTGCTGGCCTACTGCTACCGCCGCGGAGCAAGCTACTTCGGCCACCTGCTCACAGGACTCTGGTCGGTGAAGCGCACGGAGAACATCTTCTACGAACACACCGCCAGCGAGACCCTGATGCTCGTTTCGCTCATCATCGTCTCCATCATCATGCAGTCAATCGTCTGCTTCTCGGCCATCTCCTCCTTCTTCCCCAACATATTCCACGACACGCAGTACGGCATCCTCATGACGACCGCCGGACTCGGGTTGTTCTACCTGACGCAACTCATCACGCTGCGCCTGCTCGGCTGGGTTTTCTCCAAGAAAAACGAGACACGGATATGGGTGGAAGGCTTCAATTCCTCGCAGGTAATCATGGGCTTCACCCTGTCGCCCATCGCCATCATCATGCTCTTCGACCCCAGCAACAGCACCACCATGTTCACGCTCGCCGGCATCGCTTACGTGCTCACACGGACGGCTTTCCTGCTCAAGAGCTTTAGAATTTTTTATAGGAATATATTTCAGACCTTGTATTTTATTTCGTATCTTTGTGCCGTTGAAATTGCGCCCTTGATTGTTTTTTACAAAGGGTTGTTTTTTATTAATGAATTTGATATTTTAACAAGGTGAAAATTAACAGAATATTAGTTTCCCAGCCCAAACCAACGTCTGACAAATCGCCCTATTTCGACATTGCGACAAAGTATGGCGTGGAGATTGTATTCCGCCCCTTTATTAAGGTCGAAGGTTTAACATCAAAAGACTTCAGACAGCAGAAAATTTCGCTTTCCGAACACACCGCGGTTATCTTTACGGCAAAAGCCGCCATTGACCATTTCTTCAGAATCGCAGAAGAATCACGCTTCACAGTGCCTGAGACAATGAAGTATTTCTGTACGACAGAATCCATCGCTCTCTACCTGCAGAAGTATACAGTATACCGCAAGCGCAAAATCTTTTTCGGCCAATCGGGCAAACTCGATGACCTGTTGCCATTCTTCCAGAAGCACAACACAGAGAAATACCTCTATGTAGTTTCCGAGGCACAGAACAACGAAGGAAGCATCCTTGACAAAAACGGCGTCAACTACTCTCGCGCCGTCATGTACCGTACAGTCAGCAACGATTTCCAGGAAGGAGAGAAACTCGACTACGACATGCTTCTGTTCTTCAGCCCGACAGGTATCAAATCCTTGAAAAAGAACTTCCCTAACTTCGAGCAGGGCGACATCCAAATCGGTTGCTTCGGCGCTTCGACTGCCAAATCAATCATTGAGGCAGGTTTCCGCCTCGACCTGGAGGCTCCGTCGGCCAAGGCTCCGTCAATGACAGCCGCGCTCGACCAATTCCTCAAGGAATACACAAAGAAAAAATAGCGGTCCGGTGTCCGTCACCGGCACTTTACCCACAATAAACAAGAAAAAACACGATGTCGGAATTCAGCCTATACAAAAATGAAAAGCTGTGCAGCCGCACGGCCATCGACCGGCTGTTTGAATCCGGCTCATCCATAATGGCCTACCCGTTGCGGGCGGTATATGCCGTCGCAGACCGCCCGGCAACGTCACCGGCTCAGTTTCTCATCACCATTCCGAAAAAGAAAGTCCGCAAGGCCGTGGACCGCGTACTGATGCGCCGCCGCATCCGCGAAGCCTACCGCCTCAACCGTACGCTGCTCCGCCCTGCGCTGGAAGCCAACGGAACGACTGTCGACATTGCCTTCATCTACCTTTCACCGGAACTCAAGCACTACGAGGGCATCGAAAAAAGAATGAGAAAAATCCTTACGGCCATCGCCGAAAAAATCGAGAAAAAAGACACTCCGACTGCCGAATAGACCCATGAAACGGCTGCTCACATTCCTGCTTATCCTTCCCATACGATTTTACCGTGCCTGCATCTCTCCGATGTTTCCACCGGCATGCCGGTTCACGCCGACGTGCAGCGAGTATGCCATCCAGGCATTGCGCAAGCATGGTCCGATAAAAGGGCTGTGGCTCAGCATCCGCCGTATTCTCCGGTGTCATCCGTGGGGAGGCAGCGGATATGACCCCGTCCCTTAGCCTGCCGAGAGAATGAACTGTTTCGACATCCACAGCCACAAGCCGTCGCCCCGTACCGTCGTCAGCCTCTCTGCCACCGGCGATGAGAGTCTGCCGCCTGAGGGAACGCTGTTTTCCGTGGGCATTCACCCCTGGGACAGCGCGACCTGTACCGACACCGAACACCTGTACCGAATGGCTGCGCTCCCCGGCTGTGTCATGATAGGCGAGGCGGGCATCGACAAATTGCGCGGCGCTCCTGTCGACATCCAGAAGGAACTGCTGAAAACACACATCCAACTCTCCGAACAACTGCAAAAACCACTGCTGCTGCACATCGTCAAGGCAACGGATGAAATCATTGCCCTGCACAAGGAACTGCGCCCCGAAATGCCGTGGATATGGCACGGATTCCGCGGTAACGCCCATACGGCCGAAATGTTGCTGAAACGGGGATTCTATCTTTCCATCGGAGAACGGTTCAATGCGGACGCAGTCGCGGCCATCCCTGACGACCGGCTGCTGGTGGAAACCGACTGCTCACGATTGACGATTCAGGATATCGTGCGGAACGTGGCAGAGACACGCCACGACACTCCCGCGCACCTTGCTGAAATCACTTCGCAAAACGCGCGCACGCTCCTCGGAAAGGTCTGTCTTTAAGAACTAATATTCACTGAATATAGCCGGCTTGATGACAATGCCCAAACGCAGCCGGGAATGGAACTTGTTGTAATCGAGCAGATTCTCACCGTATCCGTTGTAATACTGCAGGAAAAGGAATTGATTGTCTTTCTTGAACAAACGGTAGTTGACCTCCCAAATGGAGTTGTAGTTGAGATTCCATCCGCGGCGCTTCACCAGCGTCAGCGCAAAACCGAAACGCTTGTTGGGCGACGTAATCGCCACACCCATCTGGTAGATACCGCTGTAATCGAGAATATCCTTATTGTTCTGTCCGTCGATAATCGGAATCCAGACCTTACCGTGCACCATGAAGTTCGGGTCGATAAGCACGTTTCCCGCCAGTGAAATCTTGTTCCAGCTGCGCGATTCAATACCGTCACGCCCGTTCGACTCGTGCTCCACCATCAACGTCACCTTACCGATATAGCGGTTCTTGACAAAAAGATATTTTGCCAGACCGATACCCGGATTGAAATTCAGGTCGCGCATAGGCATCGACTCCTCGAAGACGTTCCACATACACTTCTGTGAATAGAACAGATAAAGGAACGTATTGAACGGCAGCGTACTCTTTGTCAGACGCTGCGCGATACTAATCTGAAACTTCACGTCGGAATTGGTGCGCGAAGGCTTCGAACCAATCGATGTTCCGGCTGTAAAGTAGCTGTCCTTGTAAAGCGTAAAATAGGGGCCGTCGTCCAATGCCTTGCGGATGCTGTCCGCATCAAACGAACTCGACCACTGATTACTGGCAATCTGCCCCCAACAGGACAGTGACGTGGCTACAGCCACTATAACTAATATAATCCATTTGCGTATCATACAGATGCAAATTTAGCGATTTGTACCATACGCACATCGACGATTTGTGCTTTATTATAGCCATAATTTGCTCTTTTTGTAGCAAAAACTTATTTTTGCAGATACAGTCGGGCGGAAATCCTCAACGACCGCCTCTTTTTTTAAAACCGTCGCAAATGAAAAAAAGCATACACTATCTATTCGCCATACTGCTGACGCTGGCAGTAGCGGCCTGCAGCGAGAAACCGTTCAAAATTGACGGAAAACTGTCGGACGGCGCCACGCAGAATCTCCGTGCCATCTACCTGACCGGCGACTCCATCCACTCGGAATGGGTACCGGCCGTCAACGGTCAGTTCAGCATCAGCGGACAGTCGGACAGCCTGACGGTGGTCTACATCTACTCCTCACAGATGAAAGAGCTGGCGCATATCGCCGTAGAGAACGGCGACGAAATCCAGATGGAGGGCAACCCTGCCGAACGCTATGCGCTCCGCGTGAAAGGCAGCGAGCTCAACGAGGAATGGTATGGCTTCCTCAACCGCCATGCCGCCGATTTCGCAGCGGGCAACACTGAGAAAACCGACAAGGCCATCGCGGAATTTGTAAAAGGCAACCCCGACAACGTTCTCAGCACTCTCCTGCTCACCTGCGACTATTCCGACTGCACGTCGGCCGAAGGACGCAAACTAATGGAGGGAATCTCCGAGAATGCCAGACCACGGCTGCTGACCGCCCTCTACGACGGCATCGCGACGCACAAGACGCCCGCCCGCAAACGGCTGACAACGCTGAGCCTGCGCGGCCAGGGCGACACGCTGCGCACCGTCAAGCCCGACAAAGGAAAAGTCGCCGTGCTTTTCCTCTGGAAGAAACGCAACCGCGACCGCTTCACTATCGTCAAGCAGCTGAAAGCACTGCCGAAGAGTTATGTTGACGTCATCGACATCTGCATCGACGCCGACACCATCGGATGGTGGAACGTCATCCGCAACGACTCCGTCAGATGGCCACACTACAAGGCTCCCGGCGGACCTGTTGACCGCAGCCTTGAGCCGTATGACATCAAAGGCTCTCCGTTCTTCGTCGTTGCCGATACGGCCGGCAATGAACTCTACCGGGGCAACTCGGCCGACGAGGCATGCCGGAAAGCCAACGAGAAGGCACTCTCCCTGAGCAAGGGCAAAAAGAAATAACGTTCCTCCGCAGGAACCCATCATCATCTCACCATAAAGAAAAATACCATGTTTACGAAAATATACGGAGCTGCCGTGCAGGGCATAGACGCCATTCCGGTGGTCATTGAGGCAAAAATCGACAACGGTTACGGATTCTGCATGGTCGGACTTCCCGATACCGCCGTCAAGGAAAGCTACCAGCGCGTCATGTCGGCCATCCGTATGTGCGGACTGGAATTTCCCCGCCGCAAGACGCTCGTAAACATGACTCCCGCCGACATTAAGAAAGAAGGCGCAGCCTACGACCTCCCGCTGGCTGCCGGCATACTCGCCGCCAGTGAGCAGATTGACGCCGCACGCGCTCAACGCTTCATGCTCATGGGCGAACTCTCGCTCAACGGCTCCGTACTGCCCATCAAGGGTGTGCTGCCCATGGCCATCCTTGCCCGCGAACTGGAGCTGGAGGGCATCATCGTTCCGAAAGCCAACGTCATGGAGGCCGCCGTGGTCAACAAGCTGAAGGTGTACGGCGTCGACAATCTGAAGGAAGTAATCGACTTCCTCAACGGGACCGGCGACCTCATGCCCACGGAAATCAACACCCGCGAGCTTTTCTACCAGAACATCAACCATTTCGACTGCGACTTCTCGGAAGTGAAAGGTCAGGAAAACGTCAAGCGCGCTTTCGAAGTGGCCTGCGCCGGCGGCCACAACATCCTGCTCGTAGGCTCTCCCGGTTCCGGCAAGTCGATGATGGCGAAACGACTGCCAACCATCCTTCCTCCGCTCACCCTGCAGGAAGCACTGGAAACCACCAAGATACACTCCGTGGCGGGCAAGCTCAACAAAGGGTCGATGCTGATGACGCAGCGCCCCTTCCGCTCTCCTCACCATACCATCTCGCCCGTTGCCCTCGTCGGTGGCGGCTCTTTCCCGATGCCGGGCGAAATCAGCCTGGCGCATAACGGCGTGCTTTTCCTCGACGAGTTCCCGGAATTCAACCGACAGGTATTGGAAGTGATGCGCCAGCCGCTGGAAGACCGCCACATCACCATCTCGCGTGCCAAATACACCATTGACTACCCCGCAGGATTCATGCTCGTAGCGTCGATGAACCCCTGTCCGTGCGGCTATCACGGGCATCCCACCCACCGCTGCATCTGCAGTCCGGGAGCCGTGCAACGCTACCTCAACCGCATCTCCGGTCCGCTGCTCGACCGCATCGACCTGCAGATAGAGGTGACACCCGTCGACTTCGACGCCATCTCCTCCACCCGTCCGGAGGAAAGCAGCGCCGTCATCCGCCAGCGCGTCATCAAAGCCCGCGAAATCCAGTCGGAACGCTTCAAGGACGAGCCGGGTATCCACTGTAATGCCCAAATGACATCGCGCATGCTGCACCTGTGGGCACAGCCCGACGAGGAAGGCCTCGAACTGATGAAAACCGTCATGCAGCGTCTCAGCATCTCTGCCCGCGCCTACGACCGCATACTGCGCGTAGCCCGCACCATCGCCGACCTCGACGGCTCGGCCAACATCTGCGCCCGTCACATCCGCGAAGCCATCGGCTACCGCAACCTCGACCGGGCCAACTGGGCACAGAGCAACGACTACTTTTCAAAATAATTGAGCCATTAGTTGGATTTTATCTCCCAAAGGTTTGATAAACGATTGCTAATTTTCCAATTTGGCGTTCAGATTCTCCTTTTTGTCGGATTACACATTTATTAACACAGAAAAGGAAAACTTTATATTGGGATTAATTGTCTTATAAATAAAAACACAAAAGACAACTTTTTGGGAAAAACAATCAAACCAACTAAACAAAACTATCTACTATGAAACTTTCTTTTATTAAGGCTGTGATGGTAGGGGCTATTACAGCAACCTCCTTTACGATGGCTTCCTGCAGTGACGAACCTAAGCCGGAAAACACCGGAGAAGAAATCGTAGTTCCAGCCGACAAAGTTCCAAAAGCGGTGGTTGAAGCGTTCAATAAGAAATACGCCGACGCAAAAGGCGTTGTGTGGACAGCGAAATCTGTCTATTGGATAGCTAACTTCGAATCGGCCGACACCCGCAACGGCATCCAGAAAATTCCGGCAAACGCTGCATGGTTCACCTCGGAAGGGGAATGGCGCATGACAGAAATTGAAGGGCACATCAGCCAGCTTCCGCCGGCAGTGCAGGAAGGACTCAGAAACAGCAAGTATGCTGACTGGAAAGTAGATGACGAAATCGACATCATCTACCGTAACGCCACCGATATCATCTACGTGATTGATGTCGAGGGCCGCATTGACAACATCGAGACGGAAGTTGACCTTTACTTCACGGCCGATGGCGTACTCTTCAAGGAAGTAGTCGAGCAGGACAAGGACTACGACTATGAAGACATGATTTTCCTGATTGACATGGAAAAAATCGCAAAGGCAGTCGAATCGCTCTACCCGGGAGCCATCATCGTGGATAAAGACCAGGAGGATAAGTTCCTGGAGGTGACGGTGATTGACAACCGTGTTGTCAGAGACATCTATTTCGACAGCAATCTGCAATGGATACGCACGGAAACGGAAATCGGCTACACGCAACTTCCGCAGGCCGTTGTCGACGCAGTGAAGGCTAAATACGACGGCTACCGTTTCGACGACATCGAGCACGTGAAGCTCAACACACTGGAAGAGTTCTACCGCATCGACCTTGAAAGCCGCAACGGAGACGTGACAGTAGAAGTTAGCCCGGACGGCGCAACCATCAAGGAAGTGACAGACGGCGACGACAATCTCAGCCACAACAACCGCCTGCCGGATGCGGTGAAAGCCGACATCGAGAAGCGCTATCCCGGCGCAACGGTAAAGGACGTGGATTATGACCACGGTTATCTGGAAGTGGAAATCCTGCACAACGGCGTAGAAAAGGACGTGTATTTCACAGGCAGCAACGAGTGGGTACGCACCGAGACCGACGTTAAATACGCCAGCCTTGAGGAAGCCGTAAAGACAGCCATCAGCCAATCGGCCATGGCAAAATATGAAATCGACGACATCACGCTCATCGAAAGTCCGGCGGGTGAATACTACCTCGTTGAGTTTGACGACGTAAACAGCGTGCTGAAAATCAAAAGAACCGGCGAAATCATCTAAAAAACAATAATTCCAAAGCATCATCACGAGGGGACGGCCCATGCGGCTGTCTCCTCGTTTTTTTGTAAGGGAGAAAAGATTGTTTTGGTATTTTAACAAGATTAATTTGTAATTTACCAATTTCGTGTTTTATATTTGTCATCGAAAAAAGGGAACAATCCGACACCGCTGAGGGTGTCGACCATCAGACAAACTAAAAACAAGTATTATGCACGAAAACAAAACCATGAGAAACAGGGAATTGATGCGCGATTACCGACGTGAACTGCGGGAGGCTTTCGAAAACTCCACCTACGAGACCCGCGAGAAACTTATCAACGGGATGCTGGCCAAGAGCCGACCGCGCTTCGACGTGTCGTATGAATACGCCGTCAGAATGATGAACACGATGATACGCGACGGCAAACCCTGCCCGATGCGACGACCGCGCAAGCAGGCGATGTGGAACGAAATCCGCGAGCATGTGGAGCGCATCGTCAACCGGCGGAAATGCCCCATCTACAAGGCTGTGGCCATCGTTCTGGCCGAACAGACCGCCTCTCGCTATTATCTTTCGTACAACCAGGCATCCAAAATCCTTTACCATGAGAACCGCAACCGCCGCAGCCATTCTGCTAATTAGCCTTGCCGGATGCGGCACGCACCGCAAAACCGCGTCGACCGAGGGATTCCGCACGGAAACGACAGCAATGACCCACCACGACAGCACCTCGCTCCGGTACGACCAGAGGACGGTCAGCGACAGCGAAACCGGCTACACCCGGCTCGACCTGCTCCTTTCCCGTCCCGACACAGCGGGGCGGCAGCACCTGCGCCGTGTGAGCCTTCTCCGTCGCGACAGCCGCACCGCCACCCGGCAGCAGTCGGCCGTCCGCACCGAAAGCCGACAGCAATCCACCGCCCGAACGGCGACGGAACAGGAACACAAGGAAAGCTCCCGGCAGAGCGAACGACACGGCTTTCCATATACGGCCGCACTCATTGCTCTTCCTCTACTCATTTTATTAATCCTTAAACTGAAATCATGAACAAGACACGCAACGTAACCATCACTACCGACAAAGAGAACCTGCTGAAAACCATCTATGCCGAAAGCGCCTGCCTGCTGCTCACCGACACGTCGGTGCAGCAGCCCGACTATCTCTGCGACGACAACCGACAGCTCCTGGAAGCCGAACTCCACAATGCCCTGCTGCGGCTCGCCGCCGAGATTGCTCCGGCCATCGACGAGGAGGCATTCGACCCCTCGGATGCCGAACTGCGGCTTCCGCTCCGTCTGCCGGAAAAAGCCGCACCGGCAACGCGCATCCGCCTGCTGACGGAGCGTTACCTCTGTGATGCCGTGCTGGCCGACTGCTACCGTCACTCACGCTACGGCTCGCATTTCGAACAGACAATGCGCCGCGACCTCTCGGCCCTGCGGCTGGCCACTTCAGGCATCAGCGGCGGCATCGTGCCGTCGTGGTCATAGAATAACTTTATGGTAAGCGATGCGCGGAGAATGGTTGCGCACATAGATAATGCCGCATCGCACGAAGCCTTCCGTCTCCAGAATGTGCTGAAGCGTACGGTTGTCGGCATGGGTATCGACCCGCAGGTTACGGCAGCGCTCATAGCACCAGCGGAGACACTCGCGCGCCACTCCGCCGCGCTTGCCCGACGAGGCAAGGCGATGCACCACGCCGTAAGGCTCATCGTTGAGCCAGGCTCCACCGTTAATCTGCAGATAGGTGGGGTCAATCCCCAGAATAAAAGCAAACACTCCGACAATCCCGCCGTCGCCATCGACCAGCACCCGGCAATGACCGGCCTCGATGTCGGCCGTTATCACCTCACGCGAGGGATAGCTCTCATCCCACTGCGAGGGATTGCCGCTTGCCCGCATGTAAGCCCGTGCCCTGTCGAAAAGCGGCATGATGGCATCCAGGTCGGAAATATGAGCATCTCGTATCATTGGAAAATCTTCTTTTAAAGGAAAGTCAACGTCGAGCAGTTGCCGCTGATAAGCTCCGCCACCGTGCGCAGCTCGTCGGCGGTAACGGCTTTTATGCGTTCCGTAATCTCATTGACCGTATTGACATGGCCGAAGTTGAGCACGCTCTTGCCCATCGAAAGCGCGTAGCTCTCCACGCTCTCGCTGCTTACGAGCAATTGCCCGGCATACTGCTTCTTGGCCGCCTCCAGCGCCCGCGGCGAAAGTCCTTTCGTGGCCAGCCGGTCGAGTTCGGCGGCTATCAGTTTCCGGCACTTGGACGCGTGACTCTCGTCGCTGCCGAAATAAATCGTAAACAGACCGCAGTCGGAGAAAAGCGTAGCCGACGACTCCACCGTATAGGCGTAGCCCCTCCGCTCACGGATGGCCACGTTCAGCAGGGAGTTCATCCCCGGACCACCGAGAATGTTGTTCAGCAAGAGCAACGCATACTTCCGGTCGTCGTGCATGCCGAAGGTCGGACAGCCCACCACACAGTGAGCCTGATGCGAGTCGATGCGTCGCAGCTCGTCAAAACAGGGTTGCGGCACGACAGGCACCCGCGGCTGGCGCAGCAGCGAGTGGTGCATCTGCGAGAAATAGCGGTCGGCCATGCGCATGAAACGCTCCGGTGTCACACTGCCCACACCGAACAGCACCATATTTTCCGGCACATACTGATTCTTCAGATAAGCCCGACATTCCTCCGTACCGATACGCTCCAACGTCGCCTCACATCCGAGAATGTTGTGACCCAGCGGATTTCCCGCAAAAATCAAATCCTCGAAATCGTCGTAGACCGCCTCCGAGGGAGAATCGCGGTAGGAATGAATCTCCTCCAGCACCACCTCCCGTTCCTTTTCCAACTCATGCTCCGGGAACATCGAGTTTTCCACCAAATCGGACAGCAGTTCCATGGCACGCTGCATATTGCCCGAGGGAAACACCGAATAGACCAGCGTCTCCTCCTTTGTCGTGTAGGCGTTCAGCTCGCCTCCGACCAGCTCCATACGGTTCAGGATGTGCCAGGCCTTGCGCCGGCGCGTACCTTTGAAAATCGTATGTTCCACGAAATGTGCCAAGCCGTGCAGCTCCGCCTCATCGCGGCTTCCGGCATTGACAGCCAGGCCACAGAAAGCCACATTGCCCTCCCTGCGGGCATAAACGATGCGCAAGCCGTTGGCAAGCGTATGCAAAATGCAGTTCGTATCCATAGAAAACCTTAAAAAATAAGCCTACAAAAGTACAAAAATCACCTTAAACGACCAAACAAGCCCCCAAAGAGCAAGCAAAAGCGGCAGAAAGAAAGTTAATAAAGAATAAATAACTATTATAAAATCTAAAAGAGACATCAAAAAAACTATTCTAAAACATAAAAAGCCCTTGATTGATTGATTATTCAATAAATTATTTATATCTTTGCGCCGATAAACGGGACGAAAATGGGACAATCAACATCCTACGCACTGGATTTGTGCGGAATGCCCACTGGCACTCAGCAATTTACGTACACCGTCGGAGATGACTTCTTTTCAGCAATGGAAAGCAGCGAAATCCGCGCCGGCCATGTAGATGTAGAACTGACAGTCAAGCACGAGGGCGATATGTTCGACCTGTCGTTTGAAATGACAGGCGAGATTGTCATCGGTTGCGACCGATGCCTTGACGATTTGCGCCAAGCAGTCGACACGGAGTATGCCATCACCGTCAAGTACGGCGAGGAATACAACGACGACAGCGATGACACGCTCATCATTCCGGAAGGCGAGCGAAGCCTCGACCTGTCGGGAATGATTTACGACACCATTGCCTTGACCATCCCGTTGAAGCACGTGCATGAAGACGGCGAATGCAACGCAGAGATGCTGGCACAGCTCAAAGCCCACAGCGGCGCCGCCGACATGGAGGAAGGAACAAACGATCCCCGATGGGAAGCATTGAGGAATTTATTAGATAATAATAAGTAATATATAAGAGTAGAAAAAAATGGCACATCCAAAACGAAAACAATCAAAGACAAGAACAGCTAAGAGAAGAACTCACGATAAGGCTGTAGCTCCTACATTGGCACTTTGCCCGAACTGCGGTGCATGGCATCTTTACCACACAGTATGTGGCGAATGCGGCTATTACAGAGGAAAAGTAGCTATTGAAAAAGAGGCTGCTCTGTAATCCAACGTTCATACACGACACAGGCAGAGGAGCTGTGAAAAAAAATTGTCCTAAATTTAACCGTTTAGGACATATTTGTTTAACAGAATAGAGAAGCAATGTTAAGAGCAAATATTACGGGCATAGCCTCATACGTTCCTGACTACGTGCTGACCAACGACGAGTTGTCGCAGATGGTCGACACCAACGACGAATGGATTACGACACGTGTAGGAATCAAGGAACGCCGCATCCTGAAAGGAGAAGGACTCGGTTCGTCTCACATGGGTGCGATTGCCGTTAACCGCCTGCTTGAAAAGACAGGCATCGGCAAAGACGAAGTAGATTTGGTGATTTGCGCCACATCCAACCCTGACTACCGATTCCCATCGACAGCCTCCATCATTACACACAAGTGCGGAATGAGCAACTGCTACGCATACGACATCCAGGCAGCATGCGCAGGCTTCATCGTTGCCCTTCAGGCAGCTACGGCCTACATCCGCGGTGGCATGTACAAGAAGGTAATCGTGGTGGCAGCAGAAATGATGTCAAGCATGACCAACTATGAAGACCGTACCACCTGCCCGTTGTTTGGCGACGCAGCCGCAGCCGTAATGGTCGAGCCGACTGAGGAAGAAGGCATCGGCGTTATGGACGGAGTGTTCCACGTTGACGGAGAGGGTCTGCCTCACTTGGTGATGAAGGCCGGCGGTTCGGCTTACCCGGCATCGCACGAGACTGTCGACGCTCACCAGCACTTCGTTTACCAGGAAGGCCGCGCAGTCTACAAGCACGCCGTAACTGACATGCTGACATCCTCACTCGACGTGATGAAGCGCAACCACCTCGACGTGAACGACGTTGACTGGTTCGTACCGCATCAGGCCAACTTGCGCATCATCGAAGCCGTTGGCGGACGCATCGGCATTCCGGAAGAAAAAGTGCTCGTCAATATCCAGTACCGTGGCAACACGAGTGCGGCATCCATCCCCTTGTGCCTTTCAGAGAACGAAGGCAAGCTGAAGAAGGGCGACCGCATCGTGCTTACGGCTTTCGGTGCCGGTTTCACATGGGGCGCTATGTATCTTGTCTGGGGATATTAATCCGACGATAAGAATCGAATCAAAAAAATAACAACCGTGCGGAACACGGCACAGGATAATTCCCGTACCGTATTCCGCATATTTTGTAAAAATACAACAGCTCAATGCACAAAGCAGGGTTTGTAAATATCGTAGGCAACCCCAACGTCGGGAAGTCAACACTGATGAATCAGCTGGTAGGCGAGCGCATCTCCATCATCACATCGAAGGCGCAGACCACCCGCCACCGCATCCTCGGCATCGTCAACACCGATGACTATCAAATCGTATTCAGCGACACGCCGGGCGTGCTGAAGCCCAAATACAAGCTGCAGGAAAGCATGCTCAACTTCTCCGAGAGCGCGCTGACCGACGCCGACGTACTGCTTTACGTGACCGACGTGGTGGAGGACGCGCAGAAAAACGCCGACTTCATCGCAAAGGTGGCGAAAGAGAAGGTGCCCGTGCTGCTGGTCATCAACAAAATCGACCTGCTCAAAGGCAACAGCGACCTGCTGGCCATCATCGACCGCTGGAAGGAACTGCTGCCCAACGCCGAGGTATTCCCGATGTCGGCCAAGGAGAACTTCAACGTGTCAGGGCTGAAAGCCCGCATCGTGGAGCTGCTGCCCGACTCGCCTCCCTATTTCGGAAAAGACGCGCTGACCGACAAGCCGGCACGCTTCTTCGTCACGGAAATCATCCGGGAGAAAATACTTCTGGCCTACGACAAGGAAGTGCCCTATGCGACGGAAGTAATCGTTGAGAAATACGACGAGAAGCCGGATTCCATCCACATTATGACCGTCATCTACGTGGAACGCGACAGCCAGAAAGGCATCATCATCGGCCGCGGAGGCTCCAAGCTGAAACGCGTAGGCATGGAAGCGCGCCGCGACATCGAAACCTTCTTCGAGAAGAAAGTGTTCCTCGAGATTTTTGTAAAAGTAGAGCCCGACTGGCGCAACCGCGAGAACAAGCTGCGCTCTTTCGGATATATGGAATAAAATAATTAAAAAAAGATACAGAATGGGTAGATTAGTAGCGATTGTAGGACGCCCGAACGTAGGAAAGTCCACTCTTTTCAACAGACTGACACAGACCCGCACAGCCATCGTCGACGACACGTCGGGTACGACCCGCGACCGTCAGTACGGCAAGGTTGACTGGTGCGGACAGGAATTCTCTATCGTCGATACCGGCGGATGGGTGGTAAACTCTGAAGACATCTTCGAAGGCGAAATCAACAAGCAGGTTGCGATTGCCATCGAGGAAGCCGACGTCATCCTTTTCGTGGTCGACGTGATGAACGGCGTTACCGACCTTGACGACCAAGTGGCCGGCATCCTGCGCCGCTCACGCAAACCCATCATCCTGGTAGCCAACAAGTCAGACTCCAACGAATGGCGCTACAATGCCGCTGAGTTCTACTCGTTCGGACTGGGCGACCCCTTCTGCATTTCAGCAGCCAACGGTTCGGGTACGGGCGACCTGCTCGACGAAATCATGGCACGCTTCCCTGAAAAGGACAACGAAGACGAGACGCTCGAACAGCTTCCGCGCTTTGCCATCGTGGGACGTCCGAACGCCGGAAAATCGTCCATCATCAACGCCTTCATCGGCGAGGAACGCAACATCGTGACCAACATCGCCGGCACGACCCGCGACAGCATCTACACGCGCTACAGCAAATACGGCTTCGACTTCTACCTGGTCGACACAGCCGGTATCCGCAAGAAAACGAAGGTGAACGAAGACATCGAGTACTACTCCGTCATCCGCTCCATCCGTGCCATCGAGAACAGCGACGTCTGCATCCTCATGATTGACGCTACCCGCGGCATCGAGTCGCAGGATACCAACATCTTCTCCCTCATCCAGAAGAACAAGAAGGGACTGGTGGTATGCGTCAACAAGTGGGACCTTGTCGAGGACAAGAGCCAGAATGCCATCAAGCACTTCGAAAAGGCCATCCGCGACCGCTTCGCTCCGTTCACCGACTTTCCCATCATCTTCGCCTCCGCGCTGACAAAACAGCGCATCTACAAGGTGCTGGAGACTGCCGTAGAGGTCTACAACAACCGCAACCGCATCGTGCCGACCTCACAGCTCAACAACTACATGCAGGAGGTTATTTCCGCTTATCCGCCCCCTGCCAACAAGGGTAAGTATGTGAAAATCAAATACGTCACCATGCTCAAGGAGCAGAAAATACCGACTTTCGTGTTCTTCTGCAACCTGCCGCAATGGGTGAAGGAACCTTACCGCCGCTATCTGGAGAACAAGATACGCGAGGAATGGGACTTCTCAGGAACTCCCATCAGCATCTTCATGCGCGAGAAGTAGGCCGCGAGCCTGCCTCCCGCACATGAAAACATAGTCCAAAAACCTTAAAAACGAACTGAGAAATGAACGATATGCTTCTGCTTTTCGGCAACCTCGGCACTGCTGAGCTGATTATCATCGTAGTTATCATCCTGCTGCTCTTCGGTGGCAAGAAAATTCCTGAACTGATGCGCGGCATGGGCAAAGGCGTGCGCAGCTTCAAGGAAGGCCTCAACGACGTGAAGGATGAAATCGAAAAGCCGTTGGAAGAGGATAAAAAGGACAAGAAAGACAAAAAGCCGGAGAACTGATGTCACGCCCAACGACACCGGCTGACAAATCTTTTTGGGGCCATCTCGACGACCTGCGAACGGTCTTGATACGGATGGCCATTGTGCTCGTCGTGTTTATGGCGGGCTTTTTTTACTTTATGCCGTGGCTGTTTGACAACGTAATCCTTGCTCCGTGCCACGCCGGATTCCCCACCTACCGGCTTCTCGACGGGACAGTCGTCGCTCCTGCCGGCGGCGAAGGATTTGAGGTGAAACTCATCAACGTCAGGCTCGCCTCGCAGTTCTTCACCCACATGAGCCTCTCGTTCTGGCTCGCCATCGTCTTTGCCATGCCGGTGCTCATCTACCAGCTCTGGGGATTCATCCGTCCGGCGCTCTACGACAACGAGTTGCGCGGCGCACGCACGGCCTTCGCCTTCGGCAGCCTGATGTTCTTTCTCGGAGTGGCAGTCGGTTATTTCGCCGTGTTTCCCGTCACGCTGCGGTTTCTCTACACCTATGAGCTGAGCGGCTCCATCAGCAACATGCTCTCGCTCGATTCCTACATCGACACCTTCCTGATGCTCAACCTGATGATGGGGCTCGCCTTCGAGCTTCCGCTGCTGGCATGGGCGTTATCGGCCGTCGGACTGCTCCACCGCCCCTTCTTCAACCGCTACCGCCGCCACGCCATCGTCGTGCTGCTCATCCTGGCGGCATTCATCACCCCGACCGGCGACCCGTTCACGCTGCTCGTGGTGTTCCTGCCCCTCTACCTGCTCTATGAGCTGAGCGCACTTCTCGTCAAAAAAGAATAAACACTGAACCCTATGACCAAGACTCTCTACATATCCGACCTTGACGGCACGCTGCTCAACAGCCAGTCTGTCGTCTCCGACTATTCCCGCACGCAGCTGCGCGCGATGATTGCCGACGGACTTCTTTTCTCCATCGCCACGGCGCGCACTCCCGCCACCGTAGTCAAACTGATGGAGGGCATCGAGCCGACGCTGCCGCTCATCGTCATGACCGGAGCCGCCATGTGGAAAGACGGGCTTGTCGAGCGTCACTACATCCCCGCCGAGGAAACGACGACACTCCAACGCCTCTGTGCCCAATACGGCATCGAGCCGTTTCTCTATACCTACAACGGCCACGCCATCGACTGCTTCCACTCGCCCCACGTCGGCGAGTTTGACCGCCGGTTCATCGAGCAACGCCAGCATTCGCCCTACAAGCACTTCCGCTTCACCGACGAGATTCCCGCGGAACGACAGAACTCGACCATGCTGATGTTCTCTGCCGGGCCGTATGAGACGATGGAGCTTCTCCACCGGGAAATCTCCGCGTCGACCCGTTGCTCGCTGTCGTTCTACCCCGACATATTCAACCCGTCCTACGGAATGATTGAGGCCATGGCCGAAGGTACCGACAAGGCTTCAGCCCTCCGACGGCTGGCTGAGGAATGCGGAGCGGAACGCATCGTCGTGTTTGGCGACAGTGCCAACGACCTGTCAATGAAGAGCGTCGCCGACTGCTTCATCGCCCCCGCCAACGCCGCCGACTGCGTGAAAGCCGTAGCCGACGAAATCATCAGCAGCAACGATGAGGACAGCGTAGTGCGCCGCATCGCCGCCGACTTCCGGAAATAAAGCATCCACCCGATAAACATCACCGTCATGGCAAACATCTACGATAAACGCCGCTACTGGAAATGGGCCTTCCTGACAATCTCCATCCTGCTTGTCGGGTTCTTCCTCTACATTTCCAACAACCTCGTGAAAAACCTCGCCAAGCAGGAACGCGAGCGCATGGAAATCTGGGCCAATGCGACAAAGGCTCTCGCCACCACCCCTGACCTCAACTCCGAAGGCTACCCGATGCAGTCGGTCGACATCGACTTCCTGCTCGACATCATCCAGCACAACGACAACATTCCGGTGCTTCTTGTCGATGAGAACGACAACATCCTCATGCACCGCAACTTCACGCTGCCCGAACCGATTGACTCGCTGATGCCCACCGTCCTGTCGCCCGCCAACCGGCAATACCTCGCCGACAAGCTGGTGCAGCTCAAGAACACGACCAACCACATTCCCATACAAATCGACCAGCACACGACACAGCACCTCTACTACGAGGACTCCACGCTGCTGACGAGCATGTCGTTCTTCCCGCGCATCCAGCTCGGTGTGATGATTCTCTTCGTGCTGATTGTCTATTTCGCGGTCATGAGCACCAAAAAGGCCGAACAGAACAAGGTGTGGGTCGGACTCTCAAAGGAAACCGCCCACCAGCTCGGCACACCCATCTCGTCGCTCATGGCATGGGTGCAGATGCTGGAGGCGACTGGCGTTGACAAGGAAATCATCGCCGACATGGACAAGGACGTCAACCGCCTCTCGATGATTGCCGACCGCTTCTCGAAAATCGGCTCGAAGCCGGAAATGGAACCTTCATGGATATGCGATTCCGTGCAAAACAGCCTTGAATACATGCGTGCCCGCATCTCCACCAGCGTAGTTCTCTCCATCGACCTGCCCGACGACGACAAAATGGTCCGCCTCAGCCGTCCACTGTTTGAATGGGTGATGGAAAACCTCTGCAAGAACGCCGTCGATGCCATGCAAGGCAAAGGCAAACTGACCGTAAGCGTCGGCTTTGACCGCCGTACGGCCTATATCGAAGTGACCGATACGGGAAAAGGCATCGCCCGCAAGAACTTCAAGAACGTGTTCTCTCCCGGCTACACCACCAAGAAGCGCGGATGGGGCCTCGGACTGACGCTCGCCAAGCGCATCATCGAGGAATACCACGACGGCCGCATCTTCGTGAAGCAGTCGGAAATCGGCGTAGGAACTACGTTCCGCATCGAGCTGCCCATCGAGCAATAAGCCGCCCCAATTATTCCTATTTGCGGACTGCCGCTTTCCTGCCGGGGTAATTTTGCCCTAAAAAAGCAAAATGACCTTCAATCTACAACAGGAAAACAACCGCAGGAAGAAGCTCCGCACACTCCCCTACGACCCGCTGACGGGCGAAGGCTGCTGCGGCACACGCACGGACGTGTGGCTGCCCGGCAACCGCAGCCGCGTATCGGTGCCCTCGGCCATGACCGCCGACCCGCGCTACCACCGGACGCTGACGCGCCGCGACTTCGACCGGCTGCGCATGGAGTATGACTTTGAGTTCTGGTGCGCCACCTGCGTGACCATCAAGGACAAGAGCAGCCACCGCAACGTCAGGATGCGTCTCAACCGTCCGCAACGCACCATCCTCACCGCCCTCGAAGGCATGAGGACGGCAGGCCGCCCCATTCGCGCCATCCTGCTGAAAGCCCGCCAATGCGGCGGCTCAACGCTTATACAGGTCTACATGGCCTGGATTCAGCTTCTCCACCGCAACAACTGGCACAGCCTCATCTGCGCGCATGTGAAGGATGCCGCCATGACCATCCGAGGCATGATGACCAAACTCCTGGCCAACTACCCCGGAGAATACCTGCCCGACGGCGTGAAGGAATGGAAGATGCGCAGCTTTGAGGGCAGCCGCTCAACCAGCCTCATCGGCAACAGGGAAAACACCGTCACCATCACTTCCGCCGAGACACCGGAGGCCGCCCGCGGCAAGGACCTCGCCATGGCCCATCTCTCGGAAGCCGCTTTCTGGCGCACCTCTCCGGGACATGACCCCAACGACATCATCCGCTCCATCTCCGGCTCGATTGCCCTGCAGCCGGAAACGCTGCTCGTCATCGAGAGTACGGCCAACGGCGTGGGCAATTATTTCCACGACGAATGGCTGCGGGCGGAAAGCGGACTGAGCGACAAATGCCCGATTTTCACCGCCTGGCACGACAATGACATCTATGCGCTCGACGTGCCTGACGCCGACGCGTTCTTCCGCGAAATGGACGACTACGAACGCGGACTCTGGGAACAGGGGCTGACGCTGGAACAAATCCACTGGTACCACTGCAAGCGCAAGGAGTACATCTCCCACCGCGCCATGCAGGCGGAATACCCGACAACGGCACAGGAGGCTTTCGCGGCCACTGACCGCTGTGTTTTCGACGAGGCGGCCGTAGAGCGGCTGCGCACCGACTGCCTGGCACCTCCGTTTACCGGCGACATCCACGGTCTTTCCCCGAAAGGACGCGACGCCCTGCGCCAACTCCGGCTCACTCCGCAACCGGGCGGCCGTCTGAGCGTGTGGCGGCATCCCGAAAGGTCGGACCAAAGGGAAAGCCGCTACCTGACGGTGGTCGACATCGGCGGACGGAGCGACGCGAGCGATTTCAGCGTCATCGCCGTCATCGACCGCTATTCCGACCGTGGGAAACCCGAAGTCGCCGCCCAATGGCGCGGACATACCGACCACGACCTGCTCGCCTGGAAAGCCGCCCAGATAGCCGCCTTCTACAACCGCGGAC
Source organism: uncultured Muribaculaceae bacterium (assembly GCA_944321875.1). Classification (GTDB taxonomy): domain Bacteria; phylum Bacteroidota; class Bacteroidia; order Bacteroidales; family Muribaculaceae; genus Limisoma. The sequence continues at coordinate 106,159 of CALUMX010000005.1, forward strand.
TGCTCGTCATCGAAAGCAACACCATCGAGACGGAACAGACCGAAGGCGACAATTCAGGCTTCGTGCTCGACGAAATCGCCGACTCCTATCCCAACCTCTACTACCGCCGCAGCATTGACCGCGCCACCGGAACGGCGAGCCTGCGCATCGGGTTTCACACCAACCGCTCGACGAAACCGCTCATCGTCAACCGCCACATCGCCACCGTGCGCGACGGCGGCTACATCGAACACGACAACGAGGCCGTCAACGAACACCGCACCTACGAGCGCCTCCCCAACGGCTCGTTTGCCGCCAAGGAGCGCTACCACGACGACATCCTGATGACCCGCTGCATCGGACTCTTTATCGACGACGAGCTCAAGCGCAACAGCGGAACCAATATTTCCGCCCTGAAACGGCCTTCAAACGCGTTCTCACGCAACAGACAAACCGCTATGTTTCAACCGAATAACCAATCAAAAAGCCGAATTTAGGTTAAATATTAGTTTAATTACGGAAAAAAATCGTAAATTTGCCCCGAATTCAATTAGAGTATTCATTATAAAACAGATAAGAAATGAAAGCATTCGTTTTCCCCGGACAAGGGGCGCAGTTCGTAGGTATGGGTAAAGACTTGTACGAGAACAATGCAACTGCAAAAGAAATGTTTGAAAAGGCTAACGAGATTCTCGGTTTCCGCATCACAGACCTGATGTTCAACGGAACTGAAGAGGACCTCCGCCAAACAAAAGTAACTCAACCGGCCATCTTCCTTCACAGCGTAATCCTCGCCAAGACTCTCGGCGAAGAATTCAAGCCTGACATGGTAGCAGGCCACTCACTGGGTGAGTTCTCTGCATTGACAGCTGCCGGCGCGATGAAATTCGAAGACGGTCTCCGTCTGGTTGCCATCCGTGCAATGGCTATGCAAAAGGCTTGCGAGGCTCAGCCTTCAACAATGGCTGCCATCCTCGGCCTTACTAACGAACAAGTAGAAGAAATCTGTGCTTCCATCGACGCTATCGTTGCTCCGGCCAACTACAACTGCCCGGGACAGGTAGTAATCTCAGGTGTGGAAGAAGGCATCGACGCTGCCTGCGAGAAGGCTCTTGCTGCAGGTGCACGCCGCGCAATGAAACTGAAGGTGGGTGGTGCATTCCACTCTCCGCTGATGCAACCGGCTCACGACGAGCTCGCAGCTGCCATCAACGCTGCTGAGTTCTCAACTCCGATTTGCCCGGTTTATCAGAACGTTGACGCTCTTCCTCACACTAATCCGGAAGAAATCAAGAAGAACCTGATTGCACAGCTCACAGCTCCTGTACGCTGGACTCAGCTTACTCAGAAGATGATTGAGGACGGTGCAAACGACTTCACAGAACTCGGCCCGGGCAGCGTGCTCCAAGGCTTGGTGAAGAAGATTGACCGCTCTGTGGCAACTTCTGGCCGTCAGTAATAGAATATTTACAGACAGCATAACCGAAACGGCTTCCCTCGACGGGAGGCCGTTTTTTTTGTATCCGTACTCATCTCAGAAGATAAAGGCAAAAGCCGCGCCTGCCGAAAAATCGTGCATCGCCGTACGATGGATTTCGGAATAGGCCTCTCGCCCGGAACGCCCCGGCTCCGTCATGGCATAGCGCAGCTGCAGGGCAGACATATCATAATCGGCATAGAGGCGCAACACGGCATTCTCCCGGCAACGGTAGGACACCGACAAGCCTGTGCCAAGCTGGAAACCGTCGGCACGCCCGATGCGCACCAGCTCCATCCGCGGGAGATCCTTCTCCACCAAGGCGGCAACGGAAGAAATGCCCTGCTCCTGCATATAGCCGTCAATCCACGGCTTATAATGCCGCTCATAGTCGGCTTCCGACACCTTACCGCGGTCGAACACCGCCGGATTTACCCAACACACGGCATTCAGCTCCAGCCCCGACATCAGCCGCTTGCCGGTGAGCAGCTTTGTGCCGACTCGTAACCGACGGCTGACAGGGACAGAAAGATAAAGCCCCATATCGACATCGTGTATTCCGAAACGGTCGGAGTTGACATGCCTCAACTCGAAAAGGCCGACCGGAAGGTCGCTTTCCGGCTTCTCTACTGCCGAGAATCCGGCAAGCACCGGCGCCGACATGGCTCTCAGACGTCCTCCAAGCCCCACATAGGGCGTAAAGAAGCAAGCTCCCTCCACAGCGACATGAGTGGCGGCAGGCGTGCGCATCGTCAGCTCCACGGCGGGCATTCCGACAGGTGAAAGTCTTACGGGCCTCAGATAAGGAAGCGCTACCGACGTACCGATATTGAACGCCAGAAACGAGGGTTTCTCTCCCTTGCGGAACTCGGCGGGAGATGCGACGGCCGCATAATCGGGCTTGAAAATCAGGTCGCTGAGAAAATAGCCAAGGTCGGTGGCGATGATGCCGATACCGGCACCGACCAATACGTCGCCGACCCAATGGCGGTTGTTGAGCTGACGGGTCACACCGGTCAGCCCTGCCAGCATATAGCCGCCCACACTGTACCAGGGGCTCAGATGGCCGTATTCCTTGTGGAGAATCGTAGCGCACATGAAGGCTGTCGCCGTATGCCCGGAGGGAAAGGAATTGGCGGTCGTATTGTCGGGGCGCATTTCCCGGACGGTGTACTTCAGCGTATTGACAGCCCCTGCCATGAGTGCCGCCGAGAACGCGTTGCTCACGGCCAGCTCCTTCCAGGAACTGCGGCCTTTCACCCCGGCGAGTTTCATTCCCCAAGTGGCAGCCAACGGGAGATATTGCGTATAGTTGTCATACTCGTTGTGGAACTTCGGGATAAAGCGGTTGCGCAACTTACGGAAATCGTCGTTGTCGGGCATGACAAGCACACCCGACACCACCAGCGGAATACCCATATAGGAAAAGTTGCGCCGGAAAGCCTCACGCGGACGAAAGGCAGACTCGGCCTCTCGCACGGTGCAGGAATCCTCCCTGACCCCGCATCGGGCGGCACGGGAGGGAACGGAAACAAACAGAAGCAGCAGCGAAACAATGAGTGTCTTAGTTGTCATATACGTATGCGGTTATGTCGGAACGCTACTTATATGAATACCGGAAGCCGCCGTTACCCCTATGCGGTTAACAGGCATTAACATTCACAACCAAGACAAAAAAATGAAGCGCCGCCCGACACCCATCGGACAACGCTCCCCAATTAACATAAACAGTACAGGAAAAGCGATGGTTTTATTTCGCATTCGCTCTGATGGCCACCCTGCGGATTTTTCCACTGATGGTTTTCGGCAGCTCATCTACAAATTCCACAATACGTGGATATTTGTAGGGGGCTGTCGTGCGTTTCACATGGTCCTGAATATCCTTTATCAATTCCTCTCCGGCACGGTTACGGTAGGCCGGCGACAGCACAATCGTGGCCTTCACCACCTGACCGCGGATTTCATCGGGCACACCCGTGATGGCGCACTCAACGACGGCAGGATGCGTCATCAGCGCACTCTCCACCTCAAACGGGCCGATGCGGTAGCCTGACGACTTGATAACGTCGTCCTTGCGGCCGATGAACCAGAAATAGCCGTCCTCGTCGCAGCGGGCCACGTCGCCCGTATGATAGACACCGTCGTGCCAAGCCTCTTCCGTCAGCTCCGGAGCGCGGTAGTATTCCTTAAACAATCCCAACGGACGGGAGTCGCCCGTGTAAATCACAATCTCACCCTGTTCTCCGGGCTTCGCACTGCGGCCGTCGGGAGTGAGCAGGTCGATGTCGTAGACCGGTCCGCGGCATCCCATTGAGCCGGGTTTCGGCTCCAGCCAGGGATAAGTGGCGATGGTCAGCGTGGTTTCCGTCTGTCCGAAACCTTCCATCAACCGTATGCCGGTCAGTTCGAGCCACTTGTCGTAGACGCTCGGATTGAGAGCCTCTCCGGCAATCGTGCAGTATTTCAATGAAGAGATGTCGAAGTCGGCCAGGTTCTCACGGATAAGGAAGCGGAACACCGTAGGAGGCGCGCAGAAAGAGGTGATGTGGTACTGCTGAATCATGTGCAGCACGTCGACCGGCTTGAACTTCTCAAAGTCGTAGACAAACACATTGGCACCGGCAATCCACTGTCCGTAGAGCTTTCCCCATACGGCCTTTCCCCAGCCCGTATCGGCGAGCGTAAGGTGGAGGCTGTCTTCCTTGAGGTTATGCCAGAAGGAGCCGGTGATGATGTGGCCGAGCGGATAAGTAAAGTCGTGAGCCACCATTTTAGGCTCGCCCGTCGTACCTGACGTAAAGTACATCAGCGAAATATCGTCGTTGTTATTGACAAAGGCAGGACGCTCAAAGGGAGCCGCCGCCTCACAACCTGCCGTGAAATCGAGCCATCCCTCCGGCACGTGCGGACCTACGGAAATGCGGAACTGCAGCGACGGGCATTCCGGCAGCGCGGCATCGACATGGGAGAGCACAACGTCGTCGCCCACGGCAACGATGGCCTTGATGTCGGCCGACTGACAACGGTAGACAATATCCTTCTTCGTCAGCAGGTGAGTGGCGGGAATCGTCACCGCTCCCAGCTTATGAAGCGCAATGATGGAAAACCAGAACTGATAGCGGCGCTTCAGAATGAGCATCACCATATCGCCGCGACCGATACCCAACGACTGAAAATAGGCAGCCGCCTTGTCGCTCTCTCTTTTAATATCGGCAAAGGTGAACTGAATCATGCGTCCCTCCTCGTTGGTCCACAGCAACGCAGGCTTGTCGGGATTGATGCGTGCCCACTCGTCGACTACATCGTAGCCGAAGTTGAAATTGTCAGGCACATTCACCTTGAAATTGGCCATAAAATCATCATAAGACGAAAATTCCGTCTTGCTTAAGAATCTCTCTAACATTGCTCACTCAAAATTGTAGATTAGTGTAATATTCAATCTTTCTTACCGCTTTTTTGACTGTCAATTATTCGGCCTTTTCATCCGCCATATAGCAGATATGTCGCAAAGTTTAGATTTAAATTTCATTTTACCAAATATTTTGACGGTTTTATAACAAATTAATTTCAAATATGCACATAACGTAACAATCTGCGCAACACACTTTTACGAAATGTGTGCAAAAATGACAAAATTACCCCCTCTCTTGCACCGACGGAGATTATTGGATAATTTTGCAGACACTTCAAATCCTATTTCCCGATTATGAATATCATTGAACTTATACTACTTTCCGTCAGCCTTGCCATGGACTGTTTCTCTGTCTCCGTGGCGAGCGGATGCTCAGGCTGCGGAATACGCTGGAAACTTTTCCTGAAAATGGCCTTCTTCTTCGGTCTGTTCCAGGCGCTGATGCCGGTTATCGGCTGGGCGGCTGCCTACGGATTTGCCGACCTGATTATCGACTTCGACCACTGGGTCGCATTTGCCATGCTGGGCTTCCTCGGCGTGAAGATGATTATCGAAGGACTGAAGGACGACGAGTCAAAGCAGTTTGACGCAACGCGCCTCTCCGTCATGCTGTCACTTTCCGTAGCGACGAGCATCGACGCGCTGGCCGTGGGCATCTCGTTTGCCTTCACCGGCTACAATTCGCTTCAGTCGCTGCTGCAGCCCGTCGCCGCCATCGGCCTCGCCTCGTTCGTCCTGTCGCTGGCAGGAAGCATTGTCGGCTCCTGCGCACGCCGCCTGCTGAAATTCAGGATGGAAATCGTGGGCGGAATCGTGCTGATTGGCATCGGCTCGAAAATCCTGCTTGAGCATCTCGGCGTAATCTGACGCATAACTTTTCCGGCCGTCGGATGCAGTATCGCCCGTCTTGCTACGTTTAACAGTCAAATGTGAAATTTTAATATTGACAGAATTATGAAAAAACTAATGGCGGTAGGACTCATGGCATTGGCCCTTGCGTCCTGCGGAACAAGCAAGAAAGCTACTCTCTCTGACCTCAAGGGAGAATGGGACGTAGTGGAAATTAGCGGAAACAAGGTGAACGGCGACGCTCCGTTTATCGGCTTTGACCTCAACGAAAGTCGCATCTACGGATTTGCAGGCTGCAACAACTTTTTCGGCGGCCTCGACAAGAACGCTGCTCCGGGCTCTATCTCGCTCGGCGCGCTCGGCATGACGCAGATGATGTGCCCCAACATGGACAATGAGACAAAATTTACTGCCGCTTTAGGCAAGACTACTGGATATAAGCTCGACGGCAAGGAAACGCTGAAGCTGACCGACGCCGAGGGCAACACGACTGTCACTCTCGTGAAGCGCGGCGGCAAGATGAGCGCGAAGGACCTTCAGGGCGAATGGCGCATCCTGTCGGTCGACCGTTTCAAGTCGGAAGGTCTGGAGGCAGTGCCGACCATCTGGTTTGACACGCAGGAAGGCCTCGTGCACGGCTCTGCCGGCTGCAACAACTTCAACGGCTCCTACACGACCGGCGACAAGCAGGCGCTCACGTTCAGCCCGCTGGCAGCTACCCGCAAGATGTGCCAGAACATGCAGTTTGAGGACAAGCTCTTCAAGGCGTTTGACAACGTGGCTTCTTTCGGAGCAATGGCCGACGGACGTGTCGGTCTCTTCGACGAGAACGGTAAAATGCTTATCGAGTTGGCTCGCTGACAACTCTTTACCCGACATAACTCAATCTATAAAAACACTTTCTTAAACACCGAGGGGGAATGGCGCGAGAGGCACCATTCCCCTTCTCTATTTCCCAGCCAACGGCATTGAAAGACAAAGCGTGCCACCCTGCAAGCAGGGCGGCACGCTAACCAATTATCCAATTACAAACTCTTATTTCACTTCCCAGGTCTCGCCGGCAAGAATCATCGAGCGGAGGCATCCGAAGTGCTTCTTCTCCTCGATGTCGTGAGTCTGGCGGTCAACCTCAGTCTCGTAAGTCGGAGCTTCCACCTCGCGGATTACACCGATGGCAAGCGGCAATTCGTAGCCGTCCATCATGGCAAGCTGCTGGTGCAGGAAGTTAGACTTGCAGTGAGCGTCGTGAACGAGCACGTCGTCCATCGTATAACCGTCCTCGCCGATAACGACAGCCTTCAGGCCGAATCCGTCTTGAACGATACCCTTCTCCATGTTCTTACCGAAGAGCATCTTCTCGCCGTGACGCAAATGGATGGTGTGGTCAGGACGTTTTTCCTTGTCGCTTACGAAGCTGTAGATACCGTGGTTGAAGATGACGCAGTTCTGAAGCATCTCGACAACAGCCGCTCCCTTATGGCGTGCGGCAGCCACGAGTACTTCCTGCGAGGTCTTCAGCTCAACGTCGATGCTGCGTGCGAAGAACGTACCGCGGGCACCAAACACAAGCTCAGCAGGGATAAACGGGTCCTCAGTCGTACCGTAAGGCGATGACTTGGACACGAAACCGCGCTCCGATGTCGGAGAGTACTGACCCTTTGTCAAACCGTAGATACGGTTGTTGAGCAGAATCATGTTCATGTTCACGTTACGGCGTACGGCGTGGATAAAGTGGTTACCACCGATTGCCAGACCGTCACCGTCGCCCGAAATCTGCCATACGGTCATGTCCGGACGAGCCACCTTAAAACCGGTAGCGATGGCAGCCGCACGACCGTGAATCGTGTGGAAGCCGTAAGTGTTCATATAGTAAGGCAGACGTGAGCTACAGCCGATACCGGAGATGACAGCCGTCTTCTCGGGCGGTACACCCAGCTCAGCCATTGCCTTGTGAAGCACATTCAGAATGGCATGGTCGCCGCAACCCGGACACCAGCGCACGTATTGATCGCTCTTATAGTCAGATGCTTGATATTTCATTTCTTCCATAGCTTATCCCTCCATAATTTTTGTTACACCGTCAATGATTTCGTGTACGAGGAACGGTTGGCCTTGTACCTTGTTCACACGATGAATCTCAACCTTCGGGAACTTAGCCTGCAGGAAGTCGGCAAAATGTCCCATGTTGAGCTCAGCCACAATCACTCTCTTATAGCGTCCGAGCACCTCTTCCGTGTTCTTCGGAAGCGGGTTGATGTAGCGGAAATGAGCCATAGCCACTTTCTTTCCGGCATGGAGCATCTCGTCGACCGCTTCGTGAACGTGTCCGAACGTACCGCCCCAGCTTACAATCAGCGTGTCGGCGTCGTCAGCACCGTAAGTTGTGATTTCAGGAATATCGTTGGCCACTCTTTCCACCTTCTCGTAACGGAGGTGTACCATCTTTTCGTGGTTGGCAGGGTCGGTTGAGATAGCGCCGGTCTTGCAGTCTTTTTCCAGACCGCCGAGACGGTGAGTCAAGCCCTTTGTTCCAGGGATAGCCCAGTAGCGTGCCAGCGTTTCAGGGATACGGTCGTAGGCGTGCCATGTGCCGTATTTGTCCTCAGGCACGTAGTTCGGCTTGATTTCCGGATATTCGCCTTCTTCCGGGATGCGGAATGCCGACGAACCGTTACCGATGAACGCATCCGTGAGCAGGATAACCGGAGTCATGTGCTCGATGGCGATGCGGGCTGCCTCAAATGCCATGTGGAAGCAGTCGGTCGGAGAAGCTGCGGCCAGCACAACGAGCGGACATTCGCCGTTACGGCCGTAGAGAGCCTGATGAAGGTCGGTCTGCTCCGTCTTCGTAGGAAGACCTGTGGAAGGACCGCCGCGCTGTACGTCGACGATGACCAACGGAAGTTCTGCCATCACGGCAAGACCCAGACCCTCGCTCTTCAGTGCCAGACCCGGACCGGAAGTCGTAGTCACGGCAAGGTCGCCTGCGAAGGAAGCACCGATAGCCGAGCAGATGCCGGCAATCTCGTCCTCCATCTGGCAAGCCTTCACACCCAAGTCCTTGCGCTTTGCAAGCTCGTGGAGGATGTCGGTAGCCGGAGTGATAGGATAGCTGCCCAGATAGAGCGGACGGCCTGATTTCTCAGAAGCGTAAATCAAGCCCCATGCAGTAGCCATGTTACCGTTTACGTCGGTATAGATACCCGGACGGGCAACGCTCGGCTCAATGCGGTATGTAGAGACAGAAGCATGAATGTTATGGCCGTAGTCGTAACCGGCAGCAAGCGCCTTGGCGTTTGCCTCATAAATTGCAGGCTTCTTGGCAAATTTGTTCTTAAGCAAGTGAAGTGTAGCTTCCAACGGACGGTCAAACAGCCAGCACACAAGACCCAGCGCAAGCACGTTGCGGCAACGGAGCACAGACTTGTTGTCCAGTTCCATTCCTTCGAGCGCATGCTTTACCAGCGTCGTCACAGGCACTTCTACCACCTGTGCGTCCAGGCCGATTTCCTTGTAAGGATCCATCGTTTCATACTGCGCCTTCTTCAAATCCGATTCCTTGAAAGCATCGATGTCAACGATAGCGACGCCACCTTTCTTCAGGAAGCAGGCATGGCGTTTCAACGCCGCCGGGTTCATCGCTACGAGCACGTCGACCATATCGCCCGGAGTGTGCACTCCCTTACCGATATGGACTTGAAAACCAGAAACACCACTCAGTGTACCTTGCGGAGCACGGATTTCAGCAGGATAGTCAGGGAAAGTGGAAATTTCATCACCTACACCCGCTGACACATTTGAGAAAATATTACCGGCCAACTGCATGCCGTCGCCGGAGTCGCCAGAGAAGCGAACTGCCACATTCTCAAGAGTGATTACATTTGTTTTTTCTAACATAGTATTTTAATTCAAGTTTATAGTTCGGCTTTCCCACCCTTGGAAGCCTATATTTCATGAAAACAAATGTATGGAATATTTCGAATATATCCTACTTATATTCATTCAATCTTCTCTGCCAAAGATATGTTTCACAACATAAAATAGCAAAATGTCAGCGCCACACGCCTTTAGAACCCCTCATTCTCCCCACCAGCACCCCAAAACAACCCTCCCCGCCCTCTGAAAATCGCTTTTCGCCACCTGTCAATTTCCAACCGGTCATTTGGGCTTGACCGGAGGAAGGTCTTTTTATGCAGCGTGGATGGCCATTGCTTTTTCCGCAGGCAAGCGGACTATGAAGGGGTAAACCTCGGAAAGACACCGGCAGCAAGCCGAGAAGGCGGTCAAAAACACTTGATTCCTATTTATTTTTGAAAATATATGGTACTAATGACCGATTTGAGTGAATACGCAACCACACCCATCATCGCCGCGAATGCCTCATCCGTCAGCAACCCCACGCGTTTCCCTCCCCATCCATCCCTCCGACAGCCGGAAAGCATGCACGCCGACTCACAAACCGCTCCTCCAACCCGCAAACGACACTCGCTATCCGCCACCCGCACACAAAATTCCTGCGGCCACCCCTCTTTTTTTCAGTCGACCGTTCCACCTCCGGCAACCGCCACACAACCCTTCAAATGCCATTTTGATTCAAAAAATCGGCAAAAACCACCCAAAACACCCTCAAAATACCCCTAAAAACGCTATTTTTACACTTTTTAAGAAATTTATTTTCCAAAGCACTTGCACAGAATGAAAACTTGCTATAACTTTGCACACGCAAACGAGAAACAACGGTGCCATAGCTCAGTTGGTAGAGCAAAGGACTGAAAATCCTTGTGTCCCCGGTTCGATTCCTGGTGGCACCACAGAAAGAGTAACAGAAATGTTACTCTTTTTTGTTTTATACCCATTTCCACTAAACCTCGCAACACCCCGCCTCCACATTATTCCTTATCGAAATAATTTATTAACTTTAGCGGATAAAAGAGAAAAACACTTTTGACATCCTCAAAACAGCCGACTTATGAAGACTTTTAAATTTAGACTTAGACACAAGCAACAGGAAACGACACCCACTCCGCACGATTTATACAAGGAACTCCGTTCCGATACATACGAACAATACCCCTACGAACGCCGCAGTCTTGACGAGGAGATGTTTGTAGTCAATCAGGTTATCGACGGATACTGGAAGCCGCGCTTTCTCATGGACGCAAGAAGCAAAACCGCATTTGAGTTTATGAACGCGCACGAGGTGCTGCAGACTATCGGAACAAACGACATCGACTGGGATTCCCTGAAGCACCTGCCGGAATATGCCGTCGCCACGGCGAAAGCCCTGGACGCCCACTACCCCACCATCATCCATGCCTACGACAACGGACTTGCACAGGTAAGCTGGACGCTCAACCCTGACGGACGATACTATATGGATGAAGACGGATTCGGAATGACCGACGACATCGAAATCCGCCTCATCGGCACCATCGACCGCACCGGCAAAGCCACCGACAAATTCCTCTATGAACAACCATAACCCCCGCTTCTGAATATTAACCACACAAGCATTTTCAAAGCAATCTTCCCTCACGCAGACAATAAGCCGCAGATTTTGTGGTCTATCATCCGCAAGAAATCTTTATAATACAACAGAACTTATCTAAATGTATCACAAAATATAACCTCCAAGATTTCCTAAAAATGAAGAATTTAAATGTAATCGAATAAGTTGACGCATTAGATTGTTATAGCATTATGGAATATATCGTTATCTGTTTAATATTAAGTTGTATTGTTATTTTATATTTGTACCATAGGCACAATATGAAATTACTATGCTCTGTGTCCTCTCCTAATCGAGGGACTGTAGCAGAACGGAGATTGGTAATCAAAATGCTGAAAATGGGAGTTCACCCCAAAGCTATATTTCATGATTTATATGTTCCCAAAAAGAATGGAGAGTTTTCGCAAATAGATATTGTGGTTGCTACTCCTCAAGGCCTACTTGCCATCGAGGTAAAAGATTATAGTGGATGGCTCTTTGGAAATGAAAAACAAAGATATTGGACCCAGATTTTGAATTATGGTAAAGAAAAGTACCGGTTTTATAATCCTATCATGCAAAATGCCGGACACCTAAAGGCTCTTCGAGAACAGTCAGAACAATTTGCACACTTGCCTATCTACAACGTTGTTCTTTTTGCAGGGAACTGTACTCTTAAAGAAATCGATTATTCATCCGAAAATACATTCGTAGGATACACCTCTGACATTTCTTATGTATTGAAAGAAGCAAGCAAATTTCGTTTAGCGCAATATACAGACAAAAGAGAGGTTGCACAATTACTTCGTCGGGCTGTAGAGAACGGAGATAATCCAAGAATAGTCGCCACCCATATAGCTTCTGTTCAAAAAAAGAATATCGGACAACCACAACCTACTATAAATTGGCAATTTGGAATATTTAGATTCAACTGGCGACAATTTACAAAGTTCTAATGAACACAAAAGGTATCTTAGAAGATGTTACTCCTTCAAGATACCTTTCTATTTTATGTTGTAATTACTGGAATAGATTTTAGCGGGTTGGGGTGACGATTTGGGTGTAGAGGGATTCGTAGCGGGTGAAGCTGGGGAGGAGGTCGCCGTTGGAGTCGTTGTCGATGGCGACGTAGAGGCGTTCCATCTTGGTCAGCGGGTCGGTGTACCAGCGGTGTTCCGCCGGAATGAGCCGTGACAGCGACGCGTGTTTTGCCAACAGGGCTTTCACTTCCCTGCTCTTTCCGCTGAAGACCCAACGGTGACTGCCGCCGTGTGCGTGTCGCTCCATGCAGGCTATCCATTCCGCGAGGCGTTCTTCCGGCCAATTCTCCCAGTCGCTCACGACGAAGACGCATGGCTCGGTCTGCGAACTGACAAAGCCCTCAAAATCCTGCGTAGCCTCCGGCGAACGACGCGGCATGCCGACATACAGGTCCTCCAGAATGCAGGAAAGCCAGAAGCCGTAATCGTTGCCCAACGCGAGGCATTCCGGCGTCGGCAGGTCGAGCTGCGTCAGATAGCGGAGCAATTTCCCCTTTATCGCACGGCAGCCGTAACTGCGGAGCGTCTCGTTGTCGAGCAGATGCCAATAGAGGGAGTCGGGCGTGAGATATTCCATCCGTAACGGACCAAAACGGACGTTCCGGTTGCAGGAAAAATGCACAAACGGTTCGTCGTTGTGGTACAGAATGAAGTGCGACGTGCCGTGCGGAACGCCGTGAGGCGGCACAAACAGCAATTCCTCGGTCGGCTGCCGAAATACGTCACTCAGCGTGTCGCAACGGCGCAGTCCCTCGTCGAAGGTCCGCAGGTCGAAGCGGTCACGGATAAGGTCGGGCGTTCTGTCGAGCGTCACGGTCAATTTATAGAGCGGAAAGCCTCCGACTCTCGCCAAGAAGCTATTCGGCCCGTCCTTGCCTCGCTTCCCCGGGGCAACGTACTCAATGGCGCAAGCCGTCACCATCGGGCGGTCGACAGCACCCGCTCCGGGCAGAACGGCAAAATCCTGACGGTAGCAGCCGGCAAACTCTACGGCATAGGGCAAAGCATCCCCGGAGGGACGGATGTTGCCAAAGAGCAGGAAGTAACGGCCGCAAGCCAGGGTCACGTCGTCCAGTTCCAACTCGACATCCATCTTGAAATCCGTTCCGTAGTCGAGGGTTTCCTGCCATACGGGCATCCGCTCCCCGATGCGGTAAATGCCGACAAAAATATTCGTCAAATCCGCACCAGAGGCATTCTCCACCGTTTCCAACCGAAGCGACAGCCCTCCCAGCGTATCCTCACCCTTCTCACACACCGTCTTGGGCATCCCGCTGCCACAAGAAATGAAAGAGGAATACAGATAAGCGAAGCGGTTCTCCGTCCCACTCTCTATCCGGGGCAGCAGGTAGGTGCCTTCCGAACAGGTGTAGTCACACATCTTTATATTGCTCATAACCATCTGAATTTATTTCCGTTAATGAATTTCTCCGTCACCGTACCAGGCAGAAGAAGGCGTTGCGCTCATCTCCAGTTCGAGCGTACCTCCCGCAGTCAGCTGGTCGTGGGTGATGTAGCTTTGGCGGAGGGGCCTGCCGTTCAGCCTGACAGAACGCACATAGACGTTGCCCTCCCCGGCATTGCGGGCCACCACGCGGAATTCCCTGCCGCCCGGAAGCCTCAACCTGACGTCGCCGAAAAGCGGCGAGCCAATCTCGTATTGCCCCGAAACAGGGTTGACGGGATAAAATCCCATCGCGCTGAACACATACCACGCCGACAACTGTCCGCAGTCGTCGTTGCCGCAGAGGCCGTCGGGCGCATTGCGGTAAAGCTCGCGTAGGATGCGTGAAACGTAGTGCTGTGTCTTCCACGGACGGCCGACAGCGTTATAGAGATAAGCCACATGGTGGCTCGGCTCGTTGCCGTGGGCATACTGTCCTATCATGCCCGTGCTGAAAATGGGCAATTCCCCGCCGGCTGCGGGCGTATAGGTAAACATGCTGTCAAGCCGTTCCTCAAAGCGTCCCGCGCCGCCAGTCAGGGCAATCAGCCCCTCCACGTCGTGCTGCACCGACCAGTAGTAATGCCAGCCGTTGCTCTCGCAGATGTGGTCGGAATAGTCGTCAGGACTGAACCCTTCAAGGAAACGCCCCTCGCTGTCACGAGGTTGCAGAAACGAAGTGGCGGGATTGAAAAGATGGCGGTAGTTGGCCGAACGGCCGTAGAACTCGTCAGCCACATCCCCGCGTCCCATCCGCTCCGCCATACGGGCGATGCAGTAGTCATCGAACGCATATTCAAGCGTGCGCGAGAGCGACCAGTTGCCGTCGGCATCACAAGGCACATACCCCAGCCGCCGGTACCATCCGATACCCCGGTAGCTGTCGAGACAAGCCGTCGCTACACAAGCCTCCAGCACCTCCTCCGCCTCCACATCCCCGGCCAGCCCTTTCAGCCAGGCACCGGCAATAACGGGTACGGCATGGTAGCCAATCATCATGTCCGTCTCGCTGCCGTGCATGTTCCACACCGGCAGGCGGCCGTTCTGCCGCCCGAAGGCAAGCAGCGAGCGCACCATGTCGGCGGTACGCTCAGGCTGTATGCACGTCAGCAGCGGATGCAGCGCACGGAACGTATCCCACAGCGAGAACGTGCTGTAATTCGTCCAGCCGTCCGAGCGGTGTATGCGACCGTCGGGACCGTAGTAGCGGCCGTCGACATCGCCGTAAATCGTGGGTGCCAGCATACTGTGATAGAGTGCTGTATAGAAAACCGTCAGCAGGTCGTCATCGTCGGAATCCACCAGGATACGCGACAGCTCCGCGTTCCACGACTGCCGCGCCCGCTCCCGGCAGGCATCGAAATCAAGCGCGACAGCCTCCGCCTCCAGATTTCGCCGCGCGCCCTCCGTATCCACACCCGACAGAGCCGTCGCCACCGTGAGCTGCTCCCCCTCAACCGTATCGAAATAGAAATAGGCCACGCACGCCTTACCGCCGTCCTTGAGCGCAGTCGTGTCGACCCTCACCGAGTCGAACGGATGCGAGAAACGCGTGCGGAAATACACCTTCTGGTTGCGTGCCCAACCGTCGGAAAAGCGATAGCCCTCCACCGTGACCGAATCGACCACCTCGATGCGGGAATCCACCGTGCGGTCCCAGTTCATCGCCTTGCGGAGGTTCAGAATGACCGCCGACTGCGCCTTCGGAAACGTGTAGCGCTGCAATCCGCAACGCTCCGTAGCCGTAAGCTCCACGCCGATACCATAATCGGCCAGCGTCACCCGGTAGTAGCCGGCCTCCGCACGCTCGCTGTCGTGAGAGAAGCGCGAGTGTATGCCCAGCGAGCTGTCCTCCTCACGCCAGGGCAATGTCACGGGCATAAAAGAAATATCGTAGAGGTCGCCCGCTCCCGTACCGGAAAGATGCGTGTGGCTGAAACCCGCAATCGTACTGTCGGGATAGAAATACCCGGCGATACGGTCCCAGCCCGACAGCCCGTTGTCAGGGCTAAGCTGAACCATTCCGAAAGGCACCTGCGCACCCGGATAAGTGTTGCCCGTAAAGTCAGTGCCTATCAGTGGATTCACATAGCGCGCCACGTCCGTCCGCTCACCGGCCGTCCCGCAGATAAAAGTCAGAATAAGAATTAAAATAGCAATCGGTGTTTTCATAAGTATTTCGCCTCTATACTTTGCCTCTATACAAAGATAGTGCAAGGTGAGCGCATAAAAAAACAAGCTTGCTCGATTTTTTATGCCGAGCCGCAGCCTATCTGTCTAGTCCTAAATAACCGTTACAGTAATTGGACAAAAATAAATTATTTCTCACAGTTCAGCAAGGTTCGTCTTG
>CALUMX010000006.1 GCA_944321875.1 uncultured Muribaculaceae bacterium
CACTTCAACCAAAACCCTTGTAACTCAATTCTATCACTATATCTTTCCGCATTTCACTTTTTTGTAGTAACTTTGCAGCAAATAATTCCTATCACGGTTATGAGTAATATTATATTAGGTATAGAATCGTCGTGCGACGACACGTCAGCAGCCGTAATCAAAGACGGTATCCTGCTCTCCAACGTCATTGCAAGCCAGAGTGTGCACGAGGCTTTCGGGGGCGTCGTTCCCGAGCTCGCATCCCGTGCCCACCAACAAAATATCGTGCCGGTGGTCTCCGAGGCCATCAAGCGCGCCGGAATTCAGAAATCCGACCTCAGCGCGATTGCCTTCACCGCAGGACCGGGCCTGATTGGCTCCCTCCTCGTGGGAACATCGTTTGCCAAAGGTCTCTCCACGGCCCTCAACATCCCGATGGTCTGCGTCAATCACCTCCACGGCCACGTACTCGCCCATTTCATCCGCGAGGACGAGACCACAGAAGTGCCTGAATTCCCCTACATGTGTCTGCTCATCTCAGGCGGCAACTCTCAGATTATTCTGGTGGAGGACTACAACAAGATGTCCATTCTCGGCCAAACCATCGACGACGCCGCAGGCGAGGCTTTCGACAAGTGCGCGAAGGTAATGGGACTTCCCTATCCGGGTGGTCCGCACATCGACCGACTCGCCCAGGAAGGCAATCCGGAGCGGTTCAAATTCAGCAAGCCGCATATCCCCGGTCTTGACTACAGCTTCAGCGGACTGAAGACGTCGTTCCTCTACACCCTCCGCGACGAGTTGAAGAAAGACCCTGATTTCATCGAGAAGAACAAGGCCGACCTTGCTGCGTCGCTGCAGAAGACCATCATCGACATTCTCATCGACAAACTCGCCAAGGCCGTCAAGGAACATCCGGAAATCAAGCAGATTGCCATCGGCGGCGGCGTATCGGCCAACTCGGGCGTACGCAATGCGGTTGCCGAATTCTGCGAGCGCAGAGGCCTGAAGGCATTCATTCCGAAAAGGGCCTTCACGACCGACAACGCGGCAATGGTGGCTATCGCCGGACTTTTCAAATTCAAGGACAAGGAGTTTGCCGATCTGAACATAGCCCCCTTTGCAAGAGTGGAAGTTTAACACAAAAAAACAAACAGCATAACATTATGGAAGTTTCTGTAATTGCCATTGGCGACGAACTGCTCATCGGGCAGGTTGTCGACACCAATTCGGGCGTAATTTCACGCGAAATCACCCCCGACGGCTGGACGGTGCGCAGCACGCGTGCCGTCGGTGACAACGCCGAGGACATCAAGCGCGCAATTACACAAGCCTTTGAACAAACCGACGTTGTTCTTACCACAGGCGGCATCGGCCCCACCAAGGACGACATCACCAAGCAGACCCTCTGCGACTACTTCGGAGGCGAGCTCGTCTACGACACAGCCGTAGAGAAGAACGTGCTGGAGGTTGTAGCCAAACGAGGTCTGAAAATCAACCCACTGACCGCCGCCCAGGCCTATGTGCCTTCATCATGCAGCGTTATCCAAAACCGCGTGGGCACTGCACCCATCATGTGGTTTGAGAAAGAAGGCAAGGTTCTCGTATCCATGCCCGGCGTACCGTTCGAGATGAAGGAAATGTTTACCACGGAAGTGTTCCCGCGCCTGAAACAGCGTTTCCAATCGGATATCGCCGTAGAGCACCGCACATTCATCGTCATCAATTACAGCGAGTCGGTGCTGGCAGGGAAATTGGAGAAATTTGAGAATGACCTTCCCGGCAACATCCACCTGGCCTATCTGCCCCAGCCGGGCATCATCCGCCTGCGCCTGACCGGCACAGACACCGACAAAGCACGGCTTTCCGACACACTCGACAGCCTCAGCGCCCAACTTGACGACATCGTAGGAGCCGACATCATCTGCAAAGAAGACAAGACTCCGGCTGAAATATTGGGCGACTTGCTCCGCAAAAAAGCGCTTACCCTCTCCACGGCCGAAAGCTGTACGGGAGGAAACATCGCCCACTGCATTACGCTCGTTCCCGGCTCTTCCGACTATTTCAAAGGCTCTGCCGTCACTTATGCCAACGAGATAAAATCGGCAATCCTTAACGTCAGCCAGGCCGACCTTGAGCAGCACGGAGCCGTCAGCGAGGAAGTCGTACGCCAAATGGCAGAAGGAGCCACCGCCACATTCCACACCGACTGCGCCATCGCCACATCGGGCATTGCCGGACCCTCAGGAGGCACCCCCGACAAACCTGTCGGCACAGTCTGGATGGCAGCAACCCTCGGCGGCAAGACCGTCAGCGAGTGCCGGCGTTTCGCAGGCAACCGCGAGCGAGTCATCAATCACGCGACAACAATCGCTACCCTCCTACTCATCAAACTCTTGCTAAATTGAAGATTATAAAAAAATTAATTCACAAAAAGCAAGAAAAATTTGGTTTGTATGTAAAAAATCACTTACTTTGCACTCTGTTTTGAGGATTATAGTTTTGAAAAATTAAAAATTAATTATAGCCATGTCAAAAGTTTGTCAAATTACAGGCAGAAAAGCGGCCGTAGGTAACAACGTGTCTCACTCAAAGAGAAGAACAAAACGCAAATTTGAAGTAAACCTCTTCGACAGAAGATTCTTCTGGGTTGAACAACAAATTTGGATTCGTCTTACTGTGTCAGCAGCTGGACTTCGCACAATCAACAAGATTGGTTTGAATGCTGCAATCAAGCAAGCATCAGAAAAAGGGTATTTAACAACCATAAAATTAGCAGAATAATATGGCAAAGAAAGCAAAAGGCAATAGAGTTCAAGTTATCCTTGAATGCACTGAGCATAAGGACAGCGGTATGCCGGGTACTTCTCGTTACGTTACTACAAAGAACCGCAAGAATACAACTGAACGTTTGGAATTGAAGAAATACAACCCGATTTTGAAACGTGTAACTGTTCACAAAGAAATTAAATAATATAAGCTATGGCAAAGAAAACAGTCGCTACTCTTCAAACTGGTGAAGGACGTACATACAGCAAAATCATCAAGGCTGTAAAGTCTCCGAAAACTGGCGCTTATGTCTTCAAAGAAGAAATGGTGCCTAACGACGGTGTTAAAGACGCCCTGAAATAATATTTGAATATATTTTTCCTATCAATAGACAATGGCTTTTGGGATTCGTCCGAAAAGCCATTGTTATTTTTTATTAACATTAATCCGCCCCTCACAGTCAATTCCTTCCCCCAACTTTTCGTAACTTTGCAGAATCGGGGGATACCGTCTTGACATGCCGCCCGCACCACCGGGCCTACCTGTCAGTTATCATCCACAAGTAACCATTTTCTGAACAACTTTATGTACTATATTTCGAAAAGAATTGAAATCTCAGGAGCTCATCAACTGACGCTGAACTACGAAAGCAAGTGCCGCCAACTGCACGGTCACAACTGGATTGTCACGATTCACTGCTGCGCCCGCGAACTGAACGAAAACGGCATGGTGTGCGATTTCACCATCATCAAGGAAAAAATCCACGGTTACCTTGACCATGGCAATTTCAACGAGCTTCTTCCCTTCAATCCCACAGCCGAGAATATCGCCAAATGGATTTGCGACCAAATCAAAGAATGCTATAAAGTCGAAGTTCAGGAATCCGAAGGCAACATTGCAATCTACGTAGCCGATGACAAGCAGTTTTAAAATCAACGAAATATTCTACAGCCTGCAGGGCGAGGGCTTCTTCACCGGCACACCGTCACTTTTCATCCGGTTTTCCGGCTGCAACCTGCACTGCCCGTTTTGCGACACACAGCACAACGAGGGTACATTCATGACTGTGGAAGAAATCGTCCGAGCCGCCGACAGCGTCCCGGCAAGCCACGTCGTACTGACAGGCGGAGAACCGTCACTTTTCGTAACCGAGGAGCTTACGCGCGCCTTGAAAGCGGGAGGCAAACGCTTTCTCGCAATGGAGACCAACGGCACGCATGCCATTGCACCGGGAGTAGACTGGATAACGCTCTCTCCAAAGTTTGAATTTACGGAGAACGCACAATTGGCCATCCAATCCTGCGACGAGTTGAAGGTCGTCTATACCGGTCAGGACCTGACCCCTTACGAAAACATACAGGCTACCCACCGTTTCCTGCAACCCTGCGACACGGGCGACGCTACAAGGAACAGGGAAATCATAGAACGGACCGTACAGACTTGCCTCGACAATCCGCAATGGAGACTGTCATTGCAAACACACAAGGTGCTTCAAATACGCTAATCGTACCATTCTGCACATTCTTTGGTCCATACTGCCAACAAATATCGGCTTTAGCGGTGTTGCTTTAATAATTATTTTATTACATTTGTAGCTAATTAACTAATAGAGAGAAAAATGAATTTTGAGATAATATTTGTTTTAATCTGCATGGTGGGGATGCTGACCGCTTTGATTATGGATATCATGCGACCGGGATTGATTCTTCTATGCATCGTAATCCTGTTTCTCTGTGCCGGCATTCTCACTCCAAAAGAAATGCTTCTCGGCTTCAGCAACAAAGGCATGATTACCGTCGGATTGCTTTTCCTCGTCAGCGAAGGCGTCAGACAAAGTGGTGCCCTGAACTCCATCATCCATAAGCTTCTCCCTCAAAAAAACGCATCTCTGGCAAAAGCCCAACTGAGAATGCTGCCATCCATCAGTTTCATTTCGGCTTTTCTCAACAATACACCGGTAGTGGTCATCTTCGCCCCCATCATCAAGCGCTGGGCTGAGAAGATGAAGATTCCGGCAACGAAACTGCTCATTCCCCTGTCCTACGCGACTATTCTCGGCGGCATCTGCACGCTTATCGGCACGTCGACCAACCTCGTGGTACACGGTATGATTCTCGAATCCGGACATAAGGGATTCACGATGTTTGAGTTGGGTAAAGTGGGCATATTCATCACGATAGCCGGATTAATCTACATCATAGCCTTTTCCAAAAAACTACTTCCCGATGCCGGCAAAACCGACAGCAACGAGCAAAATCCAACCGATAACCTGCACCGCGTTGAAGTAATTATCGGAGCCCGTTTCCCAGGTATCAAGAAGACGTACGGTGAATTCAACTTCACCCGCCACTACGGTGCCTACATCAAGGAAGTGAGACGCAAGGGTCAACCGATTGAGGATGACTACTCGAAAGAAATCATCATGGAAGGCGACACGCTTATACTCTGGGCCGACGACACGTTTGTACCGACATGGGGTGACTCCCGCGTCTTCCTCATGGTATCCAACGGAAAGGAAGCACAACCCAAGGCATCCAAGGCCAAGCGACTGACGGCACTGGCCCTCATCATCTTCATGATTACGGGTGCAACCATCGGCGAATTGCCGGCTTTTGAGAACATCATTCCCGGCATCGACCTCGACATGTTCTTCTTCGTTTGCATCACGACACTCATCATGGCATGTACGAAAATGTTCCCACCGAAAAAGTACACGAAGTACATCTCCTGGGACATCCTCATCACCATTGCCTGTGCCTTTGCCATCAGCCAGGCCATGATTAATTCCGGATTTGCCAATGTCGTAGCTGCCTCCGTCATCGACATGACCGACAGCCTCGGCCCGCACGGCATCCTCGCCATGCTATTCATCGTAACCAACCTCACGACAGAGCTGATTACCAACAATGCGGCAGCAGCCCTGAGCTTCCCGATTGCACTTGCCGTTGCCCAGCAGTTGCACGTCGACCCGATGCCATTCTTCGTAGTCATCTGCATCGCTGCGTCAATGAGCTTCTGTACGCCAATCGGCTATCAGACCAATCTGATTGTACAAGGTATCGGCGGCTATAAGTTTACCGACTTCCTCAAGTTTGGCTTGCCGCTCAACGTTATATCTTTCATTATCTCTGTATTCACAATTCCTTTATTCTGGGAATTCTAACCATATAAAGAAAAATGAACGACAACAACATTTATCCCATATTTGACAAAATGCTTGCCCGCACCGACAAGGAGCAGCTTCTGAAGCAGCGAGGCATGATGATTTGGTTCACCGGACTGAGCGGCTCTGGAAAGAGCACGGTGGCCATTGCCCTCGAGCGCGAGCTGCACAAGCGCGGTCTGCTCTGTCGCATTCTCGACGGCGACAACATCCGCACGGGCATCAACAACAACCTCGGATTCTCTCCCGAAGACCGCATCGAGAACATCCGACGCATTGCCGAAGTGGGCAAACTCTTCGTCGAGACAGGCATCATTACGCTGGCCGCATTCATCAGTCCGAACAACGACATGCGCCGAATGGCCGCAGAAATCATCGGCAAGGATGATTTCCTGGAAGTCTACATCAGCACGCCGATTGAAGAGTGCGAGAAACGCGACGTGAAAGGGCTCTATGCCAAAGCCCGCCGTGGCGAAATCAAGGAGTTTACCGGCGTTTCCGCCCCGTTTGAGGTTCCGGAGCATCCGGCCATCTCACTCGACACATCAAAAATACCTCTGGAAGAATCTGTCAACAGGCTCCTCGAGCTGATTCTCCCGAAAGCAAAATTGTAAATATTAATCTATCAAATACATTATGTCAGACTATAAATTAAGTCACCTCAAAGAATTGGAGGCCGAAGCGATTTACATCATCCGCGAAGTGGCTGCCGAATTCGAAAATCCGGTGATGCTCTACTCTATCGGAAAGGACTCCTCCGTGATGGTCCGTCTTGCCGAGAAAGCATTCGCACCGGGCAAAGTGCCTTTCCCGTTGATGCACATTGACTCAAAGTGGAAATTCAAGGAAATGATTCAGTTCCGCGACGAATACGCCAAGAAATACGGCTGGAACCTCATCGTTGAGTCCAACATGGAGGCGTTCAAAGCCGGCGTAGGACCATTCACCCACGGAAGCAAGGTGCACACCGACCTGATGAAAACCCAGGCGCTGCTTCACGCCCTGGACAAATACAAATTTGACGCAGCCTTCGGTGGCGCACGCCGCGACGAGGAAAAGAGCCGCGCCAAGGAGCGCATCTTCTCCTTCCGCGACAAATTCCACCAGTGGGACCCGAAAAACCAGCGCCCTGAACTGTGGGACATCTACAACACCCGCGTACACAAGGGCGAGAGCATCCGCGTATTCCCGTTGTCCAACTGGACGGAGCTTGACATCTGGCAATATATCCGCCTCGAGAATATCCCTATCGTACCACTCTACTTCGCCAAGGAGCGCCCGGTTGTGGAAATCGACGGCAACCTCATCATGGCCGACGACGACCGTCTGCCGGCTGAATACCGCGACAAGATACAGATGCGCATGGTGCGTTTCCGCACGCTCGGCTGCTGGCCGCTGACCGGCGCCGTAGAGAGCGAGGCCGACACCATCGAGAAAATCGTGGAGGAGATGATGACAACCACCAAGAGCGAACGCACCACCCGCGTCATCGACTTCGACCAGGACGCAAGTATGGAACAAAAGAAACGCGAAGGTTACTTCTAAAAAATCTGCAAAATCATGGACAATAACTCAAACCTCAATATAAAGGAATTTCTCGACAAAGACGAACAGAAGGACCTTTTGCGGTTCCTGACTGCCGGCTCTGTCGACGACGGTAAGTCCACCCTTATCGGACGCCTGCTTTTCGACAGCAAGAAGCTCTACGAAGACCAGCTCGACGCTCTCGAGCGCGACAGCAAGCGCATGGGTAACGCCGGTGAGCACATCGACTACGCCCTTCTGCTCGACGGCCTCAAGGCTGAGCGTGAGCAAGGTATCACCATCGATGTGGCCTACCGCTATTTCAGTACCAACAACCGCAAGTTCATCATCGCTGACACTCCGGGACACGAGCAGTATACGCGCAACATGATTACCGGCGGCTCTACGGCCAATGCGGCCATCATCCTCGTGGATGCACGCACCGGCGTCATCACGCAGACTCGCCGCCACACCTACCTCATCTCATTGCTCGGCATCAAGCACCTCGTACTGGCCGTCAACAAGATGGACCTCGTCAATTACGACAAGGCCGTGTTCGACAAAATCGTGGCTGACTTCCATGAGTTTGTCAAGGGTCTGAATATTCCTGACATCACTTGCATTCCGTTGTCAGCACTGGAAGGCGACAACGTAGTGGACAAGAGCGACCGCACACCCTGGTATGAAGGAAAAAGCCTTCTCGACTACTTGGAAACAGTGCCCATCGACCTCGACCGCAACTACGAAGACTTCCGCTTCCCTGTGCAATATGTACTGCGCCCAAATCTCGATTTCCGCGGCTTCTGCGGCAAGGTGGCTTCCGGCGTTATCCGCAAGGGCGACACCGTAATGGCCCTGCCTTCCCGCAAGACTTCAAAGGTGAAAAGCATCGTCACCTACGACGGCGAGTTGGAAGAGGCATTCCCACCGCAATGCGTGACTATCACCCTGGAGGATGAAATCGACATCTCCCGCGGCGAAATGATTGTAAAACCCGACAATCTACCCATCGAGGACCGCAATTTCGAGGCTGTCCTTGTATGGATGGACGAGGAGGATATGGACGTGAACAAGCAGTTCTACATCAAACAGACGACCAACACGACCCGTGCGCGCATCGCCGACATCAAGTTCAAGGTCAATGTCAACACGATGGAACGCACCCACGTCGAAAAACTCACGCTCAACGAAATCGGACACGTTGTGTTCACTACGGGTAAGGAGCTGTTCTTCGACCCCTACTATACAAACAAGCAGACCGGTTCCTTCATCCTCATCGACCCGATTACCAACAACACATCGGCTGTGGGCATGATTCTCAACCGTGTCGACGCTAAGGACATCGCCGGAAACGAGGCAACAATCATCTCACTCAGCAATCTGGACATCGACGCGTCCCACCTGGAGGCCATCCAGAAAGTATGTGAGGAATTGAAGCATCAAGGTATTTACATTAAAGCTGTAAAATAAACACGTATGGGATTGACATTTGACAAACTGCCGGTCAACACCCTCGTGGGCGCCGATTGGAAAACTTTCAAGGCGCTCACGCAGGACCAGGTAATCGGCGACAAATACAAAGGCAAATACCGTCTTACGAAAGCGGTATGCCGCCTGCTCAGCTCGCTCAAGACATTTGAGGACCGTGCCTACCGCAAAATCGAGAACCAACCGCTGCAGGAAGACCCGCTGTTCATCCTCGGCCACTGGCGTAGCGGTACAACGTTCGTGCACAACGTGTTTGCCTGCGACAAGCATTTCGGTTATACGACCACCTATCAGACCGTATTCCCGCACCTTGTGCTGTGGGGACAGCCGTTCTTCAAGAAGAACATGGCGATGCTCATGCCCGACAAACGCCCGACCGACAACATGGAGCTGCGTCCCGACCTTCCACAGGAGGAGGAGTTCGCACTCTCCAACATGATGCCTTACACTTACTACAATTTCTGGTTCTTCCCACAACGCTGGATGGAGTATTGCGACCGCTTCCTGACGTTTGAGAAGATTACGGAAGAGGAACGCGCCGTGTTCAAGGAAGTGTTCATGCGCCTCGTAAAAGTTTCATTGGCCAACACGGGCGGCACTCAGTACCTCTCGAAGAACCCGCCTCACACAGGCCGCGTACGCACGCTTGTCGAGATGTTCCCGAATGCAAAATTCATCTACCTGAAGCGTAACCCGTACACGGTATTTGAGAGCACACGCAGCTTCTTCACCAATACCATCAAGCCGTTAAAGCTCCAGGACATTTCCGACGAGCAGATTGTAGCCAACATCGTCGAAGCCTACAAACGGCTCTACGACCGCTATGAGGCGGACAAGGTCTGCATCCCGGAAGGCAATTTGGTGGAAATCAAGTTTGAGGACTTCGAGAAGAACGCTTTCGACTTGACAAAGGACATCTACCAACGTCTCAACCTCAAAGGATTTGACGAGGCAGAGGCCGACATCAAGAAATATCTCGACAAAAAGAAGGGCTACAAAAAGAACAAGTACCAGTATGCCGAATCAACTGTGAAAATTGTAGAGGAAAACTGGAACAAGGCTCTTGAAGAATGGGATTATCATCTTTAAATCCACATAACTGATAAAACGAAAAATAGGGTTGCCAGCACGGCAACCCTATTTTTTATCGCATGACATCAGACGCAATTCTTGATTCATTTAGCCTAAGTGAATACATCTGATTTTCATGCTTTACAGGAAGGCCGCCGAATCCCTTCGCCGGCCCTTCAACCTCATTAACCAGTTACTATATTGTTATTATTCGACAATTACTTTCTGCACATAGTAACTACCTTGCTTTGAAACACTAATCATGTAGATGCCCGGCTGCAAATCACGGATTTCTGAACTTCCCTCCGGAACATTCAAGGTACGAATTACCTGACCGTTGACGCCATACACTGTAACCACGGCATCCATAGAAACATTCACATATATAACCCCATTTGAAGCGTAAACCAAATCGTTCGTCTGAACTCCATCGATACCTGAACCGCCCACTTCTACAGGAACTGTTTTCAATGTAAGTTTCGGGAAAGTCGCGTTAGTCATTTCGCAGTACACTTTCTCATCCTGCGGCTTGAGGAACGTTGTCACGCCATCAGCAATCGTATAGTCAGTACTCTCGGCCAGCTCTATACCCGACTCTGTCTTCCATACGAAAGTAGTCTGATTGCCACCAACCTGGTTTTCCGCGCTGAAATCAACCTTACCCTCCACAACTGTGGCATTAATTTCTTTTTGCGGTTCGTAGTAGAAATATTTAGACGTTGATATAGGTATATTACTGAACGGCAATCTATTATTGCGTACACTACCATTCTTAAATTCGTAACCTTCCGACAATAAAAGTTGAGACAATTCATTATCGTTACAAGTCAACTGACTCAAAGACGGACATGTAGTGAAATCCAACGAAGTTAACTTATTAGTTTGCAAATCCACCAATTTCAAAAGTGAACAATTCTCAAATTTAGCATCTGTCAACTGATTTCAAGCGCAATACACATTCTGCAAATTAAGTTTATTACTCAAATCCAGAGAAGTCAAACGGTTTCCTGACATATTAAATAAACGTAACTTAGAAAGAGGTGACAGATTAATGCTCTCAAAACGATTATCATATAATGACAACTCCTCAATTTCCGGGAACTGAGTCAAATCAATCTCACTCAAGCCGGCACCTGAAAGATTCAGGCACATTAAACGATTGAAATTTGACAAATCATATTCACCCAAACGTACGTTCTGAAAACTAAAGACTGAAAGTGGAGTTTCCTTCAAATCGTATGCATAAAACTTGATTTGTTTAGTCTCACCGAGCACTCCTTTATACACATTGTATGTAATTCCAATCTTACATTCTCTCAAAACCCCATCACCATAATCCGCATAAAGGAATCCCGGTTCATAGGCCGCCATTCGGATTTCAAATTCTTTTCCTACATCCTCGTTAATATTTAAAGAGGCAACTAAGACCTGAGGCGCATCCGTCGGTTTAACGCAAGTTGTTTTCAAAACCATATTTGCATTTATTGGATTACGCATTTCACAATATACGCTGTCCACATTCGTCACAAGGAATGTTGTTATACCATTCTCAATCGTATAATCATCACCTTCATACAATTCAGAATTTGTCCCCTCCATTTTCCACACATACTCTGTTTGATTCTCACCCACGACATTTTCAGATGCCAAATCTACCAGATTTGCCTTTTTCGCAATATCAATCGGAGCCTGAGCCGTTGCTATTATTTCCGCATTAGTGATCGGCAACGTACTAAATTTAAATCTGTTACCTGAAATACCCAATTTAGACAAAACCGGAGCATCCGAACAATTAAGCGTAGCCAATTGGTTATTTGATAACCAAAGCTCTTTCAAAGATTCATTTGATAATTTTACATTAGTCAATTTATTATTTATCGCTTGAACTTTTGTTAATATAGGCTTCAATGTCAAATCCAACTCTGTTAATTGATTTCGACTACAATCCAATTCCGTAATTGAAATACAACCGTCAATCAAGAGTTTCTCCAATTGATTATCTGCGACAGACAACTTACTTAATGTATTTTTCCCAGACAGAACCAATTCTTTCAATTGATTTCTACCCAATGCAAGTTTTACCAATTTAAATTGATGAGAAAAATCAATTTCTTCCAATAGATTATTCGTAAGATCAACATCTGTTAATGCGTACGAGGAAAGTAAATCAATTGTTTTTACCTTCTGCCCTAAAATATGAATGGCGGATAATTGTACTCCAGGTTTTGCATAAACCTTAACTGTTTTACCTTTCAATTGTCCACGCAAACTACCCCCATAAATATAGTTTTTCAACTTAAAAGTTTGAAGTTGGCCGTCACCAAAGTCAATGTCAACTTCAGAATCTGATTCAAGTGCAGCCAATGACATTGTCACATACTCATTAACAGCTTTCTCTGTAGTAAATTCAAAAGCTAATGACGATTCTCCAATATCTTCCGGATTCTTTACCATAAACTTGGATGTTTTCCAATAAAGTCCTTCAAAATCACTATGAAGCACCTGGCAATAAACACTATCAGGCTGAACAGTCTTAAAAGTCACTTTTCCTTTTTCTACCTCAAAATCCGTTCCTTGAACTAGTTCTTTTTTAAATTTGGGATCATTTCGATCTGTCAAAAACAAATCAAACTTCAGTTCGTAACCTTCACGATATACCAATTCTGTTAAATCAACTGATGTTTCCACAGCATACTCTTTCGAATCCAACACATATACCTCTTGTGGCGAATAGGAATAGTAATACATATCATAATCCGATGGATATGGCATTGTATTGAAAACCATATAGTTATCATAGATATGCAGCTCCGATATTTTTGGATTATGCGAAATATCAATACTCTTCAACAAATTGTTTTGAGCATGAAGACAGAAAAGTTCCGGATTTTTAGACAGGTCCAGATTGGTCAATCTATTGCCTGCACAAAAAAGTATTTGCAATTCAGGATTGGATGAAACATCCAAATTTTTTAACAAATAACTTACATTTGCATTAGAAAGCCTTGTTATGTAAAGTTCCCTCAATTTTGAATTTTGACTAACATCAATATTACGGACTTTCGTGTAACTGATATTCAAAACCTCTAAATCCGTATTATTAGTGACATCAACCGAAGCAATTGATGTTCCATCAATCGACAATTGTCTTAAATATTTGTTTGTTGAGACGTCAACATTCGTTATGACACGGCAGTTATACATCACAATACTCAAAATGTTCGGCGTTTTGGAAAAATCTACATTTACCAAATTCTTATTATTCTGAGCATACAGAATAGCCAGATTCGGATTATTGGAAAAATCCAATTGCTTGATATCATTATTAGAGCAATCTAATGACACCAAATTTGGGTTTCCACTCAAATCCAATTCTTCCAGAAAGTTATTCTGAACAATTAATTTTTCCAGACTCGTGCATCTTGTAAGATCAATATTTGTAAGAGCGCTGGTTGTTCCAAAAAATGTAATCAAATTCTGGTCACCATACACTTTAATTGTCTGACCTTCCACTGTCGGACCTATTACCCATACAGTATCCTGTGCCGTCATTGGATATTCTTGAAGAGCGCCATCTCCCAAATCAACTTTCAACGTACCCGCATTATTAGCCGATACGAATTTAAGCTGAACAGATTTTTGTTTAGAAGACATTGTCATTAAGGGTTCGTCTGACTGAGCATTCACCATAAATGGCAGCAGAAAAAACGATAGAATCATCAAGGTCTGCATAAATCGACAAGTATAAGAACCTGTGACTTTACCTTGTAAATAGAAATGTTTTCTCATAGTCTATTAAATTAGTTAAACAATAAATTCAAATACAACTGACCTACTGATATAGACAGGCCCCAATTTCCGGTTGTTTAAAAACCTAATTTAAGATAGACACAAAATCTACAACCAACCTATTTTTTGAGGGGAGCAAATGGGGAGGTATTCAGGATAACAAGGGGGATATTATTATATATACATTTGATTTAAAGCTATTTATTATTTCAAAAATTTATAAGATAAGCATAAAGATTCTGTGCCGATTCCAATCCGAGTTTATGAGAAATAGCTTGTTTCTTCTTCTTGCAATATTCTGCCGTGATATTCAACATCGCTGAAATTTCCTTATTATTAAGACCTATGTATACCAATGAAAGGAAACGGATTTCGTTAGCCGTAAGGTCCGGGTGCTTCTCACGAAGCTTCCAAATAAACTCCTGATTGATTTGTTCGAAATATACCGTAAAATTCTCCCATTCCTTGTTTTCTGCCATTTGCGACTTCAATTGCCGGATATTGTGGTCAAGTTGAGAATTTCGGTCAATCTTCACATCCTTCGATAACTGCTCTATAATATTCTGAATAGACTCGTTGCGATGAGCCACAAACATGGCCTTCGACATCAGTTCACGATTTTTCTTTTCCAACTCCAGTTGATATTCTCTTTTTCTCAACAAAGCCTCAGCATCCTGCTCTCTCTGTTTATTTTGCAATATTTCCAGACTTTTCTTCTGCTGATCAATCTGCAGAGCGGCAATATGCTGCTTTTGCTTCAAACGTGCTCGAGTAGCAATCAACGCCCATACCAACAGAATGCACACGACTAATGAAGAACTAAACAGAATTAGATTCCGCAAAGACCGCGCCTTATACTCCCCAGCCTTCTTTTCATTTTGCAACAACTCAAGCTGAATGTCACTGTTGACATATAAATTATGCTCTACCCTCCTGAACAAAGAATCATTGGCTGCAATCAACGAATCCTTATAATTTACGACCTGACGGTAATCTCCCATTTTTTCATATATACGACTCAATATCGCATAGAACATAACTCTGCAAGATATTTCATCGTCATCGGCCAAACCTTGCTTTGCTGATTCTATTGCCTTGTCATAATTTCCCATCTCAAAATAGGCCATTGCCATTTTCCTACGTATTTCAATCAATATATTCTTATTATTCATAACCTCCGGTTTTGCCAATAAAGACAAACCTCCATAAATCACCGACTCATATGCTCGTGTTTCCAAAAAATATCCCATCCGCAGCAATTCAAGCCTATAAGCCTCCGGCGTATTATCTTTTATATATTTTCGTGCAATATCAAGATATCTGTCACAATCCTCCAATCGAAACATTTGCAACGATGTCAGTGCGATATTCAATGCAGAGCCACCAATCAGGACTGTATCGCCAAGCTCCTGCGCATGTTTATAATTACGCATATAGAACTCCTCTGCCTCCTGCAACTTGCCCATTCTAAAATAAAGTCCGGCAATATTATTGGTAATGCTCATCTCTTTACGCTTGTCAAGCTTAGTCGTAGCCAACTCATAGGCTTTAAAGAAGGCATCCAGCGCATCATCATAATTCATCGTTTCCGACTGGTTAATGCCCCAATTGGTATAGCACCAGAACAAAAGCTCGGCATCGTCCTTCTGCTCCGCCAATTCCTTTAATTCCTCAAGCATTTGAAAGGCATGCACATATTCTTTTCGCTCCGACAGCTCTATTGCCTGCTTTAACAGAGAGTCAACCTGAACCGTACGGTCAGAGACATTCAAAGCTGCATGTACATTTAACGAAACTGTCAACAACAATAATATTCCAACTATATTTTTCATGACAAAAAAGCATTTGATACAGAAAATTTCGGCGAAATTAGAGAACTGCTTTTATAACCGCCTTTTTACAAAGCAACTGCCGTCTCGCCGATTGCCTGACGGCAGTTGTTCTAAAAATTAGACTCATATAGACACAAAAGCTGTCGCGTCCTATCTTCTAAATTTCTTCGACCATTGGAAGAACCAAAGGAAAACAGCCAGCGTGCAAATGCCGCCAATGACATACGACAATGTCTCGCCAAGACGTAAGCCTTCCGGAGCTATGCAAATGTAAGTGAAGCAGACAAGCGTCATAAACAGAGCCGGAATCATCACAAACCAATAAGGCTTCCGCTCTTGCATCAGGAACGCGATGATTGTCCACAGCGTAAATACGGACAACGTCTGGTTAGTCCAGGCGAAATAACGCCATATCGTATTGAATCCGTTAGCATCCTTCAAGCTATACAGCAAAATCCCCACCGCAGCCAGAAACAGCGGAACACAAATAATCAGACGGCTTGTGATTTTTTTCTGTCCGATATGGAAAAAGTCGGCAATGATAAGCCGGGCAGAACGGAAGGCCGTATCACCCGAGGTTATCGGAGCGGCAATCACGCCAAGCACTGCGAGCACGGCGCCAACTGTGCCCAGCCAACTCTTCGTAATCTCATCAACTATTACGGAAGCATTATTCTCTTCCATACCGTTCTCACGGAAGAAATAGGTGGCGGCGGCCGCCCAAATCAAAGCGACAATACCTTCGACAATCATCGCACCGTAGAATACGGGTCTACCGTGATATTCCGACCGCAGGCAGCGTGCCATCATCGGGCTTTGCGTAGCGTGGAAACCGGAAATAGCACCACAGGCAATGCTGACAAACATAATCGGGAAAATCGGCAATGTATCGGCATTGGGATGCGTGTTTTCCAATCCGTCCCACAATTCGGGCAACGCAGGTTGATGATAGAAAAGCATTCCCAGAATGCTGACCGCCATAAACAGCAACGCGAAGGCAAACAGCGGATATATCTTTCCGATAATCTTGTCGATTGGCAACAATGTTGCCAGCAGATAATAAAGGAAAATCATAATAATCCAGAAGGTCGTATCCAAAGCTTCCGGTGTCAGCTTCGCCAACAAACCGGCAGGACCGGCCACAAATACAGCACCTACCAGCACCATCAGCACTATCGTGAACAGACACAAAACGTTGCGCATCCGCTTGCCCAGGTAGCGGCCCGTAATCTCAGGCAGGCTCTCTCCGTTGTTGCGGATAGACAACATTCCGGAAAAGTAATCGTGCATAGCTCCGGCAAAGATGCTACCCAGCACAATCCAAAGATAAGAAGCCGTTCCGAACTTTGCGCCCAGAATAGCACCGAATATCGGACCAAGACCGGCGATGTTGAGAAACTGAATCATGAATATTTTCCACGTAGGCATCGGGATATAATCCACCCCGTCGGCTTGAGTCAGCGCGGGGGTCTTGCGATTGTCAGGACCAAAAACCCGCTCCACAAAGCGGCCATAGGTAAAGTAGCCTGCAATCAAGGCAATAAGGCAAAGTGTAAATGAAATCATGGTGACTGTATTTATAAGTTAATCAATGCAAATTTAGCAAATATTTCCAACTTCAAAATTTCAAACCCCATATTTTACGACAAACACATAAAAAACTGCCGTCCACCAAAGGCAGACGGCAGTTAAATTCAACCTATTCCCTGTGACTATCGAACGATGATTTTCGTTACGTTTTCAGTCGTTTCAGTCACAGCCTTCACTACGTAAGTGCCCGGCAACAACTCCTCAGTGAGCTGTTCCATCGAAGCGCATTTCTCTACTTGCTTCAAAATGCGGCCGTAAAGGTCATAAACAGTCACATCCGGCAATTCCTCAAACGAAATAGCGGCGATGCCTGAACCTTCCACGTTGTTGACTGCAACCGGCACATATACATCAGCTGCACCTCTTGAAGAAATCTTCACATAAGCCTCGTGCACGCCCACTTCGTTCGACTGGAACTTAATTGTGAACTTGCCACCACCAGCAGGCAACTCTGCAGGAGATACCTCAAACTTGCTCTTATTCGGACCGCCTACTGTCAGCACAACAGGTTCTGTCGTATTGAGCGTCTCAACAGTGATTTCTTCTGAAACCTTCGCCTGTCCGACGGTTGCCTCCATCTCGAGCATATCGACTGAAGGAGTAATCATCGGAAGGTCTGTGCGGCCGAATGAAACGTCGTCGATGTAGTAAACGGTCGTATTCTCACGTCCCAATTGTGTCTTGAAACGGAAACCGATGAAGAATACATCGTCCAAATCCTGGTTAGAAAGATTGAAGTGGTACTCAAGCCATTCACCATTCTGATCCGGAATATTCGGGAACTGGAAGTCGAACGGAGATTCTACTCTATTGCCGTTCTCATCCAAAGTAATGTAAACCATTGTGAGTTCGTCATCCTGCTCTTCTCTCATGAGGTCGCCCATCACGCGGAATGTAAACATCTTTGTCGCAGCGTTTACGAAATCCAGCGGCGGAGTGACAAGCAGCATTTCCGATGGAGTTGATTCTCCTACCTCTGCCATCGAGTTGTATCCGCTCACCTTTGCAACACCTTCGTCTTCCAGATTGTAACCCCACCAAGCGCGTGTGCCTTCTACAGCATAGTTGCGCCAGCCTTCAAGAGCCAACGGCTGATTGTTTGTATTGCCTGAGAAGTTTTCAATCAGCAACGACAGCGGATTCTCATCAGAAAGCGGTTCTGTGTCACCCTCCTGGTCCGGAGTCGTACCTGAGCCTGTAGCGTCACCTACCACTGTGATATAGATTGTCTCTGCTTCCAATGCGGAGAACTCAATGCGCTCTGTAAACTTACCTTCCTTCTTCGGTTGGAACGTGATAGTGAAATCAGTTTCCGCCTCTTTCAGAAGCATGGTTGTGCTGATAAGGAATGAGCCTTCACCCTCGCCCATCAGTTTCACGTTGGCAAAGTCAGGCAAACCTTTCGTTACGACTTTGATAGTTTGAGTCTGCTTCTCGCCAACGTTTGCCTTGAACTCTGTCAGAGCAGCTGCGTCAACAACAATTGTCGGCGGATTTTCCGGGTCAATAGCCACCGTACGTACAGTGAACGCTGTGTTCAGTTCCGGCATGTCGGACGATTCAAAGTTGATGCGAGCCTCATGCTTGCCAACATTGTCCGGTGTATAGGTAACAACGATATCCGTATTCGATGTTCCAGCCTCGATGGTCTCAGCAGAAAGAGAGAACAGCTTACCATCCTTACCTGTAATATATACGCTCACGGCTGAAGGCAAATTAGCTGCCGCCACTTTCAGACGTACATATTCTGTTGCCTGACCTACAGGAGCCGCAGTACCTTCAAAAATCATTTCATCTTCCACGACGAGTGACGGTTCGCCACTGATGCCTGTTTCCATATCGGCCAAGCGGCGCGGACCTACGACAACTGCACCTCCCGAAGTTGAGATACCGGTCATGGTCACTGCTTCTGACGGAACTGTCGTACCAATAATATCCGTACCGTCAAAGATGTTCATACGACCGGACTCTGTACCGTCGGTAATTTCCGGATTAATCATGTCTTCCGTGAATGTCTGTCCGGCAACTTCCTTAAATGTCACATTCGCAACGCGTACCACTTGGTTAGCGTATTCGCTAAGAGCAGCCTTCAATTCTGCCAAAGTCACATCCACCGGCTCAACAGTCTTACCACTGCCTGTTACATTCACCGGTGTTCCTTCTATCGGTTCAAAATAAATAGAACCAAACGCTGACTGCAGATAGCCGACAAAGTTTGTTACCTCATCGCCTTCCTTCAATTCTGCCAATTCGCCGTAACTGTCAGTAATCTTCAAACCACCCGTAGCGTCCTGCAGATAATATTCCATAGCTGACTTAACCTGTGTGCAGAAAGTTACGACAGCTTTTCCTGTATAGCGGAATGCTTCATAAGTTCCTGCATCTTTTCCTGTAAGAGTTTTCAAATCAGCCACATCAATAGTTTCAACTGTATACCAGAATACCGTTACCTTCTTCTGATCAGCACCAGGGCTGTCTAACGTAATCTCATACATGCCTTCATCGCCGACCTTCGGTGAAATTTCCACCTCCAGATTGAAGCCCTCTTCTGATTCGGCATCAGCCTTCGCAATCGTTGTAGTTGAGAACTTCACCTGTTCCGTAGCCTCACCACCAACAGTGATGTCACCTCTAAGGTCAGTACCCTTCACATTCAGAATTGACTTGTAGCTCTGACCCTCAAATACGTAATTGTAACCGATATAAGAAGGATCAGTTGTTATGACTGCCGGTTCCGCAGGCGCTCCAAACAGGTCACCATAGGAGCGGGCCACACGCACAGCATCCACTACGTAAGTAGGAGCATATCCCATCGCTTCGGAAGCCTGACGGATTTCCAAGCCCTGGAAACCTTTCGCAGGCTCGTCGCCGTCTGCTGCCGTATAAACCGCATCAGCCGCAGCCGGTTCAGCACCTGAGCCAGAGTTGACGAAAAGTGACACTACATCATCATTTGCCTCCGGATTAAACTGATATTTTACGATAACCTGATAAGTTTCACCTACGTTGTATTCGTTTTCAGCAAACACCTGATTGTCATCACGGCAGCCCACGCCCAAACGGAATTTGGTATCATCACTGCCCTTGCCTACGAAAAGCATACCAACTTCGGTGCCCCACGACTTATCTTTCAGCTCATCATCATAACTGCTCGGTGTCAGGAGTGAAATCAGATAGCTCGGTCCGTAGATATATGACATATCCTCTATCTTAATAAGCGTTGAGAAGTAGAGTGCTCCGTCTGAAATCTGCGCTGTTCCCTCAGTAAATTTCGCAAACACTTTCTGTGATGAGGGAGAGTTGGAAAGACGGATAGCACCACCAACGGCTTCCGACTGATAGCCATCATAGGTTAATGATTCAGCAGTCACCTTTACCGCATTATAGCCGGACGAGCTGTACTGCCACCACTGTCCGTTACCGTAAAGATTGCCTGTCGGGTAATCGAAATTGTCTTCAAATAGCGTCTGTCCACTCATGGCATTGCCCGAAAGCAATAGACTGAGCAACACAAACCACTTAGGATTAAAAATGTAACTTCGCTTCATGTTGTTATTTTATGGTTAGTATTCTTAGTTAAATCAATCTGTAAACGCAGTCCTGTATTTCCTTCTTAGCCTACCAAAGTTATAAAAACTTTTGATACTTTCATAAATTTTATTGCATTTTTTGATAATATTTTTTGCTGAGAACCGCCAAACCGCACATTTAAAACGTACTACAATAAATGATAAAAGCATGACAACATTACAAAAATTGCACACATATTTTAAAATATTGCGCAAAACATGGTGTATTTTCATTTCTTTCTTTTATTTTTGTAAAAGCCAAGGAAAAGCATTCATCCCCGGATTATATTTACAAAATTTTAGAATATTGTTTGATATGAGATTGTCAATCCTCACCTCCCTTCCAATTCTTCTGACTGCTGCGAATGCCTACGGCCTGACCGTCGATTTCACAGCCAAGGAAGCTGCCACGACCTATTACAACCAAGGTTTTGACAGCACCGATGAGTTTAACTCGTGGGAACTGAAAAGCACCAATTCTTCTCCGGAATGCACCTGGCATCTCACGGAGAAACCCTATGTCAAGGGACTGCCCGCGTTCAGCGCCTTCGAGAGCGACAGCAAAATGTCGCTTGCCATCCGCTACAACGACACCGAGGACCAGCACGAAACCATCACCTCTCCCGTCGTTGAGATTCAGCCCAACTCATCCTGCGAATTCTACGCCTGCTTCAGCGGCGGACTGCTTGTATTTGCACACTGGTCGCTATGGGTCACTGATATGACCGACAATTCCGAACATGAGCTGCTGAATGCCTTCCGATGGGCGCAAGAAGTGGGATTCGACGGTCCGAACTGGATTCCGTTCACCGCCGACCTGTCGCAATTTGAAGGAAAAGACGTGCGTTTCAGTTTCAAATACGACGGACAAGGTGGAGAGGACGTGCTCATCGACGGATTCAAAGTCGCCCAAGCCGACACGTCAGAAGAAGCAAGAGTCAGCATCCACCCGGGAGAGAGCGTCCATTTCACCTCGCTGACCGAGGGAGCCACCGAGTGGAACTGGACATTCGAGGGCGGCACTCCATCTTCTTCCTCTGAAGCAAATCCGACAGTCACCTACAGCAAGGCCGGTGTCTACAGCGTCAGTCTGACCGCCGGCGACGGATCCGAATCTTCAACCCGCGAGCGGAAGGGCTTTGTCACCGTCACCGAAATCGCCCCCAAAGCTATCATCGGAGTTCCCGAGACCGGCTACCTTTCTCCGTGGATTTACTCATTCGTCCCTGTCGGCGTGCCCGTACAATTTCACGACCTTTCTGAAAACGAGCCGACAGAGTGGTTATGGACCTTTAACGGTACCGACATTACGGAATCAATCGAGCAGCATCCCACGGTTACCTATCAGCAACACGGAGCATACAGCGTAGGACTGAGAGCGACCAACTCTGCCGGAACAAGCACCGACATGCTTCAGAATGCCATCCAGGCAGGCGGAGCGCAATACATCTGGAACATCACACCCGAAGAAAATCAGTCGCTCGCTCCCATCAGTTTCCCGTTCTTCGGCTATTACGGCGGCACAAACGCTCTCGGGCTTCCCGCGTTTGCCGAACTGTTCCAAGCACCCGCGGCGAAAGCCACAATCAGCGAAGTGGCCGTTTATTTCGCAGTTGCCGATGTTGCCAATCCCAGTGCGGAACTGACGGTAACCGTTACCGATATGAATGAGAAAGGACTGCCGGGAACGCCCCTCGCCTCCTGCACGCTTACGGCCACCGACATTCTGTATTCCGACACGGATTTTGAGGAAACCATCTTCCGTTTCGACTCACCGGTAGAAATCGATGATGCATTTTTCATTACTATTGATGGATTGTCGGCCGACCCCGACAACACACTTGCCATGTTCTGCTCGCCCAACCGTGGAGAGGACGGGAAATGCACAGCCTATCACCTTGCGGAAGAATGGGACGAGAACGACCAGCCTACCGGAAAAACCGAATGGTTCAAAGGAGATGAAGCCGTTTCTTTCGCCCTCACCCCACTGCTCGACTATGGAGGCAGCGCAACCGTCGGACAGACAGCCGCCCCAACATTCCGCCTCGTCACCTCTCAGGAAGCCATCACGGTCATCCCTGGAGGTATAAACGCAGACATCACGGTCTACAACCTTGCCGGACAACCCGTCAAGTCTGCACGCAACGTGCAACAACTATCGACGGCCGACCTTCCGGCTGGAATCTACCTCGTCCGTGCAACTGTCGGAGGACAAACAATCGTCAAAAAAATCATCCGCTAACCCTCATCTTCATTTATATAATAACAAACAGCGGGGAACAGTCCACCCGGACCGCTCCCCGCTTCAATTTTTCATTTCTTATTTCATTGCTCCGGCAACAGCAACCGAGCGACTGCCTCGGCACACCGCTCACCGTCCATCGCAGCAGACACGATGCCTCCCGCATAACCGGCACCTTCACCACAAGGATAAAGCCCGGCCACTTCGATGTGGGTCATTCTTTCCGCATCGCGCGGTATCCGCACCGGCGACGACGTGCGCGACTCCACTCCTATCAGAATGGCCTCATTCGTCAGGAATCCCGGACGCAGTTTTCCGAAACGGCGGAAACCCTGCTGCAACCGCCGGCCAATCATCGGCGGCAACCACTTGTCGAGCCGAGAGGGATGAATGCCGGGCGCATAGGAGGTTCGCGGCAAAGACTTCGTGTCACGCCCTTCCACAAAATCGACCATGCGTTGTGCCCCTGCGTTAAGCGTACGGCCCGATTGCTCGTAGCAAAGCCTTTCAAGGTCTTCTTGAAACGCCATCATGCGCAAAGCCCCAAACTTATCGTACTTTTTACCAATATCCTCCGGACGCACCTCCACAACCATACCGGAATTCGCCCATTGTGAGCCACGATTGGCAGGCGACATGCCATTCACCACCAATTGCTCCGGTCCACTGGATGCCGGCACAACGATACCACCCGGACACATACAGAAGGAATAGACACCGCGCTCCTCAACCTGAACGACAAAGCTGTATTCCGCCGCCGGCAAATACTCTCCACGTCCTTGCGGCGAATGATACTGAATCTGATCAATCAGGTGCTGGGGATGCTCCAGACGCACGCCGACGGCGATACCCTTCGGCTCCAAAACGATGTCCGCGCCGTCAAGCATACGGTAAACGTCGCGCGCCGAGTGGCCGGTAGCTAAAATAACCGGACCGTCAAAACGGCTTCCGTCAGCGCATTCCACGCCTTTCACGCAGTTGTCCTCCAATACAAGAGAGGTGACCTTCGTCTGAAAATGCACCTCACCGCCGCTGGCGATAATCTGCTCACGCATATTGCGTATCACTCCCGGCAACTTGTCCGAACCGATATGGGGATGAGCGTCGATAAGAATATTCTCAGATGCACCGAATTGATTGAATATCTGCAGGATGCGGTCAACCGAGCCACGTTTTTTACTGCGCGTATAGAGTTTGCCGTCAGAATAGGCACCGGCACCGCCTTCTCCGAAACTGTAGTTGGAATCCTCATCTACGATTCCCTCACGGGAGATACGCGCCAAATCCAACCGACGGTCAACGACGTTCTTACCTCGTTCAAGAACCACCGGTCTCACCCCCAGCTCAATCAACCGCAAAGCGGCAAACAAACCGCCGGGACCTGCTCCCACGACAATGGCTTGCGGCTGTCGGGAAACATCGCCATACACATAAGGCTCGTAACGGGGAGTCATGTCGGAAAGGGAATCCATAAAGCAACGCACAGTCAGGTTTACATAGACCTGGCGCTGACGCGCATCAATGGAACGCTTGAGGATACGCACCTTCTTCACCCGTCCGGGAGCTACACCATGATGCCTGTTCAGATAATTAATAATGCGGCCCTCGTCCGCAGCAGTACGGGGGTCGACCCGCAATTGGAAATCTTCAATCATAATTCAAAAAATCATTCTAAGTTATGGAAAAATCCCCGATTGACAAAATAAATGCTTATTTTTGCTGAAAAATACGACCTTTTATGAACATCGGAGTACTATTTGACTTAGACGGCGTTGTCATCGACAGCGAACGAATATATACCCAATTTTGGGAGGAAGTGGAGAAAATTTACCCTACTCATGTGGAGAATTTCGCTCTCGTCATCAAGGGGTCCACACTTCCCAAAATCCTCAACACTTATTTCCCGGAACAGGAAAAACAGGACAAAATCAACGAAATGCTGAAAGCATTTGAGTTGACAATGAAATATGAACCGTTTGACGAGGCTCTGCGCTTCATCCGCGAACTGCGTGCTGCCGGCATCAAATGCGCCATCGTCACGAGCAGCTCACGCCGCAAAATGGACAACTTCTACCGCCAGAATCCCGGTATTCAAGAACTTTTCGATGCCATCATTACCGGCGACATGGTTACCCATTCAAAACCCCATCCAGAGCCTTACCTGCTGGGAGCAAAAGCCATCGGTATCGACATCAGGAACTGCTGCGTGTTTGAGGACTCTCTTTCCGGCATCGCGT
Organism: uncultured Muribaculaceae bacterium; assembly: GCA_944321875.1. Taxonomy (GTDB): domain Bacteria; phylum Bacteroidota; class Bacteroidia; order Bacteroidales; family Muribaculaceae; genus Limisoma. The sequence goes on from CALUMX010000006.1 coordinate 25,254, forward strand.
CCGGCATTGCTTCCGGCGCAACGGTTGTCGGCCTCGCCACGACGCTTCCCATCGAAGAAATTCACGACAAGGCAACTATCGCCATCAATGATTTCACAGGCTTCACCGTCGCCGACATGCTTCAGGCCATGGGCCGGTAAAAACGTATGACTTATGGACATCGAAACCGCCCGACAGCTTTGCCTGTCCTATCCCTGCTCGGAAGAGTCATTTCCGTTTGATGAAACCACATGGACTGCCAAAGTGGGCGGACGGATGTTTGCCGTCTTGCCTTTGGAAAAAGCCGATATGCTCATACTGAAATGCGACCCGGAAAAAGCCATCGAACTGACAGAGCTCTATGCCGACATCGAACCGGCTTGGCATTTCAACAAACGATATTGGATTATGATACGATTCGGAGGCGACGTTCCCGACCGCCTCATCGCCTCCCTCATCGGCCATTCCTATCAGGAAGTAGTCAAAAAACTGACAAAGAAACTACGCACCGAATTAGGATTAGAACAATTTCTCAATGACGCTCAACAATGAATAGCAACACCCGCTTCGACTTTATACTCACGGACGAATTCCAAAAGTTTGCCAAGGAACACTCAGCAGCCGACCCTGTCATGCTACGGCTCAAGGATTTAAGCCAACTTCCGTTTGACAAGGAACTGGCCATCATTCAGCTGGAGTGCCGCAAAAAAGCAAAACGGAAAATACCGGAATTGGCCGAACAACTCGCCTATCCGACGGCCGTCAGCATCGAGCAATGCACTTCGTCCATTCTTGCTGAATTCCACGCATCACTGTTTGAGACAGACGACAACGTCATCGACCTTACCTGCGGATTGGGTATCGATACGTTCTTCATTGCACAGAAAGCCCAAACGGTGACAAGCGTCGAAGCCAACGACATCGTTGCGGAAGCTGCCGGCTTCAACTACAACCGCCTGGGACGGTCGAACATCAGCGTCGTATGCGACACTGCCGAACACTTCATCAGCACCCATAGCGGAGAGTTAAAAGCCAATGCCGTATTTGTCGACCCTTCACGACGGCTGACACAAGACCGCAACCTGCGCACCTATTCCATCAAGGACACAACTCCCGATGTTGCCCTAATGCTGCCTGAAATCAGACGCTTTGCCGACTTTATGATTGTCAAGGCTTCCCCGATGGTCGACATCAGTCAAACCATTGCCGATTTCCCCGACATCAGCGATGTGTGGATTCTATCCGTAAAAAATGAGTGCAAGGAGCTGCTTTTCCGAATTGATTTCCGAACAAAAAAAGAAATCGAAATCCATACGCTGAATTTCGATTCCCTTCATACACAAATATTTTCCTATACATACGGAGCAACAGCCTCTCCGCTGATTTCTTCCCATATCGGTCAGGGACACACGCTTTGCGTTCCCAATGCCTCCGTCATGAAAGCCGGGGCCTACAACCTAGCAGCCCAAGCGTTTGGACTCCGAAAGATAGCGGCCAACTCCCATCTTCTGTTTGCCGAAAAAGGGCAACCGGACTCTTTCCCGGGACGACAGTTTGAAGTCATCGACATCCTGTCGCTCTCCAAACCCGACGTCAAGAAGCTGAAATCCATCACCGGATGTGCCAACATTGCCTGCCGCAACTTCCCGCTGACGCCGGAGGAACTTCGCAAGAAACTGCGTATCGGCGACGGAGGCGAATACTATATTTTTGCCACGACAACAGCCGACGCTAAAAAAATCCTGCTGCTCTGCAAGCCTCAACAGCCTACCGCTTGAACAGGCGGTCCATTTCCCGCTTGTCTTCCTTCGCCTTGATGGATTGACGCTTGTCGTATTCCTTCTTACCCTTCGCCAACGCAATCACCACCTTGGCAAGGCCACGCTCGTTGATAAACACACGCAACGGCACGATGGAGAAACCGCTATCCTTTGAGGCCTTTCCAATTTCTCGGATTTCCTTCTTATTCAACAGCAACTTCCGGTCGCGGCGTGAGGTATGATTGTTGTAGGAGCCGTAGAAATACTCTCCTATATACATGTTCTTAATCCAAATCTCGCCGTTGTTCTCATAGCAGAACGAATCGGTCAGTCCGGCCTTTCCCAGACGGATGGACTTTATCTCGGTTCCGGTCAGGACAATACCGGCTGTAAACGTGTCAAGAATCTCAAAATCAAAAGTGGCACGTTTATTCTTTATATTGACAGGGGTCAGTTTCATTTTCATAATTTATCTATCTATGATTCCGGCACAAAATGCCACAATATCAACAACAAGCTCACCGGCACCAGTATCGTGCAGGCAAACATTGCCAAACTGAAAAACGATTTCCGCTCATCGTCAATTCCAAATTCACCGGCACAACGGGATATCGGATAAAACAGACACAAGGGGAAAATATACAACGGCTGCAAAGGCACCGGAAGTATGTTCTGAATAACTGTAACAACTATCAGCATCGACATGTTCAGCATGGCGAAATACTTGAACTTATCACCCATTTCCGACTCTACGCAGCGCACTCCGCAGAACTTACGGATGGACCATGCCATCAGCGCCGGACACAACTGATAGGAAAGGAAAAAAGACGCAAAAATAACAATTCCCTTCGTCAAAGCGGCCGTCAGCTCAGCGCCATAAAGCATCGACACGAACGCCGTGGCTGCTGCCAGTGCCATCAACGGATAAAACCATTTACGCTCGTGCTCAACAGCCGGTTTTCCGGCATCGACCATCTCGCGCCATGAAGGCTGCGGCGAAACCAGAAACTTGAATATCAATAATAACTCTTTCATATTTCAGCAAATTCTTATACAAAAGTAGTAATTTTGCGTGAGCATAGTCACATTATTTTGAAAGATACACCAAAATAATTTACTTTTGTATCATAAATAACCCTCTCGGACGGATGAAATTCGAAATTCAGATAGCAAGGAAACTCCGGCTGAACAGCACCGGACGGTCAACAACAGCCACGCTGAACGTTGCCGTTGCCGGCATCGTTCTCGCCGTTGTCATCATGATTGTATCGGTTGCCGTAGTGACCGGGTTCAAGCAGACTGTCATTTCAAAAATCGGACAGCTCGACAGCCACGTCAAAGTACATCAGCAACAATATGACGAGATGGGAAACCTCCACAACAGCATCGAGTTCTCGGAAGAAATCCGCCGGCTGACATCGGTGGATGACAGCAAAATACAATCGGTCTACCTCATCGGAGAGACACCCTGCGTCATTAAGTCGGAGCAAAACTTCTCAGGACTGCGCTTCAAGGGACTTCCCGACGACTACGACCTCCATCGGATTTCCGACCAAATCAAGGAGGGTAAAGCCGACCTGACCGGAAACGGCATTCTCGTTTCCCGCACCACAGCCGACAAACTCGGCATCAAGACAGGCGACCGCATCACGGTCTATTTTATGAACCCACAGGCAGTGAAGCTCCGCAAATGCACTGTCAACGGCATATTTGCCTCCGACTTTGAGGAATATGACAAAAACGTAATCATCGGCAACATCAGCATTATCCAGTCAGTCAACCGATGGAACGACCGGACCGGCTCCTATCTGGAAATCAACTGCCACGACATCAACGACGCGCCGGCCGTTCGCGATGCCATATTCAACAAAATCAAGGCCGCTGCCGAGGCCGGAGCGACAGCAGGACTTTCCGGCTATTTTCAGGTTTCGTCCATCCAGGACAACAACCCTGCCTATTTCTCCTGGCTCGACCTGCTGAACATGAACATCATCGTCGTGCTCGGACTGATGGCATTCGTGGCGTGCTTCGCCATCATCGCCTGCCTCATCATCGTCGTGCTCAACCGCATCAACACGATTGGCGTACTGAAAGCATTGGGAGCCACCAACCGCAGCATTCAGCTTATTTTTGTCTATACGACAATGAGAATCATCGTACGCGCCATGCTCATCGGCAACGCAGTCGCATTTCTGTTCCTGTTCCTGCAAAGCCGGTTCCACATTGTCAAGCTTGATGCCTCCTCCTACTTCATGAGCTATGTGCCGGTAGAGTACAGCCACTGGCTCATCTGGCTGAATGCCGGAATTTTCGTCATCTCCCTGCTTTCACTCATCATTCCGTCATTTATCGTCTCATCCATCCAGCCGACGAAAACAATGAAATTTGAGTAAATAAATTGCAGAGCACCGACAATTTTAGTACTTTTGCACAAACTTAATAAAATCATTATGGGAACTCGTATTTTAGTTACCGGCGGAACCGGATACATCGGTTCACACACCGTTGTAGAATTGCAAAACGCCGGATTTGATGTTGTAATTATCGACAATCTCTCCAACAGCAACAAGGACGTACTGGACGGAATTGAAAGAATCACAGGCATTCGCCCGAACTTCGTAGAAGCTGACTGTACGGACATCGTTGCGCTCCGTAAATTGTTTCAAGACTATCCGGGTATTAAAGGAATTATCAACTTTGCGGCAAGCAAGGCCGTAGGCGAATCCGTACAAAAGCCGTTGCTTTACTACCGCAACAATCTCAATACGCTGATTAATCTTCTGGAACTCATGCCGGAATTCGGAGTTGAAGGAATCGTATTCTCTTCTTCCTGCACCGTTTACGGCGAGCCTGACACTAACCCTGTTGACGAATCAGCACCAATCAAGAAGGCGACTTCTCCTTACGGCAACACAAAGCAAATCTGTGAGGAAATCATTCAAGACGCCATCACAGCCGGCAATCCTTACAAGAGCATCATCCTGCGCTACTTCAATCCGGTGGGTGCCCACCCGAGCGCAGAAATCGGAGAACTTCCGAACGGTGTGCCACAAAACCTCATCCCGTACCTGACGCAGACTGCCATCGGCGTACGCAAGGAGTTGAGCGTATTCGGCAACGACTACAACACTCCTGACGGTTCCTGCATCCGCGACTTCATCAACGTGGTTGACCTCGCCAAGGCTCACGTTATCGCCATCAAGCGCATGCTCGAGAACAAGGATACAGACAAGGTAGAAATCTTCAACCTCGGAACCGGCGACGGCGTTTCCGTGCTTCAACTCATCAACACGTTTGAGGAAGCTACCGGCGTAAAGGTACCGCACAAAATCGTAGGCCGCCGCGAAGGTGACATCGAAAAGGTTTGGGCCGACCCTGTGAAAGCCAACACAGTTCTTGGATGGAAGGCAGAAGTGCCATTGGCCGACACAATGAAATCGGCATGGGCTTGGCAACTCAAGCTGAGAGAACGCGGCATTATGTAAGAATACACCCCGCCCCTATCGGGACACGATAACAACAGCACTTCCGCCAGTGAACAAACTGACGGATGTGTTGTTTTTTAGACGGGCGCAATCGCCCGTATGTTTTTCACTGAGCAGAAACGACTATGATTGATAAAGAAACTGTTGACCGGATTTTGGATGCCGCGGACATTGTCGACGTGGTTTCCGACTTCGTACACCTGCGCCGGCGCGGTTCCAATTATATCGGATTATGCCCGTTCCACAACGAGAAAACTCCCTCTTTCTCTGTTTCGCGCTCAAAAGGTATCTGCAAGTGTTTCAGTTGCGGCAAAGGCGGAAGCCCTGTCAACTTCATCATGGAGCACGAACAGATGTCCTACTACGAGGCATTGAAATACCTTGCCAACAAGTACCACATCGAAATCAAGGAGCGCGAATATACCGACGAGGAGCGTCAGGCGCAGTCGGAACGCGAGAACATGCTTCTTGTCAACGATTTCGCACTGAAGCATTTCGAGCACAATCTGTTTGAGACAGAGGAAGGACGCAACATCGGACTCTCCTATTTCTACGAGCGCGGTTTCAACGATGCCATTATCAAGAAATTCCATCTCGGCTACTCGCTCGACCACCGCTCTCATCTCTATGAAAGTATCAAGGCAAAAGGGCTCAACCCGAAATTTGCCGTCGATACGGGTCTCTGCATCCAGTCCGACAGAGGCATTTACGACCGTTTCAAGGGACGGGTCATGTTTCCCGTTCTCAACATCGCAGGCAAGGTGATTGCCTTTGGCGGACGTACGCTCAAAAACGACCCTGCCAAATACGTCAACTCACCGGAATCAACCATCTACAAAAAGAAAAACGAGCTCTACGGACTCTATCAGGCGAAGCAGGCCATTGTCAAGAAAGAGAACTGCTACCTGGTGGAAGGCTATACCGACGTGCTCTCAATGCATCAGGCCGGCATCGAAAACGTTGTCGCCTCCTCCGGCACATCACTGACCGAAGGACAGATACGCCTCATTCACCGCTTCTCGGAGAACATTACAGTGCTCTACGACGGCGACTCAGCCGGCATCAAAGCCTCCCTCCGAGGCATCGACCTGCTGCTGGCCGAAGGACTGAATGTGAAGGTGTTGCTTCTCCCCGACGGTGACGACCCCGACAGCTTTGCACGCAAGCACAGCGCCAGCGAGTTTCAGGACTACATCGCCGAGCATGAGACCGACTTCATAAAGTTCAAGATTTCCATTTTGCTGGAAGGTGTCGAAAACGACCCTATCAAGAAAGCGGCGGCCATCAGCGACATTGTCCGCTCCATTGCCGTCATACCTTCCGAGATAAGCCGTGCCCTGTATCAGAAGGAATGCAGCACCCGCTTTGAGATTGAGGAGAAAATCATCGCCTCCGAAGTAAGAAAAGCCATCGAGAAGAATGCGGAGAAGGCCCGAAGCGCACAAAACCGCCTCAACCGTGAGGAATCCAGAGCAACCGACGAGCCGCAACCGGTATCGGCAGAAAGCCGGCAAACCGTCGAAACTCCGTCTTCACAACCGGCGGAAACGACCACACCGGCCGACCAGACACAAACCTTCGGCGACGGCGTATTCAAAACCTACGAGACAGACGTCATCCGCAACATCGCCAAGTTCGGCATGTGCGACTTCTGCAAGGCTATTGACGAGTCGGGCAACAATTATAATATTTCTGTACTGGACTATATCCGTTTGGACCTGGAGAGCGACAATATCCACTTCAGCTATCTCCCTTATGTCAAAATTTTTGAGAAGGCAGTGAGCCTCATTCCTGAATTCAAGGCATCTTCCGCTTCCCGCATCACGGAGATAGAAGCCGAATGCGAGGCTGCCCTGCAGGCTGGCATCGACGAAATCCGCAACAAGTACAGCAACATGGAGGATATCCAACGGGAAGAGAAAAATCTGCGGGACAGAGTGACGCAACTGCACAATAAACGCGTCATCGAGTTCCAGAGCAGCTTCCTGGAAAAGAAACTGTGCTCCGACCCCGACGATGACATCCGCCACACGGCCCTCAACCTGATTTCCGAGAAATACCAGCTCAGCAAGCTGCATACGAAATACGCAAAAATCGAGTCCGACTTCGACCGCCTGAGCGACCTGGTTCCCGGCTCACTGTGGGTATGGAAAGACGCTATTCTCGCCCATCAGATAAAGGAGATTCAAAACCAGATGAAACGGGCTACCACCCCGGAAGAGATTGAGACACTCATGCTCCAGATGAGCGAACTGATGAATCTCCGCGCCCAGTTTGCCAAACTGATGGGAGAGCGAGTCATCATCCCATAACAACACGACTGCAACTTTTATAGAAATATCACACGCTGATTGACTTTTTTTTCGTATGTTTGTAATTTAAAGGCGGCAACCTGCCCTGTCAGAAGGAATTATCCGACACAAGCAGACCAGCCTCCAACTATGCTTTAAACAACGTCATTAAGTATGAGAAAGGCAAAATTAACCGCATACCTTTTGCTGGCGGCTCTCAGCTTCTCCGCTTCCGCCCAACTCAATCTGCCCGTAAGAAAAATCGGTGGTGTCGACTATTACTACCACCAGGTGAAGAAAAAAGAAACCATCTACGGCATCTCAAAAGATTTGGGCATCCCAAAGGAAGATATCATCAAATACAATCCCTCGGTGGCCAACGGACTGAAGAAAGGGCAATATCTCTATTTCCCCATCAGCGCCTACGGACAACCGGCACAACAGGCTGCAACGAAACCCGCTGTCAATTCCAAACACTCACACGAGGTTGAACCGGGACAAACGCTCTACGGCATTTCCAAAATGTACGGCGTGACGGTGGATGCCCTGCGCAAAGCCAATCCGGAAACCAGCAATGGATTGAAGGTCGGAACCATACTGACCATTCCCGTGGATGCAATCGACACACAAAATGACGGAACTCCCTACTCTATCCGTCAGGGAGAAACCTTGTTCAGCATTGCGGAGCGCAACGGTGTGGAGCTGACCGACTTGCTTGCGGCCAACCCGAACGTATCACCCGACTCCTACAAAGCCGGGGATATCATACTCATCCCGTCGCCGAAACAGACTCAGAGCGACAAGGATTCGGAACCGGATACCGTATTCCTTACCGACACAGCCGAAAAGGGTGACACCTACGAGTCGTTGGCCGACGAATATCAAGTACCCGTCGAAGACCTCATGGCAGCCAATCCCGACCTGGAAAAACCCAAGAAAGGCAGCCACATCTCCATCCCGGTTCCAACAGAAGAGGAACTGACGAATACGGAAATGCATGAAGTGGAGGCAGAGGCTTATGAGGAAGTCTACCCGACGCTTGAGAACAAGGACGGTTGCAAATTTGCCATCATCCTGCCGTTTGAGTCGGAATCAGACATGCCTTCCAAAGAGGCGAAGCTATATCAAGATTTCTACCGTGGATTCCTGCTCGGCATGAACGACTGTACGGAAGCTGGCATTCCTGTCAGCCTATCGGTCTATGACTCTTACAACCATACGCTTTCCAGTATACTCAAACAGGTTAAGGAGACCGATATGATTTTCACGGCCGACAATATGCTTGCGGAGACTGCCGATTTCGGCAAGAAAAACTCCATCAACGTCGTCAACGCCTTCTCTCCGACCGACGAGACGTTCTACGAGAACTACAACATCATCCAGCTCTGCACACCGTCGCCTCTGATGTATGCAGCGGTGCGCTCTCACGTGGACTCTACATTCTCCGACTATGAGATTGTATTCCTGAAAGATGACGGCAGCGAAGACAAGCCGCTGATTGAGTATATGAAGAAATCAAACCTGCCCCAGCAGACCGTCAGCCTCAGCGAAGCCAGCGACTCCACGATGAGCCTCGGCAGCAAGACGCTGTTTATCCCTACCTCCAGCAGCAGAAATACGCTCAAGGCCATCAGCAAGCTGACGAAAGCACTGCGCAAGACATTCCCAGAGAAAGACATCCGTTTGCTCGGGTATCCGGAATGGGCTTACTACAGCGAATACGAACACTATCTGAAAGATATTGAAGCCTGCATATTCTCCCGCTACAACCTTTTCGAAACCGAAGGTGACGACAACTACCGCTACTGGTACGGAGAAAAGCCGATTCACTCCATGCCCAGCATGTACAGCCTCGGCTACGACATGGCCAAATATTTCACCACGGTCGTAAACCGCTACGGAAAATACATCACCGAAGAGCCGGAAGCCTATGCCGGACAACAGCAGCCTATCGACCTGGAGCGGTCAAGCAATTGGGGTGGACTCGTCAACAAATCGGTCTTCCTCTATCAATACAACCGAAACGGCATTGATAAAACAGTAATCAAATGAGAAAAACGATATTTGTCATCATCGCGCTGCTCGGCATCGGATTCGGAGCCAAAGCCCAAATCCCCGTCGACCCCAATTTCTCCATCGGTGTCAAAGGCGGGGCAACCATCTCCAAACAGATGTTCAGCCCTTCGGTCGAGCAAACGATGCTCCCCGGCTTTATGGGTGGCGTGATGCTGCGCTACATTGAGGAAAAGTATTTCGGCATCATCGCAGAAGTCAACTTTGAGCAACGGGGCTGGAAAGAGAAATTCAAGGAAACTCCCTTCTACTACCAGCGGCGTCTCTCATACGTGCACGTCCCGCTGCTCGCCCATATCTATTTCGGTAAAGAACGACTGAAATTCTTTTTCAACGCTGGCCCGGAGATTGCCTTTCTCATAGGCGAAGCCTCCGATGCCAACTTCGACTACCACAATCCGTCGGGCGTGGAAGGACTTCCTCTTGAGAACCGCAACACCGCGCAATTCACGATGGATATCAAAAACAAAATCGACTACGGAATCTCTGCGGGACTCGGAACGGAAGTCAACCTCAACAAACGGAATTCATTCGTTCTGGAAGGCCGCTTCTACTACGGACTGAACAACATATTCGGAGCCAACAAGAAAGACATTTTCGCTGCTTCCAACAGCATCTCCATCATGGTCTCCCTCGGATATATGTTCCGCGTAAAGTAACACATACCCTCTTTTGGGTATCCCCTCCCCATAGAAATACCCATCTATGGGGATTGTCATATCCTGTTTCATCCCCTAACTTTGCATTAAAATATAAACTATGAGCAATTTCCACAAATTCAAGCCTACTGACAAGATGTACAACGTCATCGGCCGCAACTATTCGCTGATTTCCGTATTGAGCCGTTTCGGCCTCTCTTTGGGATTCGGAGAAAAGACGGTGCGTGAGGTGTGCGAAAGCCAGAATGTAGACTGCAACACATTCCTGACCGTTGTGAATTTTGTGGAAGAAGAGTCGGTCGGCGGTGATTTTGTCCTTGAGCTGGAACATATCTCGCTCGAGGCACTCATCGAATATCTGAAACAGGCCCACAGCTATTTCCTCGATTTCAGCCTGCCCGCCATCCGTCAGAAACTCTGCCAGGCTCTCGACATGGAACCCGGAAACAACGACATCACGGAGACCATACTGATGTTCTATGACAAATATGTGGAGGAAGTCAGACGACACATGGACTACGAGGACAAATATGTCTTCACCTACGTCAAAAGTCTGCTTGACGGAAACTATTCCGGCAACTTCAACATCCGGAACTTCGCCGAGCACCACGATTCCCACATCAAGAAAAAACTTACGGAGCTCAAAAATATCATCATTAAGTATTATCCGCAAACGCAATGCAACAACCTGCTCAACGCCTCCCTGTTCGACATTTTCAACTGTGAGGCCGACCTGCAGATGCACTGCAGTCTGGAGGATAACGTCTTCGCTCCGGCCGTCGCACAATTAGAAGCTAAAATTGCAAATGAAGCACAAGGATAACGTCAAAATCGTCATTGCTGAAAGTGCCCCCATCCTCCGGACGGGACTGACCGGCATACTGAAACGTTTCAGCAGGGAAAACTTCTCGGTGACAGAGATTGCCAACGGCGAGGCGTTGCCTATGTTCCTACGCCTTCACATGCCGCATGTGCTGATTATCAACCCGATGTTTCAGCCAGCGCAGAATGCCGCTGCCTTAAAGAAAGAATATCCGGATTTGCGTGTCATAGCCTATGTGTCTTCCATGATTGACCCGAAAGCGCTCTCCGACTATGACGCGATGATTTCCATCCATGACGAACCGGATGACATAAACGACAAACTGTCGACTCTGCTCTTCGAACCGGAAGCTGACGACGACACTCAGGACACCGAACAGCTCAGCTCTCGGGAAAAGGAAATTATATGCTACGTTGTGAAGGGGCTGACCAACAAGTCCATCGCAGAGGCTCTGTCCATTTCCATCCACACTGTCATCACCCATCGCCGCAACATTGCGAAGAAACTGCAAATACACTCCTCCGCAGGTCTTGCCATCTATGCCATCGCCAACCGGCTGGTAGACTTGAAGGACATTAAGGACAATATTAATTAAAAAAAATCTGAGTCAATCGACTCAGATTTTTTTAATCCATATATCGGGATACCGTTCTCGTAAATTATGCTTGTCAATCCAGCGGCTCATCTCCCCGTAAGTATCACCTGAAGCTGCCACTACCCGGAAGAGGTTTCCGGAAGAGGAAGGAAGAATCTGCAGATTTTCCATTCCCGCACTCTTCACAAAGTCCTCAGCCTGCTTCATCGTCGGAAGAGAAGCGATGACTGCGCAATAACGTTTCTCAGGAGCTTCCGGCTTAACTGTTTCAGCCGGCTCTGCCGCAACCGATGATGTCTCCACCGTTTCCGGCTTGACAGTTTCCTGTGTCTCGGCTTTCTCCACAACCTTCTTTTCCTCAACAGGGATAACCGGTTTCACCACTGCTGGCTTCGGCTGTACGGTGTTTATTCCGGCATAGTCCAACGGAGTATCTACGGAAATCGGTGTTGTGAGCGTAAATGCCAATACAATCAGAACCGCAATTGAAGCCGCAATTCTGAAAATATTCTTGCTGAGCGGCAAATAGACCACATCGTCCTTCTCTTCTTCCACGTCCAACTCATTCAATGGTTGCAACGCCAACGAAGGAAGTCCGAAGAAAGCACCGTTGCCTACGCGGCAGCCTACAGCAGGCTCAAAGACGAACAAGTTGTCACTGCCCTGCAACGTAAAACGACCCAAACGGCCGAATGTCAATTCGCCATTTTCAAACAACTGATTTCTCATCGCGTCCACGTCAGCAGCGATAAGTTCCATAGCACGGTCGTAGGTCACACCCTCCCGACGCATCACGGAATTAGCCAGCATACCGTCACTGTGTGTTATCGCGCTATTGAATCCGACTACACGCGTCGGCGCACTGAGAACTTGGCTCTCAGCCACTTTCGCATTTTCCATTTGAGCGACAAATGCGCCAAAACCCGGAATAATGACACAATCATTGTTCCGAATCAGAAATTCAATATGAGGAATCAGCATTAACATATAGCAAAATTAAGCAGAATTCTTGGTTCACACAACCCCTTCCGCTACATTTTTTTCAAGAACGGGGCAACCAACGACTCATCGCAGCCCAATTCCTTGGCCTGTTTTGCATAGGATGCCGCATCGTCATAGCGGAACTGCATCTGTGCCATTTTGGCCTTCAGCAGGAAAATATCAGGATTGGAAGGCTCATGCTTCTGCGCCTCGTGCAAGTCGGCCTGTGCCTCGTCAAACATTTCCAGCTCCACATAGCATTCCGCCCTGTTCATAAAATTCGTAAAGCGGTCCTCACGCCCGATAATTTCAGAATACAGCGCGACTGCCTCCTTATAGTTTCCATTGAGTTTATTCCACAGTGCCAACCCGCGCTTTGCGTCAGGCTCCGCCGGATTGATTTTCAGCACCTCGTCAAAGCAGGATTTGGCCTGCTCCATCTCGCCAAACTCCATCGCGATGAAGCCGAGATAATTTCTCGCCACGCAATCCTGTCCGTTAAGGGCTACAATCCTTCGGTAGTCATTGAAAGCCGCCTTCGCACTGTCCAGCTCCAGATAGAGCGAAGCACGGTTATGCAGTATCGTTGTCGCATTGGGAGTAATCGACAACGCCAGATTGTAGTCGGCAAGCGATTCTGAAAGTAATCCCATGTTGCGGTGAACCGTTCCCAGATTTGAAATCAGCAAGAAATTATTCGGATTGCCCGGCTCCAACTCAAGCGCCTCCTTCAGCAATTTTTCCGCCGATTTCCAGTCCTGCTTGTCGATACACTTGTCGACATCCGCCACAATGGCCTCATACGTACGCGCCTGTACGGTGAAGCATACCAGCAGCATCAGCAGCCCTCCTATCAGTCTTTTTCCTTTCATCTTTATTAATTTTCTTCGCCAAAGATACCTATCTTTTTGCCTTCCCGTTTGCTTTTCACTCTTTTCTTTACTATTTTTGTAATAAAATAAATCAAATTATGAATATATTAGGATTAATACCAGATATAGCTTCCGATACAGCAAAAAATCTGGAAGCACCCGTAGAAGGCCTCGCCTCTCAGTTGAAACATGTGCCGATTGACCAAATTCTTGAGAAATTGCTGAGCACTGCCGTTGACTTCGCGCTGAAACTGGTGGCTGCCATCATCGTATTCTATGTGGGCAAGCTCATCATCAACCGCATTCACCGCAGCATCAAGAAAATCTTTATCCGCCGCAACGTTGAGCGTTCCCTCTCGACGTTCATGCTCAGCGTAATAAAGATTACCCTCCTGTTCTTCCTCATCATCATTGTCATCTCCATCCTTGGCATACAGACCAGCTCGTTCATCGCCCTGTTTGCCTCTGCCGGTGTGGCAATCGGTATGGCATTGAGCGGCACGCTCCAGAATTTCGCCGGCGGTGTGCTCATCCTGCTCATCAAGCCCTACAAGGTGGGCGACTTCATCGAGTTCCAGGGATTCACGGGTACAGTCAAGGAAATTCAGATTTTTAACACCATTCTGAATACGCCTGACAACAAATGCATCATGATTCCCAACGGCGGATTGTCGACAGGCAGCATCAACAACTACAGCAAAGAAGCCTACCGACGCGTCGACTGGACCATCAACCTGGCATACGGCGACGACTATGAGGTGGCAAAGAAAGCCATCATGCGCATCATCAGCGAAGATGACCGCATCGTGAAAAAATATCTTGAAGACGACAAAGCCTACCGCCAGTCGCTGATAACTCCTGAAGAACAGCAGAAAGCCGACATCGCTGCCGAGCTGCTGGAAAAAGGCAAGCGCAAACTTCTTTTCTTCAGAAGAAAACCGAAAAAAGAAATCGCTGTCGAAGAAAACAAGACAGCCACTCCGGCCGCGACGTTGCCAAAGACCGACTGCTCTCCTTTCATCGCATTGGGAGCCCTGTCGGCAAGCAGCATCGACATCATCGTAAGAGTCTGGACACCGACCCAATACTACTGGGGCGTGTACTTCGACCTGAACGCACGCTTCTACAAGGAGCTGCCCGAAGCCGGACTCAACTTCCCCTTCCCGCAAATGGACATTCACATGCGATAACCTACCCAAGTGCGACCGCCACAAACGGTCGCACTTTTTTGTTATATAATTTTAAAAAATCAACGCAGTACAACACTTTTCACAAAAAGTATAAGTATATTTGCGTAAAGGAACAGTTCCGGCCTTTAAGCAACGTTTTCTGCTAAACACTTTGGCCTCCTCGACTGTTACTAATTACGCGGAGCCGATTGCTGATACTCAAGCAACAGGAGACACGGATGCCTCCGGCTCTGCCGGTGTCCACCATGAGGACACCCCCGGAAAAGATAAATAAAAAACTATATAAATGATAAGTAAATGGAATTACTTACCCCTTACATCCGAAGAACAAGAATTAGAGATCGAGTTGGCAAAAAAATTTGCCGGCAGCCCAGCGATAGCTGAGCTGCTCGTTCAGCGCGGCATCACTTCTGTTGCTGAGGCTGAACGCTTTTTCAACCCTTCTCTGTCTGATTTGCATGATCCGTTCCTGATGAGGGACATGGATAAGGCTGTAAACAGGCTTAACAAAGCAATGGGGGCAAAAGAGAAGATATTGGTATATGGCGACTACGATGTCGACGGCACGACTGCCGTAGCACTCGTATACAAATATCTGCGGAATTACTACTCGCACATTGAGTATTACATTCCGATGAGAGATGAAGAAGGATACGGCATCTCGTTCAAGAGCATTGACTATGCCGTGTCAATTGGTGTTAAACTTATTATTGTGTTGGACTGCGGTATCAAGGCCATTGATGAGATTGCCTATGCCAAGGAGAAAGGCATTGACTTCATCATCTGCGACCACCACGTACCCGACGACACGCTGCCTGACGCTTGTGCCATCCTCAACCCGAAGATGGACAACAATACTTATCCCTACCCGCACCTCTCGGGTTGTGGCGTGGGATTCAAGTTCATGCAGGCATTCGCCAAAAGCAACGGGCTGACCAACCAGAACGAACTGTTCGGACTGCTCGACCTGGTGGCCGTAAGTATCGCGGCCGACATCGTGCCCATGACGGGTGAGAACCGCATCATGTCCTACCACGGACTGAAACGGCTCAACACAAACCCCAACATGGGATTGAAGAGCATTATCAAAATCTGCAATCTGGCCAACAAGGAAATCACCATCAGCGACGTGATTTTCAAAATCGGTCCGCGCATCAACGCATCCGGCCGTATGCAATCGGGCATGGAAGCCGTCGATTTGCTGACAACCAAGGACCAGGCAGAGGCGTATGCTAAGGGTCGCAACATCGACCAGTACAACAAGGACCGCAAGGAGCTTGACAAACGCATTACGGAAGAAGCCAACAGCATTCTTGCCGAACGCGGAGAAATCAACTCCAACAACAAATCAATCGTCATCTACAACAAAAACTGGCACAAAGGTATCATAGGAATCGTGGCATCGCGTCTGACCGAGCTTTACTACAAGCCGGCTGTCGTGCTTACACTTTCCAACGGACTGGCCACCGGCTCTTCCCGCTCCGTACAGGGCTACGACATCTACAAGGCGGTGGAAGCAGCCCGCGACCTGCTGGAGAATTTCGGCGGGCACACCTACGCCGTAGGACTGTCACTGAAGGAGGAAAACATCCCGGAATTTACCCGACGCTTCGAGGCCTATGTGGCTGAGACCATCAAGCCCAACCAGATGACACCTCAGATTGACATCGACACTTACCTCAAATTCAGCGAAATCAACTCGGAATTCCTGACCAACCTGAAACTTTTCAATCCGTTCGGACCGGGAAACCAGAAGCCGATTTTCTGCTCAAAGCGGGTAAAGGACTACGGCACAAGCAAGCTCGTAGGCAAAAATCTGGAGCACATCAAGCTGGAATTGGTCGATGACTCCTCGGCAACCGTCATGAACGGCATCGCCTTCAACATGTCGAAGTATTTCGACCACATCAAGGCCGGCAAACCGTTTGACATCTGCTACACGATTGAGGAAAACAAACATCCGAACAATGCCAACCATTACCAGCTGTTTGTAAAGGAAATCCATCTGTGCAACTAAACGCCGGGTAATGCGCGACATTATTCACGACATTCTTTATAAATATTGGGGCTACGAATCTTTCCGCGAGCAACAGGAGGAAATCATCCTCTCGGTGCTCGCCGGAAAAGATACGCTCGGCCTTCTTCCCACAGGCGGCGGCAAGTCGCTCACATTTCAGGTTCCGGGTCTGGCAATGGACGGCATCACACTGGTCATCACGCCGCTCATCGCCCTGATGAAAGACCAGGTGGACAACCTGAGAGAACGCGGCATCAAGGCCCGCTGCATCCATTCCGGCATGCGCCGCGGAGAAATACGCAACATCATCGACCACTGCCTGTACGGCAAATGCAAGTTTCTCTACGTCTCGCCTGAACGGCTCACCTCACAGACTTTTCTCGACAGCCTCCGGCAAATGGACATCTCCCTCATTGCCGTCGACGAGGCGCACTGTATTTCCCAATGGGGCTACGATTTCCGCCCCTCCTACCTCAACATATCCGCCATCCGCGCTCTTTTCCCCGATGCTCCGGTACTGGCTCTGACGGCTTCTGCCACACAGGAAGTCGTAGAGGACATCATGCACAAGCTGCAATTCCGCCACCGCAATATCTTCCGGAAGAGTTTCCGACGCGACAACCTGTCCTACATCGTCCGCCGGCATGAGAACAAGACCGACAAACTGCTGTCTGTCATGGAGCGCACCCACGGCAGCTGCATCATCTACGTCAGAAGCCGCAGAAAGACAGCACTGGTCGCCAAGGAACTGTCAGAAATGGGTTATCCTGCCGATTTCTACCATGCAGGACTCTCAACGGAGGAAAAGCGCGACAAGCAGGACCGCTGGAAATCGGGAGAGCGGAGAATCATGGTGGCAACCAACGCCTTCGGAATGGGAATCGACAAGCCCGACGTCCGGCTTGTCGTCCACCTCGACGTGCCCAATTCTCTTGAAGAGTACTACCAGGAAGCCGGCCGTGCCGGACGCGACGGAAAGCAGTCGTACGCCCTGCTCATCGCCGGTCCGAAGGACGTGGCAACCCTGCGACGCCGCATTGCGGAAGCCTACCCGCCGAAAGATTTCATCATGACGGTCTACGAGCGTGCCTGCGATTTCCTGGAGATACCCATCGGTGGCGGCTTTGACCAGATGTTTGATTTCAACTTCCAGCTTTTCTGCACAACATTCAAACTCCCGGAGGTACAGACGCTCAGCGCGGTTAAAATACTCACGGCATCCCGCCTCATCGACTACATCGACGAAGTGGAGACCCAGTCGCGCATACTCATCCTCGCAGAAAAAGAAGACCTCTACAACATCCCCGGCATGACTCCGGAAATGGATAACGTATTGGTCACCATACTGCGCAACTACACGGGCTTCTTCTCCGAATACGTGGCTATCGACGAAGCGTCGCTATCCTACCGCTACCACATCCCGCAGCAACTCATCTACGAGACGCTGCTCTTCCTCAACCGCAATCACCTGCTCCACTACATTCCCCGCAAGCGGACTTCCTATATCTACTTCCCGCAGTCACGGGAAGAGCTGAAACACACCGTCATCACCCGAGAGGCCTATGAGGAGGGCAAACAACGGCTGGAGCGCCGTATCCTGTCGATGATTGACTACGTGGAGAACACCACTGACTGCCGCGAGAGAAAAATGCTGTCCTATTTCGGAGAGCAAAACACGACGGACTGCAACCGGTGCGATGTCTGCAAAGAGTATAAAAAAAAGAAAAGCTCTTTCAACAAAGAGCTTTTCAATTCCATTCAATATATGGTGTCGTTGAAACCCTGCTCCGCAGCCGATTTCCTCGACACATTGTCGCAACCGAAAGATGAAATTATCGGAATGCTCCGATTCATGTCCGACGAAGGCTTCATCACCTTCGCCAACGGATTATTCCGCCAGAAATGAGTCGTACTTTGAAAGTTCGATGAACTTCTGGCTATACTGGTATTTCATCTCGTCAAGACGGGCTTCCGCCTCCAGGAAGAAGCGGTATTCCGCCAGATAGTCAATCAGCGAGATGGACCGTTCCGCATAGGATTTCTCCAGACTGTTTCTCACGTTCGTGTCATTGACAATGCCCTCAAATTCCTTGATGGCCTGACCGAGCGACTCCACCTCTCCATACAGCGACTCCACCTGCAACCCGAGCTGCAGCTTCGTAGTCTCATACTCCAGTTCGGCAGCCATGCGGTAAGCCTTGGCAGCCTTCACCTTATGACGGTTGGAGAAGAGCGGTATCGATACGCCGACCATGAATCCATGAAGCGGCTCGTCTTCCTTCACAAACTTATAGCCCAGCGAGAAGCCCGGCAGATAACCCTGCTTTGCCACCGACAAGTTCTTCTGCATGGCGAGGTTCTTCTGCATGACAGCCTGATTGTCGGGACTCTGCGCATAAGCGTCGGCATAATGGGCGCGGTCTTTCAGCTCGGCATTGAATTCGCACGTTTCCGTGTCAATCTCAACCGGCTTTCCTCCGTTCATGATGCGCAGACTCTCCAGCACAACGTTCCGCTCGATTTTCATCTGACGGATTTGTGAGGCAAGGTCAAACGCCTCAATACGCAGTTTGCCGATTGTAATGACAGTCATCTCGTCACGCACCTCCAGCAAAGCCGTGTTATTGACGATTTTCTCAATCATGGCAAGAATCTTACCCTGCCGCTTGATGGAGCGGTTCAACCGCACCAAGTCAAGATAGGCAAGACGGGCCTGCTTTACGGCCTCAATCTTCTGGCTCTCATAGAGATATTCAAATGCGGAAATATTATGTTCGATAGCCTTCCGGCGTGCCATATAGGCTCCCGGCCACTCAAACGACTCCTTGACAGTCATTTCCATCGTGCCGGCCTTCGGCATATACTCAACTTCCACCTCCGGGTCCGCCAGATTGTTCTCACTGCGGGCACTGAGCGAATCAGCCTCCTTATTGAGGCGGGCCACTTCCAAATCCGGATTGTTTTTCAAAATCTGAGCGACCAGTGCCTCCTCCTGTGCCATGACAGACACAGCCGACAATGCGGCAACCGTCAGTATCAATAACTTTTTCATTTCGCCTCCTCCTTCTTTCTACAGTTAAGGTAATAGATAATCGGGACAATAAACACATTCAGCAGCGTAGAGCTGAACAAGCCGCCCAAAATCACGGCAGCCATCGGGCTTTGAATCTCGTTACCCGGTTCCGTACCGCGCAGCACAATCGGAATCAAAGCGAGCGCTGAGGTCAACGCCGTCATCACGATAGGCAGCAGACGGTCGGAAGAACCCATCTTAATGCGTTCCATCAGGGAGAATCCTTCCTCCTGAAGCTGACGGTAGCGCGACATCAGCAACATACCGTTACGGGTCGTAATACCCAGCAGGGAAATGAAACCGATAATCGCAGGAATGTTCAACTCTCCTCCGTTAATCCACAGGATAAGCACACCGCCAATCATGGCCAACGGAATATTGACGAGAATGATAAGCGATTCCCGCATATTGTGGAATTCCTGATAAAGCAGAATCAATATCACAAGGAGTGCCAGCAAGGTCGCAGCACCCAGCGTTCTCGAGGCAGCCTCCTGGCTTTCGAACTGACCGCCGTAGTTCACATAATAGCCCTCCGGCATCGGAACGGAAGCGTCAATCTTCTCGCGTATCTCATTCACCGCACCGACAAGGTCACGGTTAGAGACATTGGCTGAAACGACAATGCGGCGACGGGCATTCTCACGGCTGACTGAATTGTAAGTCGTTGACGACTTCACCTCAGCAACCTGCATCAACGGAACCTTGCCGACATTTGTGTCAATCAACAGGTTACGCACGTTTTCCAGGGTCGCACGGCTCTCATCCTTTACGCGGACCACCAAGTTGTAAGGAACACCCTTATCGTACACCTCCGACACGACAATGCCTGACACAGAGGCGTTGAGCATCTTGTTGAGCGTAGGAACCGTCACGCCGTATTTGGCCATCAGTTCTCGCTTGGGCAGAATCTCAATCTCCGGCCGTTGCACTTGCTGCTCCATATTGACATCGACAATACCCGGAATTTCCGAAATGGTCTTCTTTACCTTGTTACCCAAAGAAAGCAACTGGTCGAGGTCGTCACCGAAAATCTTGATGGCAATCTGTGCCTCCGTACCCGAAAGCATGGCATCAATACGGTGGGAAATCGGCTGTCCCACTTCTACACTCAAGCCCGGAATAAGCGACAGCTTCTCACGGATTTCCTTGGCAATCTCCTCACGCGGACGGTCGATAATCTCATAAGGAGCCTCGATTTCCGAAGAGTTCGTACCACGGGAGTGCTCGTCAAGCTCCGCACGGCCTGTCTTGCGGGCAATGGTCTTGATTTCAGGAATGCTGAGCAGCATCTGGTCTGCCTGTTCTCCGATTTTATTGGACTCCTCCAATGAGATACCCGGCAGCGTAGTAAGGTTGATGGTAAACGAACCCTCGTTGAACGGCGGCAGGAAGCCGCGTCCCAATGTGGCAGTCAGCAGAAGTGCCACCACAAACAAACCACCCACCGATGTCAGCAGCACTTTCTTGTGGCGCATGGCATAGAGAAGCGATTTCGCGTAGTATTCCTTCATCTTGCGCGACACGACGGCCTCCTTGCTGCCCGACCCCAGATGTTTATCCTTCGCCAGCAACACGTTGCACAGCACCGGCGTAAGCGTCAGCGCCACTACCGTAGAAGCAATCAGGGCAATGATAAAGGCGATGCCCAGCGGAATCAGCAGGCGGCCTTCGATACCCGACAGGAAGAACAGCGGAAGGAAGCTGGCAATGATAATCAGCGTGGAGTTGAGAATCGGACGGCGCACCTCGGAAGATGCCTCAAAAATCACCTCCTTAATGCTGAGCCACTCGCCCGCAGGCAACTGCCGGTTCAGCCTCAACCGCCGGTAGACGTTCTCCACGTCGACAATCGCGTCATCGACCAGCGAGCCGATGGCAATGGCGATACCGCCAAGCGACATCGTATTGATTGACAATCCCATGATATGCAACACCACCAACGTGATAATCACAGAGATAGGCAATGCAAGCACG
The DNA here is from genome assembly GCA_944321875.1 of uncultured Muribaculaceae bacterium. GTDB lineage: Bacteria > Bacteroidota > Bacteroidia > Bacteroidales > Muribaculaceae > Limisoma. Next base: position 47,026 of record CALUMX010000006.1, read on the forward strand.
GAAATAACCGTTGCCCTCACATCCATCAGGAAAAGGAAGAGGATGATGATGACAAACAAGGCTCCTTCCAGCAACGCGCTTTGAATGTTGCTGATAGAATTATCGATAAAATCGCTCTGACGGAAGATATTGGTCGAAATGTTCACATCGGCAGGAAGATTCTTCTTCAACTCCGCCAGTGAATTCTCAACCGCTTCAGTCAGTTCGAGCGTATTGGTCTCATTCTGTTTGGACACGGTTACCAGCACGGCAGGCTTTCCGCATTCCGTGGCCAGACCCAGCTTCGGAAATTCCGAGCCAATCTTCACTTCCGCGATGTCGCTTACCCGTACAATGCCGTTTTCATCCGAACGGATGACAGACTGTCCGATAGCGTCCACGTCGGTCGTATTGACAATGCTCTTAATTAGATACTCATTGTCGTGCTCATAGAGGATACCGCCGTTGGAATTGTTGTTGATGCCTTCCGTAGCCTCCAGCACCTCATCCACCGTCACGTTGTAGTAACGCATGCGCTCCGGGTCGAGCAATATCTGATACTCCTTGATGTCGCCACCCATGACCGTCACCTGCGCCACTCCGCTGAGCGACAGCAACTGCGGCTTGAGGACGCGGTCGGCAATCGTGCGCAACTCCTGACCGGAAGTCTTGTCGGAAGTAAGTCCGATAATCATCACCTCACCCATGATGGATGTCTGCGGCGTCATAACCGGCGTTCCCACATTCGGCGGAAGCGCGTCGGCAATCGTCATCAGCTTCTCCGAAACAATCTGACGGTCGATATAAACATCGGTTCCCCACTCAAATTCGGCAATCACAACCGACAGACCCATATCGGAGCTGGAACGTACACGACGCACGCCCGTAGCACCGTTCAAAGCCGTCTCAATCGGATATGACACCAGTCGCTCCACTTCGTCCGGGGCAAGACCCGGAGCCTCAGTCATCACCGTAACCGTCGGCGCGTTCAAGTCGGGGAACACATCGACATTGGTACGGGAGATTGTATAGAGGCCACCTGCAAATATCAGCACAAAGGCAAATATTATCAGGTACTTATTCTCTAATGAAAAACGTATTATTCTATTTAGCATGGCAACAGCTTGTTAATGATGGTGATGACCCTCAGGAATAGCACCTGTATTGGCCGCTAATTTCACATAGACAGCTCCTTCCGAAACCACTTTGTCGCCCGGTTTCAAGCCTGACTTCACTTCCACACGCTCTCCGTTGCCGTTACCGAGCACCACCTGACGCTTTTCGTAATGTTCCGGCATCGTGCTTACGAACACGGAGTAAGTGCCCTGCTCCTCGATAACCGCTTTCTCAGGCACGGAAATCACATCCGGACGTTCCACGCCGAGCAGATAAACCTCCACATAGCTTCCCGGCACCACCGTTCCGTCGTTGTTGAACGAGAAAGAGACCGTGAAATAGCCGTTGCTCACCTGCGACAACTCGCCCGACGACAAGCGACGGCCGCTCATACCGGCAAGTGAATAGACTTTCTCACTGCCCGGCATCTTGAAATTAGCAGAATTAATCAGCGAATAAGAAGAATAATATTGCTGAGGCACAGTAGCCGTAAGCACCAGCTCTGTACCTGAATTTACTACCGCTACCGGCGTTCCAACCGACACATAGGCACCGTTCTGCACCAGCATCTGGCTGATTACGCCGCTGATGTCGCTTCTCACCTCTGTGCTGGACTGATTGCTGTCGATGGCATTCTTCGCCATGTCCATTGCAGACTTCGCGTTGTTCAACTCCTGCGCAGTGGCAAGTTCCGCGTCATAAAGCGCCTTCACGCGCTCGTATTCCTTCTTTGCACGGTTATACTCGATAACAGCCTGCTCCTTCGGGTCACCGCCCAATACGCCGGCCGACGAAATGGAACCGAGAGCGGCGCCCTTGCCGACCTTCACTCCCGCTACCATCCCTTTACGGAAAGAGATGACGCCGGACGACTTGGCTACGACTACCGACTGTACCGTCGGTGCGGGAGCAATCTCTCCTCCCACCTTAAACACTTCCGAGAACGGAGCTGCCTGGATGGTTTCCACCTTAATGCCCAGTTTCTTCGCCCGCTCATCGTGCATCACGACCACGCCGTCACCGTCCTCGTGAGCGTGCTCGTCCTTGGTTTCCTTCACTTCTTCCGCATGGTCATGCCCTTCATGCGCATGCTCTTCATGCTCGTGCGTACCGCACGCTGTCAGCCAGAACATGGCCAGACAGCCTAAAAACAATTTATTGATTTTCATAGTTTTGGATTGTATTTTTCGATTTCTTGAATTTTCATTCCGTCCAGATACGGAAAAGCCAGCACGGGACAAGCACAGCTTTGTCCGGGCTGCAATGAAAAGAGGCTACCGCGAAAGTAACACGGCACCCCATCCTCTCTACCTTATACAATCGGAGGACCTCTTAGATTTACGGTTTCCCCTCCCCGGCATTCACTGCCAAGCACCGAGGGTATAAAAAAACGAGCATCGCTCTCTCCGACATACGGTTCGACCACCGCAAGCTCGGAAGGCAATGCATCGTAGGATATAGATTGAAGCTGATGGTGCACATCAGCACTGTACACCTTGGATATGATATACGACTGCTGGTATTCGCAGGGTAAATCGCCGTCTTTCTCTGAATGATGGTGCTCGCTGCACTGCAGGTCGGAGGCAAACATGGCCTCATACACAGGAGATACAGCTACATGATGATGGTGATGATGGAACTGGACAATGCTGAACATTGCCATAATTCCAACCAGAAATATTGCCAATATTTTCTTTACACCATGCATCATCTGTTTTTATTCCTCATCATCAAAGAAGTCATCGTCGAAGTCAAATTCCGCCTCGCTATAGGAGTACATATCATCGGTAAACTTCGACAACTCACGCCCATCTTTTTTTGTCGGACGCCCCAATCCCTTCTGTCGGTTGATGAATCCGGTAATTTTCACCATCTCCAGCAACTCATACTGGCTCGGAGCCGTGACATTCTCAAGAAATTGCGGTACTAATTTAGCACCCATTCTGTTTTCTGCCAAATCCAAGACCTTAAAAGAATAGACGATGGGCGGTTTTTTCACATCTATTATCTCTCCGACCTTCACCGGACGGGAGGGCTTGACGCCGACACCTCCCACCGACACGCGGCCTTTCTTGCAGGCCTCGGTGGCAATGGTACGGGTCTTGAACACGCGGGTGGCCCAAAGCCACTTATCTATTCTTACTTCTTTCATGCTCTATTTGTTGTTATAGTTGTTCATTGCGAACGCGAGCCCCGACAGGCAGAACGCTTTCATTGCCTCGACCGCCAGACCGATGCGCTCGTCAAGCAACTCACGCTCCTCAGCCGGGAACCGGCCCAGGACATACTCTACCTGGAATCCTTTGGGAAAATCGCATCCTATGCCGAAGCGAAGACGCGCATACGACTGCGAGCCGACACATTCAGCCACACTTTTCAAACCATTGTGTCCTGCATCGCTACCCTTTCCCTTCAGGCGGATAGCTCCGACAGGCAAGGCCAAATCATCCACAAGTATCAGGACATTTTCCAACGGAATGTTCTCCTTGTCCATCCAGTATTTCACGGCATTGCCGCTGAGGTTCATATAGGTGGACGGCTTCAGCAACACCAGCTGCTTGTTTTTCAAGCGCGTGTGTGCCACGTCACCGTAACGCTCCGTCTGAAAAGAAATATTGGATGCTTTCGCAAAAGCATCCAATATCATAAATCCTATATTGTGGCGGGTATTTTGGTACTCTGCACCAATGTTCCCCAAACCGACAATCAAGTATTTCATACGAAATTATTACTTGCCTTGAGCAGCCTGAGCACCACGGGCAGCACGTGTCAATTGAACGGCGCAAACGACAGCGTTCTTTGCGTTCATCAATTCCAAGCCTTCGAAGTGCAAGTCGCCAATCTGCATTGTCTTACCAAGACCGAGGTTGTCAACGTTGATAACCACTCTCTCAGGAATTGCAGAGTAGATAGCCTTAACTTTGATTTTCTTCATTGACAAGCTGAGCTTACCACCGGCCTTCACACCTTCTGCGTGACCTTCCAACTTAACAGGAACTTCGATAACAACCGGCTTCTTGTCGTTTACTTCCAACAAGTCAATGTGAAGAATTTCTTCTTTTACCGGGTGGAATTGGATGTCCTTCAATACAGCAACCTTCTTCTCGCCGTTGATGTCGAGGTTGATTGCGTAGATGTCCGGAGTATAGATAAGCTTGCGAACGTCCTCTGCCTTTACAGTAAGGTTAGTTACGATGACAGCCTTGTTGTTTGCGATTTCGATGAGTGATTGACCTTCCTTCAATGAACCGTTGTATGGGAGTTCTACGATTTCACCACCGTTCATTACTACTGGAATCAAACCTGCGTTACGCAATTCTTTAGAAGCCTTCTTACCGATGCAAGTTCTCGGTTGAGCTGATAAGTTAAAATTTTTCATTTGTAATTAAGTTTTGTGTTACTCAAAATTAAGTGTAGTTACATGCTCCTTAATTTCCCATCACACGGAATTTTAAAAAAGCGTTGCAAAATTACACGTTTTTCCGCTATCTCACAAATTTTCCAAGCGTTTTCTGCTCTTAATTTATTATAATTCAATAAATCAAGTGTCTTTTTCCTCGAAGCACGCTGTTTGCCCTATCGGCCACAGGCTTCCTTAAACTGGCAATACTTGCAGTTTTCCTCATTCTCAGTCTGGCGGAAAGGCTCTTTCGGGTCAAACAAACTTTCGATTACCTTGCCAAACTCATCCATGAATGCTTGGTTGTCAAACACTCCGGCGTCCTTATAGTTGAACAGATTCGCCTTATTGACAGTCAACGCCTGTCGGCCGTTTGCCCACGTCGTAACCTTCCTCAACTTGTAAATCACCGGCTGTATAACCTTCTCTTCCGGATGACGCATTTCGTAGGCGTTGCAATAAAGCAGTAACTGGAATATGCCTTCCGGCCATTTGGCATTGGTGCGTCCGAAAAGAGTGCTTATGTAGTCATTCTTCAACTCCATTTCCTCATCGCCCGTCTTATAATCGACGATGCGCAGACGCTTCTCACCGCATTCATCGGTCGGTTTCGGGGAAACTCTGTCCAAGCGGTCTATGAACATTTTGAAGTTGAACTCTATTCCGTTGTCAAGTTTCCACGGGAACGTATCTTCCACCTCCGAACCCAGATAGTCAAACGGACACAAGTCCTTCTCGCGCCGCAACACTTCCTCCACATAATAAGCCACAATCTTTCCGATAAGAATGGCCTCACCTTCCAACGGCGTGAGCCGTCTGTCCTCTTCCTCGATTCCGTTATAGAAGCAGTTGACCGCACTCGTCACATATTGGTCGAGCTTGGTATGCTTCGATTCGAGGAGGCCGTCAATATAATCGGCCGTAACAAGCCTGACTCCCGCCTCATTCTTTAGCGACACACCGTTATAGACAAGCTCAAAAACTCTGTGCACCACCAATCCGAAAGTCGCACTGTCTATAAAGTCGCTCATCTCGGTCGCTTCCTTTATATTCTCGATACGGTTCAGATAGAACTTCAGCGGACAAGCTATATAGGCTTTGATGGCACTGGCCGAAAGATTTCTTGTGCCGCACCATTTGCCGTTCTCCCATTTGCCGGTTTTGAACTTCTCCAGCTCTGCCATGACGCGGTCATCCTTGTTCACAACAATCGGAACTTCCTCCATTGCCTCCACCTTGTAGTCGTAGACTCTGCGACGGATAGCATCACGCCGGTCGGCACCACTGTAATATATCTTCTCCAACTGATAGATATAGCGCGACTCCTCTCCGCTCGACAATCCCTGCGTCCGCGAATCATAGATGAGATAGACATTCTCCGCACGGCTTATCATGCGGTAGAAATAGTAGGTGTACATCGAATCCTGCAACTCATAAGTTGCCATTCCGAAGGCGATGCGCAACGTGTTGGGAATAAACGAGCGTGTATAGTGCTTTGTCGGGAATACCTTCTCGTTCATCGAGAGGATGATAAGGTTCTTGAAATCAAGCAGACGCGTCTCAAGCACACCCATCAGCTGCAAACCTTTCAACGGCTCTCCCTCAAACGGTACCGACGAACCGGCCATCATGCGTGAGAGAAGGAAGAACGACGAGCTGCCGCTCAGTCCCTCCACGTTGTAAGTAGTAATCAGCGAACGCAAGACGGCAAGCGTACTGCGGTACTGACGGATGAAATACAATTCCAGCGTTTCCTGCAACGACGCTTCTCCGGCGTCATCCTCCTGCGCTTCTGCCGGATGCAAGGCAGACAGTCCGGTTTCTATGCGCTTTAGTAGACGGTCCAGATAGTCAATCACCGAAGCCGAATGACTGCTGTCGATGCCGCAGAACGTTTCCCGCAGCCCTTCGCTCGCATCGGAGAAGAAGGAGGCTGGGACAAAGAACAGCCGCTTCTCCTTCGCCGTGTCAAGCAGACGGTTTATCTCACTTCCCGAACGGGCAAGCAACGGCATATATGGATGCGTCAGCAACGATTCCACATCCGGGAAATAGAACGCGGCACTGCCGCCCACCAGTCGCCGGCGATGATGGAGCGTCGAGACCATCGAGACGAGCGAAGCCACCGATGTCTGACCGATGGGAAATCCCATCGTGATGTTTACGTCCATATCCCGTCCCGATATGGCCGACAGCACGGAATTGAGATATTTCTCCTCCGGCATCACGACAGCCGTGTCAATCGGGTCGCTCATGTCTATCTTTCCGGCAGTCTGAAGCTCACCGAGAATCTCGTTCACCACCTTGGCCTGTCCCCCACCTGACGGAACCGAAACCACCTCCACATTCGGGAAGTGGGTGGCTTCGCCTGTCACTGTATAGCGCGAGGGGTAAGCCTTGACATATTTCCGCAGGAAAAACGAACCTTTGTTGACGTCATCGAAAAACGGCGACTCAAAATCCCAATAGAAGTCGGCAATGTCCAACTTCTGCAAATGCCTGAATATCTTTTCCTCCGCCGTGGAGAGCGTGCTGAATCCGACAAAGACAATGCGGCGGAACTCAAAGTCGTCGGCCGTCTTCTTTTCAATGTTCTCCGCCGTGGCCCGGTACATCATTCCGTTGTAAGCCACACCCTTCTTTTCCAGCTCTGCCCGGAAATTCTTATAAAGGTCGGCGAGCACATCCCACAGACGGGTAAACGCACCCTTGGCGGCTGATTTGCTCTCAGGACGCACCCACAGATGCTCATCATCGGTCGACCTGACAAGCCCCCAGAATTCCTTGATGACATCCAATTGCGCTTCTGTCAGATAATTGGATTGAATCTCCTTGAAGTTCGCCATATTGTGAAACAGCGCGCGGGCATCAACCATATAGCGGTCCACATCGTTGAAATCGCCTAGAATCATATCACCCCAATAAAGGAATTTGTCAAAGTCGGAAAATTCCTGCGACAGCTTGCGGAACTCGGCGTAGAGAATCATCAGCTGCTCCACACGGTCCACCTCCAGCAACCCGGAAATGCCGCTGACAAACTCGGAAATAGTCCTGATTTCAGGCAACACAAAAGCCTTGCCTTTCACTTGCTCACAGAAATATTTTTTGAAAAACGAACTACTTCGTCTGTTGGGAAATACGAAACAGGTATCAACCAACAAATCCGGCTCGTTCTGGATATAAGCCTTGGCTATTTTCGACAAAAAAGGTTCCGGTGCCATAAGGGTCTTTATTTTTCTTACATTCTTAAAGCCACTATCATTTTAATGGCGTAATCAAACAATACGATTTTTGCGTTGGCATTGCGTGAGATGTCAAGTGCGGCACGGTCAGTCTCATTGATGATGGCCGACACGTTACGCTCGTTGACAAACGGACAGAACTTCGAATTGAACGCTTCTTCCTCGCGCGTCATGTAGTTCAGTTCGCGATTTCCCAGATTGTAAATGAAACTTTCCCGAATCATCCGCGCAAGAAACTCAAGGAACGAGCCGCACCGCTCGCGCTTGAAGTCGGCCACTTCCTCCGACCAAATCTTCAATCCTCTGACGTCACGCATGTAAGCCTGACGCATGAGCTTGCGGTAATAGTCGAGAAACTCCACATTGTCCGTTTCCACATCAAGCAGCCCAACCGCCGCCGTCATGCTTCCTTCCGCCATGTGTGCCATGGCTTTCGCCGTCTGCGGCTCCGTGGCGTAACGGTCGACCAGATAACGTTCAATCAGCTCGCCCGGCAACCGCTTCATCTTGACACGCTGCACGCGGGAATAGATGGTAGGCAGAATATCCTGAGGATTGTTGCTGACAAAAAGAAGCAGCGTGTCGTCGTAAGGCTCCTCTATCATTTTCAGCAGACGGTTCGCACATTCCTCTTTCATCTTCTCCGGAAGCCACATAATCATTATCTTATAGCGGGAGGCATACGACTTGACACTCACCTTGCGAAGGATGGCATTTCCCTCGGAGTTATAAATGATGGGCTGCTTCGTGCCCGGGTTCAGGATTCTCACCCATGTGTCGAAATCCGCATACATGTCGGAACTCAGGAACTCATGCCATTCGTCCAGAAACTCCTCGCAGTACGACTCCGAATCGCTCTTCCGCTTGAATATCGGAAAAGCGTAGAACAGGTCCGGATGATTGTTGGACTCGTGAAGCCGACATGCCTGGCATTCTCCGCAAGGCTCCCCCTCCGGCGTACGGTTCTGGCAATGGACATATTGGGCAAAGGCTCTCGCCATCGCCAGCTTGCCGATGCCCTCCGGCCCCTCAAGGAGCAAGGCATGGGGAATGCGGTCGGCCGCCACCATGGCGCGCAACCTGTCTTTTACGGATTCATGTCCGGGAATGTCTGTAAATCTCATATCTCTTTTTTAATATATACTGCTTGCCACTTTTCTTACGCTACCGGCTGCCATAAGCGAATAGAAATGAATGCTCGGCACGCCTGCCGCCTTCAGTTCCCGCGCCTGCATCGTGCACCACTCCACGCCTATCTGCTTGGCCGCTTCCGTATCCTTGCACTTTATCAGCTCCTGTGCCAGGTCGTTGGGAAGGTCGACATGAAACACCTTCGGCAACACCGTCAGCTGGCTGGGATGTGAAATGGGCTTCAGTCCCGGTATGATGGGAACCGTAATACCCGCCTTCCTGCAACGGTCGACAAAGTCAAAATACTTGCTGTTGTCGAAGAACATCTGAGTCACAACGTAATCGGCTCCGTTGTCAACCTTACGTTTCAGATACATCAGGTCGATGTCCATATTGGGAGCCTCGTCGTGCTTCTCCGGATAGCCGGCCACTCCGTAGGAAAACTTCGCATCCGTGATGATGTCCATCTTCGTCCCGTCATTGAAGTAGCCGTCGTTGAAGTTATTGACCTGCTGCTGCAGCTCACTCGCATAGGCATGCCCGTTCTCATGCGGCACGAAACGGTTTTCATGCTTCGCCTTGTCACCTCGAAGCAACAACAGATTGTTGATTCCGAGGAAATTGAGGTCAATCAACGCATACTCGGTCTCCGTTTTCGAAAAACCGCTGCAAATGATGTGAGGCACAGCCTGAATGCCATACTTCTGCTGAATGGCCGCCGCAACGGCTACCGTGCCCGGGCGCGAGCGTTCCGACACCCGCTGATAGGTACCGTCGTCATTACTCTTAAAAACGAACTCACTCCGATGGGTCGTAATGTTTATGTAAAGAGGGTCGAACTCACGAAGGCTGTCAATAGTGTCGTAAATCTGCACGATGCCCTTGCCTTTCAACGGAGGCAAAACCTCAAACGAGAATCCGCATCCCTTCTTGTTCTCTATCAGTTCCGTAATTTTCATAATAATACTTTTTCCTTTGTTTTTATGATTGTTCCAATTCCTTTTTCAGGAAACGTCCCGTCACCGAACGGCTGTTTTCAGCCACTTCCTCCGGCGTTCCCTGTGCGACCAGCTGTCCGCCGTTCTTTCCTCCTTCCGGTCCCATGTCGATGACATAGTCGGCGCATTTTATCACGTCCAGATTGTGCTCGATGACAATCACCGTGTTGCCCCGCTCCACCAGCTCGTTCAGCACCTTCATCAGAATGCGTATATCCTCGAAGTGAAGACCCGTAGTCGGCTCGTCAAGGATGAAGAGCGTACGACCCGTGTCCTTCTTCGCCAGTTCCGTCGCGAGCTTTACCCGCTGGTTCTCTCCGCCGGAAAGCGTCGTAGAGGGCTGTCCCAGCTTGATATAGCCTAAGCCCACATCCTGCAATACCTTGATTTTATGAAGAATCGAGGGGAAACTGTCAAAGAATTCTACTGCCTGATTGATAGTCATGTCAAGCACGTCGGCAATGGATTTTCCCTTGAATCTCACCTCCAGCGTCTCGCGGTTGTAACGCTGCCCGCCACAGGACTCGCAGGGAACAAGCACATTGGGGAGGAAATTCATCTCAATCGACTTGTAACCGTTGCCCTTACACGTCTCGCAGCGGCCGCCCGACACGTTGAACGAGAACCGTCCGGGTTTGTAGCCTCTGATTTTCGACTCCGGAAGTTCCACAAAAAGGTTGCGGATGTCGGAGAAAACGTTGGTGTAGGTTCCCGGATTTGAACGCGGCGATTTTCCGATTGGCGCCTGGTCTACGGTCACGACCTTGTCGATGTTGTCAATACCGGATATGCTGTCGTAGGCCAACGGCTCTTTCAGCGAATGGAAGAAGTGCTGGCTCAATATCGGCTGAAGCGTTTCATTGACGAGCGTCGATTTTCCGCTGCCCGACACTCCCGTCACACACACGAGCATACCCAATGGAATGTCAATGTCTACATTCTTCAGGTTGTTGCCCCGGCAGCCGCGCAGCAACAGCATCTGTCCGTTGCCCTTGCGGCGCACGGGCGGAACCTCGATGCGCAACCGGCCATTGAGATAGCCGGCAGTCAGGGTGTCGCTCGCCAGCATTTCCTTCGGAGTACCGGCAAACACCACATGACCGCCTTTCTTTCCGGCTTTCGGTCCGATGTCGACCACATAGTCGGCCTCAACCATCATATCCTTGTCATGCTCTACGACGATAACCGTATTGCCCACGTCGCGCAACTCCTTCAGAGAGCGTATCAACCGCTCGTTGTCGCGCTGATGCAGACCGATGCTCGGCTCGTCAAGAATATAAAGCACGTTGACGAGCTGTGAACCTATCTGTGTAGCCAGACGGATGCGCTGGCTCTCTCCGCCCGACAGCGACATGGAGCTGCGACCCAATGACAGATAGCTCAGACCCACATCGTTCAGGAAGTAAAGACGCGAGCGTATTTCCTTCAGTATTTCCTTGGCGATAGCCGCCTGCTGTTTGGTCAGTCCGGCTTCCACCTCGTCGACCCATTCCTTCAGTTCCGACAGTTCCATGCACGACAACTCGTAAATGTTCTTGCCGCCCACACGGAAACTCAACGCCTCCTTGTTGAGACGTGCGCCCTTGCATTCCGGACACTCCACCTGCGAATAGAACTGGCCGACCCATTTCTGAGCCTTGCCGGATGTCTCGTCAGCCTGCTGCATCTCAATATACTTGACGATGCCTTCGTAATTGGCAAAATTCAAGCTGGAGAATCCTTCCTCGCGTATCGGCTCCGTGGTGCCGTTCAGAATGTCGTCAAGCACATCATCGGGCAGTTCGGCAATTGGAGTCTTCAGCGTAAATCCGGCACGCTCGCAGATTTTGGAAATATAGTTGAAAATAAAATTGTTCTTATACGAACCCAACGGCAGAATACCGCCGCCATAGACCGACTTCGTGCGGTCCGGTATGATTTTCTCAATATCGATGATATTGATGGTTCCCAGTCCCTTACACTTCGAGCAGGCTCCCTGCGGCGAATTGAACGAGAAGTTATGGGGAGCCGGTTCTCGGTACGACAATCCTGACACGGGGTCCATCAGCGACTTACTGTAATAGAAGCCTTTGTCGGCCTCGACATCGTAAATCATCAGCATTCCGCTGCCTTGCTTCATGGCCACGCTCACGGTGTCTTTCAGCCGCAGACGGTCCTTATCGTCGACCTTCAGCTTGTCCACCACCAGCTCAATGCTGTGGTTGCGGTAGCGGTCAAGCTTCATGCCCACCACTATCTCACGGATTTCACCGTCGACACGCACGTTCAGATAGCCTTTCTTGCGAAGGTTCTCAAACAGCTCCTTGTAATGACCCTTGCGGTTGTTGACCAACGGCGAAAGCACGAGCACCTTCTTTCCGTTGAACTTCTCAAGAATCAGATTAACAATCTGCTCCTCCGTATATTTGACCATCTTATGGCCGCTCACATAGGACACAGCCTCACCCGCCCTTGCAAACAGCAAGCGCAGGAAGTCGTAAATCTCGGTAATCGTACCGATGGTACTGCGCGGATTCTTGTTGACGGTTTTCTGCTCGATGGAAATCACCGGACACAACCCCGTAATCTTGTCCACATCGGGACGCTCGAGCACTCCAAGCATATTGCGCGCATAGGTGGAGAACGTCTCGACGTAGCGGCGCTGGCCTTCGGCATAAATCGTGTCGAAGGCCAATGATGACTTGCCACTTCCGCTTAAACCAGTAATGACCGTCAACTGGTTGTGAGGTATCGAGACATCGATGTTCTTCAGATTGTGCACTCTCGCGCCAAACACGGAAACCGAGTCTGACTCACTGATAATGTTATCCTGGTCTACTATTTTATCCAATTTTCGTTGAATGTTTTGATAGATTGCTTACTTCTGTAAATACTCTCAGGCTTCGGCACCTTCACCATGTAGGTGTGACCCTTCGTGTTAGGCAGCGTTGAATTGACAATCCAAGGATTGAGCAAACGCACCATCTGGTAGGTCGTACCGTTCTGCTTGGCCCATTCCACCCAGCTTTTCACTTCACCCGTCACCTTCACCTCACGGCATGCGATAGGCTGATAGAGCTGTTCCGGCGTAAATTTGAATCCGTACTTCTGCGGATTCTCCATCACCGTCTTGAATGCGTACAGACGACAGATGTAGCGCGAAGTCTCGCTGTTGAGATAGAGGTCAAACACGCTGTCAATCTGCTGATCATCGAAAGCATTCGAAATCCGGGCCATTCCGGCATTATAGGAGGCAGCTGCAGCTACCCAACTGCCATATTTCTTATACGCGCGCTTGAAATAGCGGCAAGCTGCCCGCGTCGATTTCTCCAAATGATAGCGCTCATCAACGTAGGAATTCACTTCCAGTCCGTATTCCTCGGCTGTCTTAGGCATAAACTGCCAGAACCCCGCCGCCTTTCTGTAAGATACGGCCTTCGGGTCAAGATGGCTTTCCGTCGCTGCCAGATAGACAAAATCAAAGGGAATACCCTCACTTTTCAGAATGGCGGCCATTTCCGGGAAATAACGGTTGGCACGCTTGATGGTGAGGAGGGTGTTCGTATGTCCGTACGAGAGCGAGATTATCTCCCGGTCGAGACGCTCATAGAGATCGAAGCGGTCGAGATTCAACTCCTCTCCCGCAAATTTCATCACTTCCGGCATAACCGGCGCCGGCACCGTCGTTGGTTTCACAGTGACCGTCGATGACTGAAACGCCACCACCGACACGACACATACAACCATTATCAATATCAATTTCTTCATTGCTGCTTGCTCTTTAAAATGTTAATATCTCCCTTCAGGTTATACTCCTTGCCATCGGCTCCCTTTGCCTCGATGACATAATAATAGACACCGGCTCTCACATATTTTCCCTTATACTTTCCATCCCATCCCATGGCAGGGTCATCGAAAGAGAATATCGGAGTACCGTAACGGTCAAAAATCCAGCACTTAAAAGAAACGATGGATTTGTAGGAAACTTTCCACTCGTCGTTGACACCTTCGGACGAATCAGGAGAAAAAGCGTTCGGACACTCCAGGCGCGACTCTCCAATCGTTATCGTATAGACATCACCGTCAATCGTGCAGGACGCATCCTCATTGCTAGCGGTAAATTTCACATAGAACGTACCGTTTTCCCGGAATGAATAATCCAAGTCGGACTCATTGAAACGCAACAGCACTTCGCGGAATTCAGCATCGCGCGAGAACTGCCATTCCTTAAATGCCACCGCATCCGTACAATAGGAACGGAACTGAATATCGGCAGGAGCCGAACCACCCAACGCCGACTCGTCGCCTTTCTGCTCATTAGGATTGTCACGCTCGGTCTGAGTAGCAGTCGTTCGCACTTCAATCGACTTCGTCAGATAGGTATCCGAAACATATTCCACCGGCTCACCCCATTGCACCTGAAAGCGGTCGCCACGAATCGTAAACTGCGTGTCGCACAACGGTGCGGGAATCACCTCCAGCTCCTCGATGTTGTCGCACATCGAACTCGCCGATACATTCTGAAATCCTGTCTGCTCCTCGTTCCATTGGAGAGTGTTGTAGATAATCTCAATGTCGCGCGACAGCGTCTTCGGACTTCCGTTCACCGTGTAATAACGGATGGGAGCACAATCTGCGTCAAACGCAATCGTTGCGACACCGCAATCCTGTTCCTCCGGGAACGAGACGGAACGGAGATTGAAACGAAAATCGGAATAGTCAACCACCCAGAAATAGTAGCGTTTCGCTCCGTCCTCAATATAGTAGCCCGTATTGGCCTCTACAACCGACAACGTCGAACGCGTACCGTCGTTCGTAATTCCACTGACCAATTCCGCATATCCGCCGCCTTTTTCCTTAAACTTATACCATTTCACGTCAGCCGCGCTCCCTCCGGAAGGCAAGTAAGAAGCCGACACGCCGTCAGTCTCATACAGCGTATAGACTGCGTCCAGTCCTGTTCCCGACTCAGGCGTAGTGTTAATCACCGGATGTGAGACACCGGAAAAGTCCACTTGCGCGTAAGCACTTCCGAACGAACATAAGGCTGCGATAAACGTATATAGATATCTCATAGTTTTCGTATTTTAAGCATGTGCGCCAGAACGCACGGTTTATCTTTTTTCAAAGATAGTGCAAATTGAGTGCAATGGCAAATAAACCGTAGGTTTAATTTGACTTTGCCGAAATGCAGCCTATCTTATCCATAGTAGTGCAAATTGAGTGCAATGGCAAATAAACCGTAGGTTTAATTTGACTTTGCCGAATGGTTTGAAACTTCCATAAACAAAAAAGTTTCCGCAGCCTTTACGGTTGCGGAAACTCTATTCTCTGTACGCCCATGGGGAGTCGAACCCCAATCGTCGGAACCGGAATCCGATATTCTATCCATTGAACTATGGGCGCATTTTTGATTAAATGCGTGGCAAAAGTACAAAATAAATATTAGCTTTGCAAAAAAGCAACAAGAAGATTTATGAATGTAAATATCGAAAATAGCTGGAAAGAAGTGCTCAAAGATGAGTTCGAAAAAGAATACTTCTCTGATTTAGTGAAATTTATACGCAACGAGTACAGCACTACCACCATTTACCCTCCCGGCAATAAAATTTTTGCCGCATTTGACTCCACTCCGTTCAACGAGGTGAAAGTAGTCATTATCGGCCAGGACCCCTACCACGGCGAGCATCAGGCCAACGGACTAAGCTTCTCTGTCAATGACGGCATCCCGTTTCCACCGTCACTGCGCAACATCTTCCAGGAAGTGCATGACGACACCGGCGCTCCCATTCCTCAAAGCGGCGACCTCTCCCGCTGGGCCCACCAGGGCGTGCTGATGCTCAACGCCACTCTCACGGTACGCGCCCACTGCCCCGGCTCCCACCAGGGAAAAGGATGGGAAACGTTTACCGATGCCGCCATCCGCAAGCTGGCAGAACAGCGCGAGAACCTTGTCTTCATCCTGTGGGGAAGCTATGCGATGAAAAAAGGCGCATTTATCGACCGTACCCGTCACTTGGTGCTGACGTCACCCCACCCGTCTCCGCTATCCGTCAGACGCGGCTTCTACGGCAACCACCATTTCTCACAAGCCAACGGCTACCTTACAGCCCACGGCAAAACACCGATAGTCTGGTAACTCCTAAACTCCAACAATTATGCGACACACAATCATAGCATCCATTCTGCTATTGGCGGCCGCATTCTCGGCCAACGCCCTTGACACAAAGACCCGCGTGTTCGACAGCGGCTTCAAGTCACTCCGTGCCTGCGTCGAGGGAGGCTACTATGCTCCACCCGTTATCGAGCTGGGCGGCAACGACCGTATCCGTATCGAGTTTGACGAGCTGTCGTCCGACCTGCGCTACCTGCGCTATTCCGTGCTGCACTGCAACGCAGACTGGACTCCGTCCCAGTTGGTTGACAGCGACTATGTCAACGGATTCAACGAAGCGGAAGTAACGGACTACTCGTTCTCGTCAGCCACCTTCGCCCCTTATGTGCATTACGGAATTTCCCTCCCCAACGAAAACATGCAACTACTGCTGTCGGGCAACTACCTGCTCCGCGTCTATGAGGAGTATGAGCCGGAAAAGCCTTTGCTGCAAGTGAGATTCTCCATTGTTGAGAACCAGGTGGACATTGCTACGGAACTGACCTCCCGTACCGACATCGACTACAACCAGCAGCACCAGCAGCTTAACATTACGGTCGACACCAAGGACTATTATGTACAGAACCTCTACAACGACCTGAAAGTTGTCGTCACTCAGAATTCCCGGACCGACAACGAGGTGTTGGTCACCAATCCGATGCGCGTCAGCAGCAACAAGGCATTTTTCGAGCATAACCGCCAGTTGATTTTTCCTGCGGGCAACGAGTTCCGTCGTTTCGAAATGACAACGACCAACTATATCGGCATGGGCATCGACCACTACGAATACCATGCCCCTTACCACCATGCCGTGCTGCAGCTCGACGAGCCGCGTGCCTTCGCTTCCTACTCCTACGACCGTACCCAGTACGGACGCTTCACCATCCGCGAGAGCAACGCCTTCGACTCAAACACGGAAGCGGACTACATGGTAACTCACTTCACGCTCGAAATGCCGGAACTGACCAACGGCGATATCTATGTGGACGGAGAATTCACCCAGCACAATTTCAACGCCAACAACCAGATGCACTACAATCCGGAAACCCGCAGCTATGAGCTCGACCTGCAATTGAAACAAGGTGCCTACAACTATCAATACCTCTGGATACCCGACGGCAGCGAGAAGGCCCAAACCGGTAAAATCGAAGGTGACTTCTACCAGACCGTCAACGAATATCAGATAAAAGTTTACAACCGAAGAATGGGCGAACGTTACGACCGATTGGTCGGATATAGCATCATTTACTCCGGTGAATAGGCCGTTTTTAGCAAACGAATGTATCTGACAGTTAAAATATGCAAACATATTGCATTTTTCGGCTACAAACTATTGCAGATAAGAAATTAGTGCGTACCTTTGCAATGTGTTTTTCATGGTATTAGATTTAAGGTTAATTAAGATTGGTTGTCGGGAGACAATCAATTTTTTTTATACCCTATCGAAACCCTCCCTCACTTCGC
Organism: uncultured Muribaculaceae bacterium; assembly: GCA_944321875.1. Classification (GTDB taxonomy): domain Bacteria; phylum Bacteroidota; class Bacteroidia; order Bacteroidales; family Muribaculaceae; genus Limisoma. The sequence continues at coordinate 64,489 of CALUMX010000006.1, forward strand.
TGATTTTATACTCCGGGAAAAGCAAAAAAGCACTAACTTTGCATACGTCTAATATATTTTGATTTTCCTATATGAGAGATTTCGCAGCCATTGATTTTGAAACGGCCAATGCCAAGCGAACCAGCGTGTGCAGCGTAGGAGTCGTCATCGTAAGAAACGGCGAAATTGTCGAGCGCGCCTACCATCTGATTCGTCCGTATCCCAATTACTATTCTTTCTGGAACACCCAAGTGCACGGACTGACAGCCCGCGACACCAACTCGGCTCAAACGTTTCCGGAAGTATGGAACCAGATAGCTCCGCTTATCGAGGGCCTTCCCTTAGTGGCGCATAATGCAAGTTTCGACGAGAGCTGTCTGAAAGCCGTATTCCAATCCTACGACATGGACTATCCCGGCTATCAATTCTTCTGCACCTGCCGTGCCTCCCGCGCACGTCTCAAAGGACACCTTCCCAACTACCAGCTGCAGACCGTGGCAGCCCATTGCGGCTACAACCTCCATCGCCACCATCACGCATTGGCGGACGCGGAAGCCTGTGCCGCCATCGCACTGCAAATCCTGTAAAAACTTTATCACAACCTACCGTAATGACTGACAACTCAAACACCCCAACGGCGGCAAACGCACAACGGACGATGTACGGCATCCTTCTGCTCATCGGTACGACTCACCTGCTCAACGACATGATTCAGTCGCTTATCCCCGCCATCTACCCTATATTGAAAGACAGCTATGATTTCTCATTCTCGCAAATCGGCATCATCACGCTCGTGTTTCAGCTGACATCATCGCTGCTGCAACCCTTCGTAGGCATCTACGCCGACCGTAATCCACGCCCCTACATGCTGGCAGCCGGCGTCATATTCACGCTCATCGGACTTCTCTGCCTGTCGGTATCGTCCACCTATGCATATATCCTCATATCCGTAGGTCTCATCGGCTGCGGCTCCTCAATTTTCCACCCGGGCGCATCGCAAGTGGCACAAATGGCGTCGGGAGGCAAGAAAGGACTGGCTCAATCCATCTTCCAGGTGGGTGGCAACGGAGGTAACGCTATCGGCCCGCTGCTCGCCGCGCTGATTATCCTGCCGTTCGGACAATCGGCCATCGGCTGGTTTGCCATCGCGACACTTCTCTCCTTCATCATCCTCTGCTACATCGGCAACTGGTACCGCCGTCAGCTCCGCCACAGCCTGCACAACGTAAAAGTGAAAGCCGCATCGACAACCGGGCTGAGCGAGAAGCCGATAAAATATGCCCTGCTCATTCTCGTCATACTCATCTTCTCGAAGTACTTCTACTTCTCCTGCATGACGAGCTACTTCACCTTCTTCCTGATTGACAAATTCTCCATGTCGGTGCAGAACTCACAATTATGCCTGTTTGCCTTCCTCGCAGCCTCTACCATAGGCACGCTCGCCGGAGGTTCCATCGGCGACCGCTACGGCCGCAAACTGGTCATCCTGTGGTCCATCTTCGGAGCGGCTCCGTTTGCGCTGGCACTGCCCTACCTCAATCTGCCGCTGACAATGCTCTTTGCCGTCATCATCGGCCTGGTTATCTCTTCCGCATTCTCAGCCATCGTGGTCTATGCGACAGAGCTGATGCCGGGACATGTGGCTCTTATCGCCGGTATTTTCTTCGGACTGATGTTCGGTTTGGGCGGACTCGGCTCGGCATTTTTCGGCTGGCTTGCCGACCTCACCAGCATCAACTTCATTTTCCAGGTCAGCACGCTGCTTCCTCTGATGGGCATCATCGCCGCCTTCCTGCCGAAAATCAAAACCGACAAGGCATAAATTTGCACACGGAAATAAATTCCACCCATCCACCGCATACGACAAGCGCCGGCATTCTCACTGCCGGCGCTTGCTGCATTTATCGCAGAGTCCCTTTATCGTATAATTGGCTGACGTAATCTCATAACCGGGCGGCAGACCGACATCCGGAAGATGGACCGACTTCAGACACAGCGTCCGATTGCACGCCTCACAATGGAAATGCACATGCATATCCGACAACGAGCAACCGTCGGCACCCTCACATACCTCATACTTCATGCTTCCCGAACCGTCATCAACGGCATGCACAAGATGATGCTCCAGAAACAGATTGAGCGTACGGAAAATCGTAGATTTGTCGACAGTCACCAGTGCCGCCTCCAAATCGGCCACCGATACGGCATTCCGGCAAAGCAACAAAGCCTCCAGCACGAGAATGCGTACAGCCGTCGGCTTCACATCCCGTGCCTTCATCCGTTCAATACAAGTCTTACTGTTCATAGTCTTTCTCTTTTTCTTCTAACCGCATACCCGCCTTGCGCACTCCGCACCGTCGGTTTCCACCTCAAACGTAAGATGATGGATACCCTCTTCCCTCAACTTCCGGCACAAGTCAGCCTTCACCTCGTCGGCATGAGCATAGGCATCTACTACGACATGGGCAGTCAGCGCAGTCTCCGTGGTACTCATTGCCCAAATATGCAGGTGGTGGCAATCCCTCACATGCACCGTCTCGCGAATCAGACGTTCGACCTGACTGCGGTCGACCGTTTCAGGCACGGCATCCAGCAGTAAACGCAGGCTTTGACGCAGCAACCGCAGTGAAGGTAGTAAAATTATTACGGAAATACAAAATCCGACCACCGCATCTATAAGCATAAGCCCGGTCATCGATACCAGCACGCCGGATACCAGCACTCCGACGGATACCAGTGCGTCGGCTGCCATGTGGAAAAATGCCCCCTTCACGTTGATGTCATTGCCCATACTGCGCATCAGCAGGAAAGCCGTCAGCCCATTGACCACCACTCCGGCGGCAGCAACCCAGGCCACCACATCACCCTCCACATTTCCGGGCGATGTGAACTTGCTGACGCTCTCCGCCATCACCACCAGCGACACAGCCACCAGCAGCAGCGCATTCAGAAACGAGGCAAGCACCGTTGCCTTTTTGTAGCCATAGGTATATACCTCCGACACCTTCCGACGGGAAAGCCTGAATGCCGCCATCGACAGAAGCAGACTGAGCACATCTCCCAAATTGTGTCCGGCATCCGACAGCAGACCGACCGAATTGCTCCAAAATCCGGCGGCAGCCTCCAGAACGACAAAACCGGCATTCAGGATGACAGAAACAATAAAAACCCTGTTGAGATTCTCAAACGAAATCTCCGGATGGTGGTGATGATGGTGACAATGTGCCATAAGTTACTGTATTTTTGGTTTGACGCACCAAAGGTAGTAAAAGATTCCTGCAACCGAGTTGCAAAAAAGAGAGAGGGACAACTCGGCTAAACCGCGCTGTCCCTCTCCTATCTAAAATTCAATTGACTTCTAAATATGTCCGATAGCAGAGCCGTCGACCCATGCCTCCCGGCGGTCCTCCGTGCGGACCTTATACCAAGTTTCCGTATCGAGTTTCGCAGAATCGAGCTTCTCCAACTTTGCCCCGGCATGCAGCGAGAACGCCTCCTCCGCGGTTGAAGTTGGATGGTGGGAAACCGTACTGAGCGTTGTCGAGTCGTTCAGCACGATGGCATAGCGCATCTCTGTCATACGCTTGCCGGCTTTCGACGACATCACGTTGGCGAATATACACAACAGCAGCATGACGATACCGCCGAAGAAACCCAACTTTCTCATGCCGAGACCGCTGCAGAAGGAGTAAGTGGCAAAACCGATGATAAACAGAGCAAAAGCCACCATACCCGTTACAGCCCATCCGTTGGGTGACATCAGGTCCTGCAACTCCTGGAAAAAGACAACGATAATGTTTTCTTCCGGCAAGATGCGCTCCGTCAGCTTTGTCTTGACAAATTCAAGATTCTCACGAGCCTCCGTATTGCGCGGATTGAGTTTCAACGCCCGCTCATAGTTCCACACGGCCTTGCCGTTGTCGCCTGCACGGTAATAGGCATTGCCCAGATTGTAGAATAAACGGCTGGACACGTTGCCCGACTGCACAATGCTGTCGTAGATATTGATGGCCTCCTCGTAGTTTTTATTGTCATAGGCTTTTATCGCACGGTTTTCAGCCGACTGCGCAAAAACGGCGACAGAAACCAAAATCATTGCAAATAAGAATATATACCGTTTCATAGCTTTATTTCTTGTTTGGGCGTTTCGTACTTTCAACTTCTCCGATAGCATCACAAGCCTGCGAGTAGACGTCAGCCATCGGCATCTCGCTGTCGGCAGGACGGGCATAGCGGGAGAACTCACACTCATCGAGAATGCGGATAATGCGGTTCACGCCGTCCTCCGTCATACCATAATCCAGCAACTCGCGCGAAATATTGTCACGGTTGAGCTCAGATACCGGGATAGAGAGTTTGTCGCTGAAATAACCCCAAAGAGCTGTCAGCATTTCCTCGTAGAAGGCTTCCTTCTTACCCTTGTTCATAAACATCTTGGCACGCTTCAAGCGTTTTCCGGCTACCCGGTTCGCACCCTTGCGCTTCATCAGCGTCACGTTGGCACGCTCCTTCACCGTCTTGCGGTAGATGAACAGCACGGAAGCAAAGGCAAGCGTCAGCAACAGGTAGTACACCCAATTGTACCACGAACCGAGAACAATCGATGCCGAGCGGCTGAGTTCGAGGTCACCCTTGAATACGGGAAGAATGTCGCGCATCGGCTCGCTGCCGAACTTGACAGTCGACGAGGATGAGCCTTTGGCCACATCCACCGTCTTGCCCTCAAACGGAATCGACTCATATTTGCCTGTCTTTACGTTGAAGTAGGAGCATGTTCCGCCACCTATCGTAAATTTACCGACTGACTGCGGCACGAACGTATAGTCTACGTTGACTGTACCGGTCAGGAAGTTGCCCGAAGGCTTGGCATCAATCTTCGTCTGCGGGTCGTAGAGGTCGAACTGCGACGGGAACTGATAGCGCGGAGCGGAAAGACTCTTCAAGTTACCCGAACCGGAAAGCTGGAGCGTCAGCGTCGAAGCCTCGTTGGTACGGATAGCCTTGTTGTTGAGCTTGGATGAAATCTTGAACCCTGTTCCCACTGCTCCGATAAAGTCTGCCGGACGTGGTGACGGCAGGGGCTTTACGTTCAGTTTCGTACTGTTTGACTTTATCTTCAGCGAGCGGTCGACCGGCGTACGCATACGTCCGAAAGCTGTGTTGATGATGTCGAACTGTACGACCGACAGTTCGTAAGTACCTGACGATACCTCCAACACGCCGCTCTTCTGCGGGAAGAGCACCACCTGCTTCAACACGTATACATAGTAATTCTCGCCGTTGTAGTTCTCAAACGAACCGTTGAGCGTCACCGGCACTTCCTCGGCAAGGAAATCGTTATAGGTCGGCAACTCCAACGCCTGGAATTTGGAAATCTGATACTTCGAATAGAGCTTCATCGTACTCAGCACGCCCTCCTGCTCATAGACAGTCGGCTTGGAGAGAACGACTCTCACAAATACCTCATCGCTGCCGATAGGCTTACCCGAGGTCTGCGTGTTCACATCGTAGGCCTGTACTGACTGCTGGCTGCCTGACGAAGCGGAACGGTCGGGCGGCAGGATTTCCAACTTGATGGCTGATGTGGTCAGCGTCTTTCCGTCGACAACAATCTTTGCCGAACCGACAGTAACGGTGCCTTGCTTCTCAGCTCTGTAAGTAAACGTATAGCCAATCGACGATGTCGACGAGCGCTTGCCGTTCACGATGGAGACACTCTGCGAGCGCGAGGTGGCCGGACCGTAAAGGAGCTTACAGTTGGGCACATCGGGCTGCTTGAAGCCTTCGCCGTCGGCATTCTCCAGCACATAGGTTATCTGGAACGTGTTTCCGGCAATCACCTGACGGGGTGCTTGGACACGAAATGTCGCCGCTGAGGCAATCAAGCTCAGCGACAACATCAATAAGGTTGATAAAATTCGTATCATTTTCATCTGTCTTTTCAAAAAAGAAAGTTCTACCACGGCTTATCGGTTTTCTGACGGCCCTGCATCTGCTCGGCCTTACGCTTGTTGACCTTGTCACGGGTATTCTTCTCCTCGTTCTGCACAGCCTGTAGCATCTGCTGCGAATTGTTGGGCTGTTGCTGCTGAGGTTGCGGATTCTGGTTCTGGTTTTTCGGAGGGTCCTGCTTCGGCTGCTGCTTCTGCTGGTTCTTGTTCTCGTCCTTATTTTCCTTATCCTTCTGCTTCTTGTCCTTCTGGTTCTGATTCTTGTCTTGGTTCTGCGACATCTTCTTCTGTGCCATACGTAGCAACTTCAGAGCCTGTTCGTCAGAAGGGTCAATCTTCAAAGCCTGCTTCAGAAACTCGACCGCCTGCTGATAAGCCTCCGACTCGTAGCTGATTTTGCCCAAGTTGAAGAACGACTTCTCCCGGATGCTCTTTGAAGCCCCCGGGTCGGTGGTCAAATCCGCGAAATGCTTCAGCGCGCCGGAATACTGCGAACTGTCCTGCGGTTCCATCTCCTTCTTCACTTCCAGTTTCTTCATCGTTGCCGTTGCCTGGTTGAAGCGGGCAATCGGTGACATGGGATTGAACTCAAGCACTTTTCCGTAGGCAGCCTCCGCCTCGGCATATTTTCCCTGACCAAACAACTCGTTACCTTCCTTGATAAGATTACGCTCCTTTTTTGTCTTCTGAGCATAAGCAGGAACGGCTGCCGTAATCAGCAATAACAGTAATATGATTTTTCTGACTCGCATAATCGCAATCTACTTTCCAAAAAAGTTTGTTTTTCTAAGCCAGGATATTTTCTGGTCGGTCAATAAAATATCAAGCAGCAGCAACACCAGAGCTACCCACGCAAACACCGGGAACTGCTCGTCACTCGGAGAGAACACCCGTCGCTCCATATTGCTCTTCACTGCTTTCTTCATCTGGTCGTCAAGCACGTTGACGGCATTCGCATTGTTGGCAGAGACGTAGACACCGCTACCGATACGGGCCAACTCCGAAGCTGCGGCCTCGTTGAAAGTTGTCATGGCAATCTGTCCGTTACCGTCGCGGAGATAAGTGCCATTGCCCATCGGGATGGCCATAGGCTTCGGCGTACCGGCTCCCACCACATTGATGACAACACCCTTCTCGGCAGCTGCCTTGGCCATCTTGGCCGCATCGTCCTCGTGGTTCTCACCGTCGGTAATCAGAATGATTGACTTCTGGCATTGCTTATCAGCCGAGAACAGCGACATCGACATATCGATGGCCGCTCCGATAGCCGTACCCTGGTTTGGTATCATGTCGGTCGACAAACTGTTCAAAAACAGTTTCGCCGAACTGAAGTCATCCGTAACAGGCATCTGCACAAAGGCATCGCCGGCAAAAACGACCAAGCCCACCTTGTCGTTACGCAACCGGTCGAACAATTTCTGTACGAGAAACTTCGACTGTTGCAAACGGCTGATTCCATCGACATCATCGGTTGAGGAAGCACGCATCGAGTTGGAGATATCGAGCGCAATCACCACTTCCGAACCCTGCACCTTCATATTGGAGGAAGTCACCCCCGTCTTCGCACGCGGACGGGCAAGCATGACAACGATAACCAATATCAGCACAAGTTCGAGGCCGATTTTAATCCATGGAGTGTATCGCGACACATCGGGCATAAGTTGCGACAACACCGACAACTGTCCGAATTTCTTCAATTTCTTTTCTCTCGCCTTGCGCGACCATACAAACAGGCCGAATAACACCGGAATGATTGCCAGCAAGACCAACATATGAGGATATCCAAAACTAAACATAGCTATTCAATTATGGGATATTTCTTAATAAAGTATGGCGCAAAACGATGTCAAGACACACGAGAGCCAGCAGCAACATGGCCCATGGCATATAGTTGTCCTCGACATTTCGGTAGTTCTGCACGTCGAATTCCGTTTTCTCCAAAGCGTCGATTTCCTGGAATATCTCCTTCAGTGCCTGCTTGTCGACGGCACGGTAATAGCGGCCACCGGTCTGCTGGGCAATGCTCTGCAGGGTATTCTCGTCAATCGTCACTTTCACATAGTCGTACTCCACCTTTCCGTAGTAATTGATTCCTACCGGCGACAAGGCGCTGCCTTTCGTACCGACACCGATGGTATAGACCTTAATGCCTTTCTCGCGGGCGATGGCGGCTGCCGTCTCCGGAGTGACAAGTCCCGTATTGTTGGAACCGTCGGTCAGCAGGATAATGCTCTTCGACTTGGCCTTGCCCTCAACGATACGGTTGATGGCCGTGGCAAGTCCGTCACCGATGGCAGTTCCGTCCTCCAGAAACCCCATCTCAAGCGACTTGATTGAATTGAGCAGAATGGCTTTGTCGGTGGTCATCGGAGTCTGCGTAAAGCATTCTCCGGCAAAGACAACAAGACCGATATTATCCGACTCACGGCCGGCAACGAAATTGGATGCCACCTCCTTTGCCGCCTGGAAACGGTCGGGCGTGAAGTCCTGCGCCATCATACTGGTCGACATATCGAGCGCAATCACGATATCAGTACCCGCCACACTCGATGAGGTCCATTTGTCCTGTACCTGCGGACGGCTCAGAATGACAATCAAACATCCCACCGCCAACAGGCGCACGCCAAACAGGGCATGCTTCAGCCATACGCGATAAGACGTAGGCAAGGATTTCACCGACTCAAGATTGGAAATCTCGATAGCCGGGTCCATACGGCGCAACTTATACACATACCATACAATCAATGGGATGTAGATAAGAAAGAGCCATAGCATATATGGGTTAGCAAATTCCATAACTATTCTTTTGTTGGTTTATCCTTTTTCTCTTCCGCAACAGGCTCAACCGGCTTGTTGCTGTCGACAAACTTGGACGCATAGATGAATGACTTCTCGTTTTCAGCGGCAAGCGGGTCCATCTTGGCAAACTTCACGAAATCGGCCGTGGCAAGCAATTCCTCCAGACCGTCAGTCGCCTGAATCTCAGCCACCTCTGCCACAGCTTCCAGAATCTGCGATGAGGTCATCTCCATGGCTCCCACTCCGAAACGGCGCCACAGGAAACGGCGCAGGATGTCGGTAAGCTCCGTATAATAGCCCTTCGCGTCTCCGTTCTGCCACAACTGGCGTCTCTTCAGGTCGGAAAGAGCCTTGACGGCCTCCTCATAAGGAGGAAGGAGCGGCTTCTTGGCCAGGAACGGCAGCGGAGCCAGTCCCTGCTTGCGGCGGCGATAGACGTAGTATCCTCCTAATCCGAGAGCCGCCAGCACGATAATGCCGATGACAATCCACCAAAAGACACTCGATTCCGGAAGGAAGTCCCAGAACTTGCGGTCGGGATTTTCCAAGTCCTTGTAATCATATAGTTTTTTCTTCTGAGCCTCAAGCTGTTCCAAGTCGGACACGTCGATATCGGTCACCTTCAAGGCTATTTTCTCCGATTTCAACGTATCATTTCCCGAAATATACTGCATGGGAGGCAGCAGATAGTCGCCCGGAGCGAAAGGCTGAACCGGCAGGGCGTAGTCAATCTGCTCCCGGCCGTTGCCTATGTCATTTTTCTGCTCATTGAGCTTTCCGGCAATCTCCACATTCTCGACCAGCGAGTCGGCAGGCACAATCAGTTGTCCGATGGCCCCCTTGTCCTGAACGACCGTGACACGCACGTTAGTCACGCCGCCCACTCTCATCGTCGTCGAGTCGATTTTCGCAACCACGGTTACCGGTCCGGCCGCAAAAGCCGTTGCCGAAACGGAAAGCGCCGCGAGCGCCGAAATCAGCTTTTTCTTGTATGTAATCATAATCGCTATCTCACTCCTCTCATTTTAAACATCGTCATCAACGCCTTGACGTAGTCCTCGTCGGTAGCGATGGACGTATGATTCACTTTACTCTTGACAAAACGGTCGTTCATCACCTGCTGGTGCTCATACCACCATTTTCCGTAGAGGTTACGCACCTTTTTCGACGACGTATTCACCCATTTGGTCTGACCCGTCTCGCTGTCGAGCAACTTGACGAGTCCGACGTTAGGAAGAGTAGCCTCCCGCTTGTCATAGACCTGTATGGCCGTGAGGTCATGCTTCTTGCCGCATATTGTCAGGGCTTGCGAATAGTCATTTTGCGCAATAAAGTCGGAAATCATGAAGGTCGTGCAACGCTTCTTGATGGCATCCGTCAGGAAACGCAAGGCATAGGCAACGTCCGTACCTTTGTTTTCCGGCTGGAAGCCGAGCAGTTCACGAATGATGAGCAGCATGTGACGGCGTCCCTTACCCGGCGGAATGAACTTCTCCACCTTGTCGGAAAAGAATATGACACCCACCTTGTCTTTGTTCTGCGTAGCTGAGAAGGCCAACGTCGCGGCTATCTCGGAAATGAACTCCCGCTTGATGGAGCCTACCGCTCCAAACTTACCGCTGTTGGACACGTCGATGAGCAGCACAACCGTGAGCTCACGCTCTTCCTCATACACTTTCACATACGGATGGTTATTGCGCGCCGTGACATTCCAGTCAATATCGCGAATATCGTCGCCATACTGATATTCACGCACCTCGGCAAACGTCACGCCACGTCCCTTGAACGCGGAGTGATATTCACCGGCAAAGATATTCTGCGACAATCCGCGCGTCTTTATCTCAATTTGCCTGACTTTCTTTAATAATTCACTGGCTTCCATCTCTGTTTTTCTCCGTTATCTTCCCTCCGTTACGGTACGATGATTTTATCCAGAATGTTGCTGATGATTTCGTCGGACGTGATGTTGTTGGCCTCAGCCTCGTAAGTGATGCCGATACGGTGACGCAATACGTCGTGGCATATGGCTCTGACATCTTCCGGAAGCACATAACCGCGGCCTTTGAGGAAGGCGTAAGAACGTGAAGCCAAAGCAAGACCGATGGATGCACGCGGAGAACCGCCGTAGGCAATCAGTCCTGCAAGGTCGGCAAGACCGTTCTTCTCCGGATGGCGTGTAGCGTCGACGATGTCGACGATATACTGTCCGATTTTGTCATCAATGTAGATTTGTTCCACTACCTGCTGAGCTTCCAGGATGTCTGACGGCTTCAGCAACGGACGGATTTGTGTAGACGAGCGACGGATGTTCTGGCTTACAATCAACTTTTCCTCTTCCTTTGAAGGATAGGAGACAAGCACCTTCAGCAAGAAACGGTCCACCTGTGCCTCCGGCAACATATAGGTACCTTCCTGCTCAATCGGGTTCTGTGTAGCCATTACAAGGAAAGGATTGTCGAGCGTAAACGTCTCGTCACCGATAGTCACCTGACGCTCCTGCATGGCCTCGAGCAATGCACTCTGCACCTTCGCCGGAGCACGGTTGATTTCATCAGCCAATACGAAGTTGGCGAATACCGGGCCCTTCTTTATCTGGAAAGACTCCTTCTGCGCGCTGTACATCATCGTTCCGACCACATCGGCAGGAAGCAAGTCGGGAGTAAACTGAATACGGCTGTATTTCGCATCGACAATAGAAGAAAGGGTTTTAATAGCCAATGTCTTTGCCAGACCCGGCACACCTTCCAACAAAATATGACCGTTGGAGAGCAACGCGATAAGCAATGAATCAATTAAATGCTTCTGACCTACGATTGACTGGTTCATACCTTGTCTGACCATGTCAACCACGCCGCTTTTGCTGGCAATCAAATCATTTAGCTCTCTGATATCTACCGTTCCATTCATAGTAATATATTTTTCGTTTTTTGTTTTCTTCTGGTTGTTGTTTTATTTACTGCAAATATAAATATACCTGTTTTATTTCGTATATTCAGCGAGTTAATTTTTTGTATTTTAAGTTTACAATGTTAAAGCATTTTTACCGCTTGGATTTCCTCAGCACCTCAAAGGCAGCAGCTTCCGCTTTGGCAACGCTGCTGGCACTGTTCTTGTCAATACCGTACTTAGAGGGAGCCGGAATGTTGAGCGTCTGACCCACAGGCAGATTGTTCGGGTCGCGTATGATGCTTTCGTTCTCCAGGTAGATATATACCCAGAAAATATAATGTCCGTAATACTTCCGTGAGATATTGCTCAGATAGTCGGTTTTCGACACCTTAAAATGCTTCGGCCAGCCCTCTTCCGATGCCGGTTTCTGTTCCGGCTTCCGAGGCTCTTCCTCCTTAACGGCCACTTCTTCCCGCTCAGACTTTGCTGTTTCCGGCGCGGCAACCTCTGGAACGGAGGCCTCCGGCGTCGCTATGGAACCAATCTCACCCGTAAGCATCGCCATCTCATCGCGGGCATCCTGCATTTCCTGCTCCAAACGGGCAACTTCCCGCTGATAGTAGACAGCATAACCGCCGCCACCGCCAACGATTGCCATCGCGACAGCACCGCAGATAAATCCTTTCCAGAAGCCCGATTTCCGCGGACGCGGCTCTTCTACCACCTCCTCATCCTCAGGTTCTTCTTGAGAAACGGGCTCATCCTGATAAGCCGGCGCCTCCTGCTTTTCGGGCATATCTTCCGCCGGTGTTTCCTCAACAGCCGGCTCCTCGCTTTCTTTCACCTCTCCAGAAGTTGTTTCCGGGCATTTCTCCGGCTCTGGTTCCGGCTCCGGCTCAACGGCCACCTCTTCCGGCCGAGTCTCCGGCTCTTCGGCAGTGGCCTCCGGCTCGTCTACGGCTTCCGGTTCCGCAGGTTTCTCTTCTTCCGACGGTGCGACCTGTTCCTCAGCCACATCCTCCTTTACCTCGGCGACTTCCGGCTCAACAGATGCCGTATCGGAATCCGCGACGGCAACCGTCTCCGGCTCTGTTTCGACCGCGGCCTTCTCAACAGCCTCAGCTGCGACCGCAGCACCGGCAGGTGCATCCTCCGGCACCTCACCGTCGTAGTCGTCATCCAGCTCGATAGGCTCAAAGAACTCAAACGCAGCATTCAACGACGCACGCATCTCGTCGCACGGCTCAAATGCGACATTGCCGTCAGCCACCATAAAGCTGCCCATACCTTCCACAACAACATCCTGGCCGTCAATCAGACTTTCGGAAATTTTCGCAAAGAAATCCTTTAAAAACACCTCACACAATTCCGCAGACGTGTTTGTCGACTGCGACAAGGCGCTGACCAGTTCCGGGAAAACCATCATCCGATTGCTACTCATTCCGCCCTCCTTTCTCCGCCAGGCGGGCTTTCAAAATGGAACTTTGCACAAATTCCATTTCAATTTTAGGAGGATACAGCACGCGCTTGCCGCTCTGCTCGTCCACCACAATCCGTTCCAATGTTTTCCGTCCCTGAAACTTGCCGAAACCCGGAATGGCAATGCCACCCAACTGGCCGCACTCTTCCTTCAGCAACGCAGACAGGCCCTCCACAAGAGCCTCCACGTCAGCCTCCGGTCTTCCGACCCGCTTCGACAGTTCTGCTATGAATTCTTTGCTATCCATTCAATCTTTGTTTTCAATATCCGGCAAAATTAATCAAATTTGAGGAGTAACATACACTCCCGCCTTAAAATATACCATCCTATTTTCTTAGTCAGTTATTACCAAGACAATAAGCCACCACCTGAATAAACAGACTTTACATACAGTGGGCAGAATTGTCGCCCACACTCGACCGACCTTTGTAATGGAAATCAATAAAACCTTACGACTATGACTATCGAAAAAGGAAAACTCAGCAGAAACGACAGCGTTCACGCCACCATTACACTCGGAGGCAAAACCATTGTCCGCCTTACGGAAGCCGGTTTTGAAAGCATGGAAGACCTGCTCAAGAAACTGCGCACCCTGACAACCCACTATTTCGGACTTGCCAACATCTACGTGCGCAACTGTTCTCAGGGATGGTCAACCCACTACCCCATTCTCCTCTGCTGATACGGCAATTCCGGCTACGCAAAAAGCGACAACAGCCAGTCCCATGCCGAGCCCAGCACTCCCCAAAGCCAAACGAGCAGCAAAATCATCAGGTAAATCAGACCCAGAACGAGCAGGATAAGCACGCCCGTCCATACCGCCTTACGGTTCACTTCGCGTATGACTTCCTGATTCCCTTCCACAAAACCGACAATCAGCCGCGCATTTTTCATATACGAGCGGTTGAACACGTCGATAATGTCACCAATCCAGAACGGTATCATGCCCACAAGGGAATCCACCAGCACATTGAGAAGTACGGCAAGCGTCAAAGGCAGCGACTTAATCTTCACCGCACTGATGTAGAAATGAGGAACTGAAAACACCGCCGTCAGCAAATCGCCGGCACTCGGAAATAAGAAACCCAGAATCGGGTCTAAGAAATACTTGTCCATCACGACGGACAACGTTTTGACAGCCTTAAACGAAAAACTGTCCTGCAACTCCTGTCTGTTAATCTTAGCCATTTAAATCAATCGGTCATTTTTTCTTGAATAACAAGCCCCAAGCAACAATAGTTCAAGATACCGGCAGCACCAACCGCCGGAAAACAAAAAAAGGTCGCCTTTTCAGCGACCTTCTGTTGGGGTGAAGAAAGGGGCTCGAACCCTCGACCCTCGGAACCACAATCCGATGCTCTAACCAACTGAGCTACCCTCACCATTTGTTGTTTTCGTAATCATTTCTGATTTACGACTGCAAAGATAGGTGGTTTTCTAATACCGTGCAAGTTTTTTCGGATATTTTTTTCAAATATTTTTCACTATTTTTCCGCATCCTCTTCTACAAACATAGGAATCAGCACATTAGGAATCCACTTCCAAGCGTCTTTTTCTACGTCGATATTATGTTTCTCAAAGATAGCCGTGGCATTTGACTCAAATTTTTCAAACAAAGGATAGACATTTTTACGAATCAAATGGTCCTTATCGGCAGGAATCACCTCATACGAACCACCCTTTTCCGGCTCCTGCACGAAAAAAAGTTTGTATTTTGCCGTATCCAGACAGGCTTTTCCGTTCACCCTATGCAATTCGACCTTCACCATCGCACCACCTCTCGTATCGGCCGTGCGCATTCCCGACACAAAATTTCCGAGAGAATAAACAATCAGCACCTTCTTATCGTGACGTGCATTGTAGACCACCTTCATCGGCTGTATGACATGCGGATGCCCTCCGATAATAAGGTCGACTCCCTCGTCAGCCAAAAACTTCGCAAGGTCCTCCTGCTCCTTATTCTGCACCAGCTTGTACTCTACACCCCAATGGATGCACACCGTCACAATCTCCGCACCCTTCTCCCTTGCCTTACGGATATCCGCACGAATTTTCTGACGGTCGATATAATCAACCACCACGTTTCCCCTCGGCTCGATGCCGTTCGTTCCATAAGTATAATTGAGGAAAGCGATTTTAAAGCCGTTCACATCCGTCACGAACGGATAGTGGCTGTCGCGCTCCGCCTGATTGCGGTAAGTGCCCACATGAGGCACCGAAAGGCGGTCGAGCACGTCAAGCGTGCGTACCAGCCCGGCATCGCTCCGGTCAAGGCAGTGATTATTGGCATGCAGAAACAAATCAAATCCCGCCGTCTTCAGCGATTCGGCAAAGGCATCAGGCGCACTGAAACAGGGATAGCCGCGGTAAGGAGCGCCGCCAAGCGAGCATTCCAGATTGACCACCGCATAGTCAGCGTTCTGTATATAATCGGAAATATGCGTAAAATAGCGGGAATAGTCATATCCGCCGTCCTTACGGGCCGACTGCAGCTGACGGTCGTGCTGCATCGCGTCGCCGGCAAAAACAAGTGTTGCATTGTTGCCGAGCAAGCCCGACAACAACTGCAACACGCATAACATTACATTTAACAGCATTACTTCTTATAGATGGCTCCCTGTGCGGCAAGAAGCGTATTCTTCATCAACGATACAATCGTCATCGGACCTACGCCGCCCGGAACAGGAGTAATGTAGGCACACTTCGGAGCTACGTTCTCAAAGTCGACATCACCCTTCAGCTTAAATCCACTCTTTGTCTCAGTTGACGGCACACGGGTAGTACCCACGTCGATAACCGTTGCGCCTTCCTTCACCATGTCGGCAGTCACGAAACCCGGAACTCCAAGAGCGGCGATGATAATATCGGCCTTGCGGCAGTATTCCGCGATGTTCTCCGTACGGCTATGGCATACGGTTACCGTCGCGTCGCCCGGCTGTGCCTTCTGCATCATCAGCGATGCCACCGGCTTACCCACGATGTTGCTGCGACCAAGCACCACGCAGTTGGCACCCTTCGTCTTGATGTTATAGCGGCCCAACAGCTCCATGATGCCCTGCGGAGTGGCAGAGAGGAAGCAAGGAAGTCCGATGGACAAGCGTCCCACGTTGATAGGATGGAAACCGTCAACGTCCTTACGGTAGTCGACCGCCTCGATGATTTTCTGCTCATCTATATGTTTAGGCAACGGCAGTTGAACGATAAAGCCGTCAACGTCGTCGTCAGCGTTCAATTTAGCAATGGCGTCAAGCAACTCAGCCTCCGTCACCGTATCCTCGTAGCGTATCACAGTCGACTTGAAGCCGCATTGGTCGCAAGCCTTCACCTTGTGAGCCACATACGTCTCGCTTCCACCGTCATGACCTACCAGAATAGCGGCAAGATGAGGTCTTTTACGGCCCTCTGCCACCATTTTTTCCACTTCCGCTGCAATCTCCTGCTTGACTACATCGGCAATCTTCTTTCCGTCGATTAATTCCATATCGTTATTAGTATGATGTTTTTGTTATTTGAGTTTTTCACAAATATACTTCATTCACGGCAATAAAAAAAGCAAAGTCCCACAATCTGCACAAAAAGAAAGGTTTCACCAACCACCCCGATGCTTTCAGATTGAAAAAACTTCTTATTTTTTCAAAATTCAGAATAAATTACTTAATTTTGTATCTTACTAATCTAAAGAAGGCCTCTTGTCCGGACAGGAGGGAAGGCCAAGCATTGTTTATGAGTGACATATCAATCTACCCGCTTGAATTTGACCACATATTCAAGACTGTAATTTGGGGCGGGACTCGAATTGCCGAATTCAAGCGAGTTCAGTCAACGGCCGATAACATCGGTGAAAGCTGGGAAATTTCCGGCATACGCGACAAGGAATCGACCATTATCAATGGGGCCTTCGCCGGCAAAAAGCTGAGCGAAGCCATCGACGTGCTCAAAGGCGACCTTATCGGCGAGCACATATTCAATGCCTACGGCAACCAATTCCCGCTGCTCATCAAGTTTATCGACGCTTACCAGAATCTGTCGCTCCAGGTGCATCCCGACAACGAGATGGCGGAAAAATACCACAACACCTACGGCAAGACGGAAATGTGGTACGTTCTCGAATCGGCCGACCATGCGAAGATATATTCCGGATTCAACCGCGACCTGTCGCCGGAAGAATACGAGAAATGCATTGCCGACAATACAATCATCGATGCTGTCAACTACTGCGAGTCGACTCCGGGCGACTTGTTCTACCTGCCGCCGGGACGCATCCACGCCATCGGCTCCGGCAATTTCCTGATAGAAATACAGCGCACCTGCGACATCACCTACCGTGTCTACGACTACAACCGTAAGGACAAGGACGGCCACACCCGCGAATTGCATACGGAACGGGCTAAGGAGGCTCTTGACTTCACACGCACGCCCAACAGCAAAACCGACTATCAGCTGAAGAAACAAGGTATTTCCGACCTGATTAGCTGCGAATACTTCCAGTCACAGCTGGCTGTCGTCGACGGGGTTCAGCATTTCGACTATGCGCAAGCCGACTCTTTCAAGATTCTGATTTGCACAGAGGGGGAAGCCACCGTCACCTGCGACAACGGAACAAGCTGCCGCATCCGCCAGGGAAAAACCATACTTATTCCCGCTGCCATCAAGAGTTTTGACATTGAGGGCCGCACTACCCTACTGACTGTAACAGCATAAACAAGAAACGAAACAGCAAACTCCCGACAATACTGCCGGGAGTTTTTTTATATCCCGATTTTTAGATTTTGACTTGCTATTTCAAGCGATTTACATTATTTTTGAGCTAACATTAACAACCTTATTATTTAACGAATAATACAATGAAGAAAGTAATCAACTCACCGAAGGCTCCGAAAGCCATCGGTCCCTACAGCCAAGCTATTGAAGTAAACGGTTTTGTCTATATCAGCGGACAGCTTCCTGTCGACGTCAACATCGGCAAGTTTGTGGAAGGCGGCATCAAGGAGCAAACTGAGCAATCCCTCAAGAATATCGGCTACATCCTCGAAGAAGCAGGTCTCACTTACGACAACGTAGTCAAGACCACCTGCCTGCTGAGCGATATTGCAAACTTCGGACAAATGAATGAGGTATATGCAAAATACTTCACAGGAGAATGCCCGGCACGCGCCGCTTTCGCCGTGAAGGACCTCCCGATGGGAGCCCTCGTTGAAATCGAGGTTGTGGCAGCAAAATAACCCGTCTCTCCGAAAAGAACAAAATCATCCGCATCCCGGCAGGTCTTCCCGCCGAGATGCGGATTTCATTTCTTACAAATTCCCAAAATTCAGAAACCGATGCCCACGCAACCTTCCATCATCGCCATAGGCGACATCCACGGACTTGAAACGTGGAAACAGATTGTCAGGACTCACCCGGGGTGCAAATTCATCTTTCTGGGCGACTATCTCGACCCCTACAACTATATACCTGAGGACAAACTGATTGCCAACCTGCAGGAAATCATCGAGCTGAAACGGCAACTCGGCGACAGCGTCATCCTGCTGCTGGGAAACCATGACCTTCACTACATGACACAACAGGCTCCGCGGGGCTCGCGCTACAATCCGGCAATAGCAAAGAAAGCCGCCTCTCTGCTCTCCGGAAACGACGGTCTTTTCCAATATGCCAGTGAGGAACGAGGAGCCGTATTCACACACGCCGGCATTATCCACAAATGGTTTACCGACGATTTCCGGGGCGACCTGTCGCAACCGATTGCGGCACAGCTTAACCAACCCAAGGAAGGCCAGATGGAAGCCTTGTTCAGTCTGGGATATCCACGCGGAGGCATGAGAGGCGACCGAGGTGGCATCTTCTGGGCGGACAACACAGAGCTGCGCGACCCTCTTCACGGCGTAAAACAAGTGGCTGGACACAACCGGGTAACCAACATCAAGACATGCACCGGCGACGATGACAACGAAATAACATTCTGTGATTCGCTGTGGAACGGCAACTATCTTTATTGGGAATAACTAACCCAAATCAGACAGAACAAAAAGAACAGCCGGCATTTCCGCTTGGAAATGCCGGCTGCATTGCTTCAACCAGTCGTCTTTAGAACGGCAAACCCTACGGACCAACCGCGCGACTTGCCTGATTAAATTCACCTAACAGATATAGATATTATTTACTACAAACTTTACCTTCTACAGGAATAAACGTAAACGTAAAATTATACTCCTTATCGACCGGGAGAAGATATTTGTCAAGCACGCCAGGACCGCAAGTCGCTGTTCCGACACCTGTCTGTGCGGCATCGACGTGGATAGTAGCCATACCGTCATCAACCAGCTCATTCAAGTGAGTAGCATCGTTGATGTTCTGGTCCGTGTAAGGAGTAGCGCTGAACTGGAAGCCGGCCTTACCCGAAATCTTCAAGCCGTTGCCGCATCCGCCCTTGACTTCTGCCCAACGCATGTCAATGCGGTTACCTGTCGCCTGTGGCACTACATAGCAGTGGAACATTTCCTCCGGAGTCGTATTGTAGATGCCAATCTTTCCGGCAGGACGGTCAACATAGTTCTCCACGCTGCCACGTCCGAGGTAAGTCACCTTGCGGCTTACGTTCTTCGGCATACGGAAAGTCAGTCCGACACGAGGCATCGCCTTCACAACAGCCGTGTCGGCCTTGAACGTCGTAGTCACCGTAAGCACGCCCTTCTTGTCAAATTTGTAGACGAAGCTGCCGTTACCCACAACGGTACCTTTGGCGTTCACCAACTCAACATCGGCCTTGAAGCCGTCCTTTGTCATCTTATGTGATGTCGCACGCTGTGTCAGGTTATCAAGACCGGCCTTCTGCCAGAGCTTCAAGCCATGCTTGTCCTTCTTGTCGTTCTCCGTATAAGGACGGTAAACTGACAGCACCATCGGAGCTGACAAGCGTTCCATTCCGTCGTACTTGTAGGACACCAGCGCACCTGTTTCAGGAGAGAACTCTGCCTCAAACTTATCGTTGGAGAGTTTGTATCCGTCGGCCTTCGGAGCCTTACCGTCGGCGAGTTCGATTTTATCCTTTGCCGAAGCATTGCCCTTCAGAACAAACTGGTCGTAGGCCATTTCGTCAGTCACGGCTACAAACGGAGTTGCCACATTCGGAGTCCAGCTAAGGTTGAGATAAGCCTCTTTCGCTGTTTTCGGCAAAGTCACCTTGCCCAGTGTAACCTCTACGCTCTCACCCGGAGCACAAGCCACCACTTTCTCGCCCTCAGCAATTATC
Source organism: uncultured Muribaculaceae bacterium (assembly GCA_944321875.1). Lineage (GTDB taxonomy): Bacteria > Bacteroidota > Bacteroidia > Bacteroidales > Muribaculaceae > Limisoma. The sequence goes on from CALUMX010000006.1 coordinate 84,836, forward strand.
GAACCATTGTCGGCAACTACCGACCAGTGCATCGTGTATTGGTCAAGATTTGTAAAGTCATGCCAGTTCTTTACCGACAGTTTCAATACCCGCGGGTCAACCATCTTTGTCTTGATATACTGGTAGACACGCTTCACCTCTGCCAAGTGAGGATGCGGCACACGGTCAGCATTGACCAGACCGTTGCAGCTGAAGCTGCCAAACGACGGGATTCCCTCTGGTCCATAGTCGCCACCATAGGTCCAGTACCACTTGCCGTTCTTGTCGATGGCCTTATAGGATTGGTCTACCCAGTCCCAGATGCAGCCACCCTGAGCCATCGGCTCTGACTCAAACACTTCCCAGTAGTCCTGCATACCGCCGCAGCTGCTGCCCATCGCGTGCAGATACTCACAAAGGATGAACGGACGGTAGATGTCGGGCTTCGATACATAAGCCTTGATTTCCTCAATGCTGCGGTACATACGGCAATAGATGTCGGTATTGAAGTTCTCCTCCGCGCGCTCATACTGCACCGGACGATTGTGCTCTACCGATTTCAGCCACTTGTAGGTAGCCTCAAAGTTGCTGCCGTTGCCGGCCTCGTTACCCAAGGAATAAATAACTACGGAAGGATTGTTCTTTGTGCGCTCCCACATGCGGCGCGTACGGTCCATGTGAGCGGAAAGCCATGTGGTATCCTTCGCCAAAGTAGCCTTTCCGTAACCCATACCGTGCGACTCGATGTTCGCCTCGTCGATAACGTAGAGACCATAGCGGTCGCAGAGATAGTACCAGTAGGAATCGTTCGGATAGTGAGAGCAGCGCACGGTATTGATATTGTGCTGCTTCATCAACTGGATATCTTTCAGCATCAGTTCCTTGCTGACGGTACGTCCTTTTTCAGAAAGCTCGTGACGGTTGGCACCCTTCACAAGAATAGGCTTACCGTTGATGCAGAACTGACCGTTCTTGATTTCAGAAGTCTTGAAACCGACCATCGTACCGGTAGAGTGCAGCGACTTGCCGGAAGCATCCTTCAAGTCGAGCATCAGCGTGTAAAGATTAGGATGCTCGGCGCTCCATGCCTTCACATCCGGCAACGTCTTTGAGAAAGCGACCTTACCGTCGGCAGCTACCGCCTTCGTCTCCTGAGCCACCACCTTGTTGTCGGTGTCGAGCAGACGGTATTCAGCCTTCAGGCCGGCAGCCTCGCCTCCCACCTTAACGTCGAGAGAGAACTCTCCGTCCTTGTAGGCCTGCTTGTCGAGAGAAGACACAACTTTATAGTCGGCCACATATTGTTTCGGTGTGCTGTAAACGTACACGTCACGTTCGATACCGCTCAGACGCCACATGTCCTGGCATTCCAGGTAAGCGCCGGAACTCCAACGGTAAACCTCGACAGCCAGCACGTTCTCGCCTTTCTTCACCTTGTCAGTGATATCCCATTCAGCGGGAGTCTTCGAACCGGCATTGTAACCGAGATATTCGCCGTTCAACCAGATATAGTAGAACGAAATCGTACCTTCCAGACACAACACGATGCGACGGCCGTCCCAGGATTCCGGAATTTCAAACGAGCGACGGTAAGAACCCACTTCGTTTTCCTCATACGGTACAAAAGGAGGATTCTTCTTGAACTTGAACATCGGGTCGTCAAACTCGTAAGACTCGTTTACATAAATCGGAATGCCATATCCCTGGAATTCCCAGTTGCCCGGCACTTGAATGTCGTTCCAGTTACCCACATAGAAATCCGGGCGGTAGAAGTCTACCGGACGGTTGTCAGGATTCTTCGTCCAATTGAATTTCCATGCTCCGTTAAGGCTCATATAGTAGGGAGAGGACTCGTAATTGCGCTCACGCACCGACTCCACATCGCCTGCCTGATAGGGCCATACATAGGAGTGAGGCTCCAATTTGTTCAACCCTATCGAATATTGGCTTTGCCATTCCGGCTGACGGTCGGCAGCATAAGCAGAGCTGCCAGCCAACATCAGAAGACCGCCAAAAATCATCAGTGATTTTCTCATTGGTTAAAATAGTTTTTTAAAATGGTTATTTCACAATTATCTCGTCAAAATACATCCATACGTTCTGACCTTCACGGAAAGTGCCTTTCGGAGAGATGCCCGGATTGGTCATCTCAAACTTCAGGTAGCGGCCTTTCACATTCAGGTTGTCAAACACGATATCTTCGATAGCTGTGCGCAAACGGAAAATTTCCTCCGGAGTATAGGTGATTTCCTTTACCGTGCGGAAATTGCGGTTATCGTTAGAGACTGACAGGCGGACTTTCGCCGGTATGCTCACACCCATACCCGAGTTGTTGACGCAACCGAGAGTCACATTCTTGACGGATGTCGATTTCTTCAAGTCAAGCACGAATTCCGCATCCTTGGCATACCAGCCGGCCCATTCAAAATCGGAATGACGCTGGCTGCCCCGCAAACCGTTGGTCAGCACATAAGCCTTATCGTTCTGCGTAGTCACCGGACAAGCGGTAGCCTTGTTCCAATCCAACTTAAGCTCCAGTGTCTGGCCTTTTTTCTCACCGTTGGCAAATGTAGCGGCCTTGACAACCATCGACTTACCGATGCGCAATTCCTTGTCATAACGCTTGGAGGATGCTGTCGGTTCAGAACCGTCGAGCGTATAGCGGATTTCCACATCCGGACGAATGCAGGAAAGAGATACTGCCAATTTGCCGTTCTCCGGCTTGACAACATGGTCAAGATTGAACATAGAACCGGCCACTTCCATATCCTTCGCCTTAATATGAGGGATAACGCAGTCGATACGCTTCAGGAAACCCTCCCAATCCTTCGTGCCCTTCGGAGTCCATGCCACATCGGCCATAGCCAGCAAACGCGGATAGAGCTGATGCTCCATAGCCTCCGGAGTCGTACAGAACTCATTCCAAAGACTTGCCTGGATACCCTTCAGCAAAGGCTCATACTCCGGCTTCCAATCCTTCTGTACCGGCTCGTAGTTATAGACATCGAGCAGCGTATTGTTACCGAAATAAGTGAGCGGCTCAAACCACTGCGGACCCTGATAGCGAATCAGGTAAAGCACACGGGCCGGTGTCATGATGAACTCATGGCCTTGCGCCGCAGCCTTCAGAGCGGCATTACCGTAGCCCTGCCATCCCAGAATCGTCACGTCCTTAGGAAGCGTTGCATTCGTCAACTCATCCCAGCCAAGCACCTTACGGCCCTTGCTCTGCACATACTCACTCATGCGGCGCATGAAATAGCCCTGAAGCTCTTCCTCGTTGGGAATGCCTTCCTTCTTCATGCGCTCCTGACATTTCGGACATTCTTTCCAATAACGCTTCGAAGCCTCGTCACCGCCGAGATGGATATATTCAGAAGGGAACAATTCTACAACCTCGTCGATAACATCTTCAAGGAATTCAAACACCTTATCATTACCCGCGCAATAGACAGCCTGATTCTGCACGCCGCCCAAGCCCGGAAGTACCGTAATGTCATAGTCAATTACCGGACACGCCAACTCCGGATAAGCTGCCAGCGAGGAAGTCGTGTGAGCCGGCATCTCAATTTCAGGAATCACCTCAATCTGACGCTCTGCAGCATAAGCCACAATATCGCGGATATCGTCCTGTGAGTAATAACCGCCATAGGAAGTATCCTCTCCCGGTTGCTGGTTGAAACGTTCGGGGAACGGAGCGTCACGGTCGACACGCCATGCGCCCACCTGCATCAGTTTCGGATATTTCTTAATTTCCAATCGCCAACCTGTATCATCGACCAAATGGAAATGGAGAACGTTCAGTTTCAGCATCGCCGCTATATCGATGATTCTCAGCACTTCATTTTTCGGTATGAAATGGCGGGCCGGGTCGAGCATCAATCCACGATAGCCAAAACGCGGTGCGTCGCTAATCTCAACGGAAGGAACGCTTAAATCAAGTTCCTCTACCCGCTTGTTACCCTCAATCTCTGATGGTAACAGCTGACGGAGCGATTGGAGCGCATAGAAGAATCCGGGAGTAGACGACGCCTTGATTTCAATTCTTTCCGGCTTGACACTCAAAGAATAAGCTTCCTCACCAAGCGAAGCATCAGTAGTCAATACAACCGCAGCATCCTTATTTCCGATACCCGCAGCCGGCTCAAATCCCGCCGACTTGGCAAAAAGCTTAGCAAAATTACCGACAATCTCCAATTGTGCCTCATTCTCAACGCCAAACGTAGTGGATGGAGAGAACGTAAAACGCCCCTCTCCCACCGTCGCTGACAACGGACGCGGCACAATCGGTAATGCCGGGGCTTCAGCGGCAACCGCCACTGTCGCTGACGAAAGCAACAGTGTGGCCGCTGACAATATATTAATCCATTTCATCATTAGTCATTAATAGGGAATTGTTTCAAAATCGGGTCATCGTACTTCACTTGCAGACGCTTCAATTCCTTCATCATCTCAGCCTGCACTTTCTCCATGCCCGGCTTTCCGAAAAGGTTGTTCATCTCATGCGGGTCTTCCTGCAAGTCGTAAAGTTCCCACTCATCAATATCATTGTAGAAGTGAATCAACTTGTAACGCTCGGTTCTCACTCCGTAATGACGCTTCACCATGTGCTCTGCAGGATACTCATAGAAATGATAGTAGAGCGACTTGCGCCAGTTTGCCGGATTCTCACCACGGAGCAGCGGCAAATAGGACTCGCCCTGGATATCGGCCGGCACCTCCACACCTGCGAGGTCAAGGAATGTCGCAGCATGGTCGATGTTCTGCACCATCTGTGGAATGTCACCGCGCTTGTCAAATCCCTTCGGCAGACGCATAATCAACGGCGTATGCATTGATTCCTCATACATGAAACGCTTGTCAAACCATCCGTGCTCGCCCATGTAGAATCCCTGGTCGGAAGTGTAGACCACTAACGTGTTGTCGAGCAGACCTTCCTTCTCCAGATAGTCAAGCACGCGGCCCACATTCTCATCGAGCGACTTCACAGTCTTCGCATAGTCACGCATGTAGCGCTGGTATTTCCATTCAGCCAACTCCTTGCCCTTGAGGTTCTTCTTGTAGAAATCCTCAATAATCGGGTCGTAGAAACGGTCCCATGCAGCTTTCTGAGCGGAGTCCATACGTCCATAGTATTTCTCATAAGTCGACTTCAGACGGCTTTGCTTGTCCTTGCGATTCATCTTGAGGTCATAGATAAGGTCCATGTCCTTGATGACGCTCATTTCCTGAGCGGAAGCGGCAACGCGTCCCTCATATTTGTCATAGAAATTCTCCGGCATCTCAAACACCTTGTCCTCATAAAGTTTCAGGTGAGCCGTATCAGCCATCCAGTTACGGTGAATAGCCTTGTGGTGGATAAAGAGGCAGAACGGTTTCGACTTGTCACGCTTATTGCTCATCCAGTCGAATGCGTCGTCGGTGATGATGTTCGTCAGATAGCCATGCTTCTGAATCGTATCATTGTCCATCGTTATGAAGTCCGGATTGTAGTAATCACCCTGTCCCGGAACAATCTGCCAGTAGTCGAAGCCAGTCGGAAGGGTTTCCAGGTGCCACTTACCGATGATGGCCGTCTGATAGCCCGCTTTCTGGAGCAACTTAGGCATCGTCTGCTGTGAGCCGTCAAACTTGCACGTCGTATTGTCGGTAAAGCCGTTCTTATGGCTGAACTTACCCGTAAACAGACATGCTCGACTCGGTCCGCTCAAAGAATTGGCAACAAAACTGTTAGTGAAACGGACGCCGTCGCGGGCAATACGGTCCAAATTCGGAGTTTCAATAAATCGCGTGTCGTAGCAACTCATCATCTGAGCTGTGTGGTCATCGGTCATGATAAACACGATGTTATAAGGCTTCTGCTCTGCCTGCTTGGCTGTGTTGCATGAAGAGTACATGAACACAGAACCGACACCGGCTACAGAATATATAATTTTCGTACAAAAGCTATTCATAATAATTCTACGGTTAATAAAGAGGCACGAGTGCACGAATAATGAGTCATGAAGTTCGTGCAGCTCGTGCCACTACTATAAAAATCTGTTATCGAGGCTTAATCGCAATCAAAACCATAATTAGCTGTACCATCTGTCTCAGTAGGCCAACCCGGGTTCTGATACAATACCGTCTTGCCGTTTTGCTGTGCAAGGAGGAACTCAGCAATTGGAATTGGCTCCAGATAGTGAGGTTTCGGGAAGTTGTAACCGTTGTAAGCCACACCCGATGTTGTCTTCTGTAACGGACGGATATAGTTGCTTACGCCTTCTGGAGAAATGATACCTGACAAGTTCACATCGCTGAACAGAAGGTCATCCATAGCTTCCCAAAGGTTCATACCCTGAACTTGATAGTCCTTCATTGTGTCAAGAGCACGCCAGCGCTTCAAGTCGTCAAGACGCATACCTTCAGCGATGAACTCACAACGACGCTCACGACGGATATTGTAGAGAGTCTTGTCAACCATCTGTCCTCTTGAGTAGACTGCGAGGTCATGCTCTTGAGCGAGGTCAGTTGCATTGATAGTCTTCATGTAATCCTCATCTACACCGGCACGGCGGCGGAGCTCACGCCAGTACTTGTCGCAGTTGCCACCCAGAGAGTGATTACGCTCGTAGTAAGCTTCCAGATAAATCAGGCGAGCCTCAGCAGAACGGAGAATCGGAGTAGCTGTCGTACCCTGACCTTGTTGCTGCTGAACAGCATCGCTGTGCTGCCACTTCTTCACTTCGTAACCGGTAGTTGAAGCCTCATTACCAGAAGAAGTAAGGTTCGGACGATAGTAGTAAATTGTATCGCCTTCAGCTGTGATATTGGCATCAGCAAGCTTCGTAGAAGAAACCAGACGCGGGTCACGGCCCTCAAACTCATCACGCATCAGGCGGTCACCCTTATAGCCTGAGCCCTGAGCGTAGATAGGCAAACCATTCTTCATCAAGAATGTCTTTACCAAGTCGTAAGTATAACCAGTTCCGGCACCAGTTCTCAAATAGTTGGATGCACTGTGTGAAATTACACCTGTCTGGTAGTAACGTGCAAGGATTACCTCATCGTTGTTAGGGAACATACCGAGGTTAATGAACATTTCAATGTAATCAGAATCCAACGGACGGGCAGCAGCTACAGCATCAGCATCCTTGATGGCCTCATCAAGGAAATAGTTGATTTCAGCTTCCGCGCTTCCAGCCTTGAATTGGAAATCCGGGTGCATTGCTGCGCCGACCCATTTCGCATTGCCCGGCACGAATGCTGTATTGGCATGATAGCGTTCCCAAGTTGCCTCATAAAGAGCTACACGTGCTCTCAACATAAGAGCTGCGTCTCTTGACACACGGCCTGCCTCAGGAGCGTTAGGCATCAACAGACCGGCCGCACGCTCAAGGTCGTCAAGGATAAAGCGAGCCACTTCATTTCGCGGCTGGCGCTTTGTAGCCTCTGCCAACTCTGCCTCATCGTCCGTCAACATCTTGTCGACAATCGGTGCATCACCGTAGTTGCGGAGCAAACGGAAGTGCTCCCATGCACGGAAGAAGAAACCTTCTCCGTAATAGTGGTTGATATACTCTGTAGAACCTGTAATCGCACCAGCATCCATGCGCTGCTTTACAGTTGTCAGGAAGAAGTTGATGGAACGAAGATTTTCAAACTTCCATTCTGACTGATTCTGTTGAACTGTCTTCTTGTCACCCGGATAGAACAGGTTGTTCGCCCAGTTGCCTGATTGATTATCGCTTGAGTTGTCCTCTTCATACAGACCGCCCCAAAGATACTCCATCTTTGGCAACGCATCGTAGAAGTCATTAGCTGACAACGCCAAATCGTCTGCTGTCTTGAAATATGCATTTTCATCACCGAAATCCAACGGTTCTCTGTCGAGGAAATCACAGGAAGTTGCAGCGACAGACAGCAATGAAATTCCTAATATATATTTAAATTTCTTCATTTTGTTTCCTATTTAATAATCTTAGAATGTCATTTCAAGACCCACTGACCAAACACGGTACATCGGATAAGTCTTACCCGGACCGTAAGCATTTGTTGAAGAACCCAATGCCTCTGGGTCGTAGATTCTCAATTTTGTGAAAGTGAACAAGTTTTCACCTGATACATACAAACGAGCCTTCTTGATGTACTTAGCCAACTTCGTGTTCTGCGGCAGGCTGAAACCAATCTGCAAGTTCTTCAGACGGAGGTAAGAAGCATCCTGCAGGAAGCGGTCGCTCACCTTAATATTGTTTTGGTCTGTACGCAGACGTCCGTAATAAGGATCATCCATGTTGGCACCGAGTTCTGAACCGGCGAAACGGAAGTAATCCAAGTGGTCTGTGTAGAGTGAACGCTGCCATGGGCCTGCGAAACCGAAGAATGTCGCACTGTTGTTGAAGAATACCTGACGCTTACCGATACCCTGGAAGAACGCACGGAAGTCAATCCACTTGTAAGCTGCCTCAAGAGTGAAGCTGTAAGCGAAACGCGGAGTTGCGTTACCGATTACTGTCAAGTCACCATGGTCAGTAATTGTGTTGCTACCATTGTCTACCTTATGGTCACCGTTGATATCACGGTACATGAGGTCACCACCACCCCAGTTGTTACCGAGAGCTGTCTGGCTTGTGTGAGCAAGGTGGTCAAACATTTCCTTGTCGCTCTTTGCGATACCGATTACCTGATAACCCCAGATGTCACCGAGTTTCTTGCCCTGGTAGTAAGCTTCTGCGCCACCCTGGCCTTCGAGCTTACCGTCAGGAGAATAGTACTTAGTTACGATTGACTCATAGTCACTCAAGCTTGCAGAAATACCATAGCTGAAGTCCTTACCGATGCGGTCTCTCCAAGAAACCTCAACTTCCCAACCACGAGTGCGGAGCTCGGCGTTGTTAGTCTTAGGAGCAGAAGCACCGTAGATTGAAGAGAGTGCGCGAGCCGGACCAATCATGTCCTTAGTTGTTCGCTGATACCAGTCGAACGCACCAGACAAACGGTTGTTGAAGAATGCCCAGTCAATACCGGCACCTGCATTCTCAATCTTTTCCCATGTCAGTGTAGATGAATAAGGATTATACATCGGCAGTACTGAAGCCTGGCTTCCACCGAGAATTACAGCACCCGGAGTAGCTTCCATTCTCTGATAGAACTGATAGAATGAAGATGTGTTCTGGTTACCCAGCTTACCCCAAGAACCACGGAGTTTCAAATATTGCAAACCTGCATCGTAAAGAGGAGAGAAGAATTTCTCACGTGCGATGTTCCAACCCAAAGAGAAAGATGGGAACAATGCCCAACGCTGGTCAGACGGGAAACGGGATGCACCGTCGTAACGGAGGTTGACTTCGGCCATATAACGGTCATCGTAAGAATAGTTCACACGACCAAAGAAACCGAGGTTGGCCCATTCGCCCTTACGCTCTGAAACCATGATGTTGTCAGAAACGGCAGAGATAAATGGCTTATCATCCAAAAGAACATCGTCAGATCCCACACGGATTGTCTCGTTGCGGTAGTATTCAGTCTGTGCACCAAGCAAAGCCTTGAAGTAATGTACTTCATTGAACTTCTTCTCATAATCAGTATAGAAGTTAGTCTGGAAGTAGTCTACGCTACCTGAGCTTCTTTCGTAGTAAGATGTACCGGCAGCCGGCTGACGCAGGAATGTACCGTTTTCTCTGATTTGAGTCTTATCCTGAACACCCTCCAATACTGGGAAGTAAGCTGTCGCACCACTCGGCAATGTGTATTGCAGCTTAGCAAAGTGACGAGCAGAAGTCGGCGACTCGATACGGCTGTTGATTTCAGCGTGGATTTTCCAATCCTTAATCGGTTCGATAATCAAGTTAGCCTGGTTGTAAAGCAACTTGTTGTTCTGAGACTGACGTCCACCGTCTTTAATAGCCGGAATCAATGAGTCCTTGTTGTACTCACCGTTCGGCATCGTAATTGGATACAACGGATAACGGCGACCCAAGTTGTGGAAGAAAAGCTCATCCATTGCTGACGGCTTCTCATTGTCAGTTGTTACCAAACGAGTACTCCAGTTGAACTGTACATAATCGTTGAATTTCACATTCACCTTACCATTAAGAGTCAAACGCTTGTACTTCTCATCTGCGAAATTGAACAAACCAGTCTGTCCAAGGTAGTTGGCAGAGAAGTAGTAGCTTACTTTTTCCTTACCGCCGCTGACACTAACGTTATGTTCCTGAGACGTTGTAAAGTCTTTCAAATATACATCATACCAGTCTGTGTTGGCATAGCTCATCTGACCGAATGTCCAGTCGTCAACGTTCTGCTGAGGCTCGATACCGTAAGGAATCTCACCACGCTGGTATGCAAGAATCTTATCCAATTGGCCACGGCCGAACTGTGCACCACCACCTGCGTTGACAAAGGCATCGTTGACCATCAACGCGTATGTATAGGAGTCAACCATTTCCGGCACAGATACCGGCTGTGAAAGGCGGACGTTACCTGTATAGTTTACAGTAAGACCTCTTTCACCGTTTTTCGTAGTCACCAAAATCACACCGAACGGAGCACGAGAACCGTAGATTGATGCTGCGGCAGCATCCTTCAGGACGGAGATATTGGCGATATCGTTCGGGTTCAAGCTGGAAAGGTCACCTTCCATACCGTCAATCAACACGAGCGGCTTGGAAACCGAACCCTCACCGATTGAACCGACACCACGGATGTTGATGTTCATTTCCTGTCCGAGAGCACCACCCTGGTCGTTCGTAATGTTAAGACCGGCAACAGCACCCTGCAAACCTTGAACGGCATTTGACAACGGACGGGATTCCAACACGGCATTATCGATTGTCTTTACCGCACCGGTTGCATTCACCTTCTTCTGTGTACCGAAACCGACGATAACGACTTCATCCATCACCTGCGTATTGTTGTTCAATTTGATAGTGAACTCACGCTTGTCGCCCACCTTGATTTCCTGTGTCTCATAACCTACATAGGAAACCACAAGTACGCTGTTTGAGCTTGGTACGCTCAACGTAAACTTACCGTCAAGGTCAGTAATCATACCAACCGAAGAACCTTTAATTTGCACACTCGCACCCGGCAAACCGAAATCAGTCTCATCAAGGACTGTACCGGAAACGGTAATCTGTGCATGGGCTGCGCTACCCAAGAGTGAGAATACGCAGCAAATTATGAGAAATAATAATTTTTTATTCATCACTTTTCCGTTTTGGAATTAGTATTACTTATGCTTCTGGATAAATTTAAACACGTACATGACCGCGCTGTCTGCTGTAAACACAGTTTGCTCGCTGTCCACATCTTTTGTAGAAGAAGGATTGGCAGTCAATGCAACCGTAATAGTTCCATCACCTCCACCTGCAATATTCTGCGGAACAAACCAACGGAACGGCACAGAACCCAGTTCTGGAACGGGTGCTGACCACTTAGCATTGCTCTTCAAGTCAACATAAAGTGTATCTTTTCCGTTTTCAAGTATAACCTCATCCACAAAATGGAAGGTTGTTCTCGTATTGGAAGCATAGTATACAGTATCCTTCGTAATTTCTTGCGGCTTTCCTGTTTCAGAGAAAATTGTATCATACTTGATGTAAGAACGCACAATTTGTGAATCGACGGTCCTACCCACTTCCCATGGATAGACATGACCGGCAGCTGAACGGAGTCCTGTGATTTCCAACGAACACTTCACATTGAAGTCACCAGGATTTTCAGGAGAGTCATCGCAAGCGACGAATGTTCCCAAAACAACTCCAAGTACTGGAATTAATAGTTTTTTCATTATTAAATGGATTTTATGTTAGTTTATTTTTTCATCAATTTTGAATGAGTGTTTTTACCGCTAACCGTCTGAGCTGTTACTGCATAAACACCACTTTTCAAGTCCGACAGATTAAAGATATCCTCGTATTCCCCGCCATTAAGCACACATTTGCCATCCATGTCATAAAGACGGATACGGTAAATTTCCTCACCATCCGACAAAGAGAACGCCACATTCTCCTCTGCTACCGGATTAGGCTTAATCACAAGTTTCTTCTCGCTCTGCTTTGCAACTGCCGTTACCCGGCCCGGAGTCATGTCCACCTTTGTCACAAGTGTATCGACATTGGAGTTGATTGCATAACTTGACCAACGCGGAATGCTATACTGATGGTTGGTCTTCACATCGTTACCCATATCCCAGTAGAATACCCCACGGAGACCTTTATCGCGAGCGAACTTCGAGCGGTCGTAAGTCTGCTGAGCACCTGTGAAATAACGAGTATAACCCTGTGCGTCAACCGCTGAATCCATATCCGGAGTATAATCACCGTCAACCAATCCATTACGTACGCCAATCGGAGCGGCTGCTGCCACTTCCTTACCGTCTTTCCAACCTCTTGAGGTAGTAGTAGCATAAGAAAGGAGCATTTTTTCGTTCGGATAACCCTGATTAGCAAAACGGTTGTAAGCATCTGTGTAAGCAGGATAATTAAAGAGATCCTTGCTCGGGCCATAAATCTGGAACGTAAAGTAATCTACCGGTTCCATATATTGCGGACGCAATGAATAGGAAACCTTGTGAGGAGAAACAGTCAGAATTTTGTCCTTATCCAACACTTTCTCGATTTCCTCAAGCAACTTACCATAGTTGTCCCAGCAAGTCTGAGAGTAGCACCATTCAAAGTCCAAATCCACACCGTCAAACTCTTTTGCTATTTCAGCGAGGTCGGCAGCAAAAATCTTGCGCTTATCAGCGTTTGCGAATGTGTTTTCCCAACCGTCGTGACCATGTACGCTCATGCGAATCTTGTAACCTCTGTGGTTTTCATAAGCGCTACGCATGATATTCAAATAACTCTTGTAAGAATAGCTATCATATCCTGGATTTTCCGCATTATCATACATCCAGCAAGAATTTGCCTTCATTTGGTCTCCCGCCGTAAGTACTATATCAAAACCAGGCATAGGAAGACCATTCTGCATAAACCCTTGCATACGGAAACGGTCAAGCGAAGCATGCCAAATTGTTGTATTGTCCAATTTTGCATCCAAATTCTCACCAACAACGGCAGCAACATTCTCCACTCCTTCCGGAGCCCATGCAATTGGTTCCTCGCCGGTCATCTGTCCTTTGCTACAGAAAAAGGATTTATCATTAAAAATAAATTCAAAAGTCTTCTCATAAGTCATATCTGTAGCATAAGTACGGACTGCAAAGTGAGCCCACTCTCCTACTTTTACAATTGGCAAAGCTTGTGACGGATAATCGTAACCATTCAAACGAACCACAAACGAACCGCAACCCGGAGTTGTCGAGCTTTCCTTACCTAAACGAATGGAGAATCCTTTCTTTCCGTCAGATGTTTCTTTCCGGAACAAAAAAGCTCCTTCTGTCCATTTTTCCAAATACACCCATGTAAAGAACGTATACGCATCAGTCGGAGTCAATGCATTCACACCGACCTCCATTCCAGCTCCTTCTCCATTCAAAGAAAGAACACCATTACGGCCTTTATACTCTGAGAGATATTCTGCATTTTTTAATACACCCTGACATTCAGGATAAGGTAATGAAAGATGACCATCAGAATGAGAATCGATACCAAGAACAATCAGGTCATTGACTAATAAATATTTATCCTTATCAATCGCTCGGTCAAAGAAACGGCTGAAGTCTGTGTAGGCTCCGGCTGTCATATATTTAAAGTTATTATTGTCGGTTACGACGTCACGAACCGCTCCTGTCTCGGAGAAAGTTCCGTGATGAGGCATCTTACCGGCAATATTCTTACCAAAAGTATAGTCTACAACGTTGTCACACAAGTTCTGGTCGAACTTATAATAAGCTACCAGATTTTCCCACTGGGGATTGAACTTGTTCAACGTATTATTGATAAAATAGTCAAATTTATCGGCCAATTCCGCATTCCAAACACGGAATTCATCAATGCGTCCGGCAAAATTTCCACCGATTACAAAAATATCCTCATTCTCTGGGATAACCATCTCCTCGGCCAAACTGCCAGCCTCTTTTCCATTAACCAACACACGGCCGGAAACGCCATTGGCTATAAAAGTTATTTGATTCCAAACATTTTCAACCAAATCATCCGAAGTAACAGTCAATGTCTTGTCTCCAACCTTAAAAGTCATTTGCTTCGCATTTCCCAATGCTGCGCTAAAGGCATTACCACATGAATAAATAGTAGCACCGTTTGTCCATGCGTCCACATTCATCCAGAATTGCACAGTATATGAAGAGAGCCTGTTCAGCTCCGGCATCTGAGTAAAAGCAACATTTCCACCGTTGCTTAATTTTAAAGAGTAATTATCTACCTGAGCCGTAGCAGCCATTGCTCCACAAAGCAACATTGCACAGGCACAAAATATTTTTCTCATTATGATAACAGATTTTAAGTTTGTAAAAATGTTAGAAAGGATAGGGGTGAAAGATGTAAGACGGGAAGAGCCCCGCCCTACACCTTCAATGCTATAGAATCAATTATTTAATCATCAATTTAGAGCCTTCGTTGTTTGCCTTAACAACGTAGAAACCAGGAGTCAATGAGAGAGTCTCACCTGCTTCTGCTGTAGCAACGACAGCTCCGTTCAAACCGTAAACAACAGCATCAGTTGCAAATGTAACCTGACGGCCGCTAACTGTATAAGCTGCTTCTTTCATCAAATCTTTTACAGAGCTTGATTCACCCGGCTTGTATGTTACAAATTCACGCTGAACCGGTTCACCTGTTGGGTCAGTTACAAATGAAAGTTCCTTAATAAGAAGTGCACCGGTTGTATATACTCCTGCTGTAAATTCCAGCTTCATACGGGTAGGATTACCAGCCTTATCACCCACTTCACAGTCAAACTCAAAAATTTGCCACTTCGATTCATCAGTAATCATAGAGAAACCATCTTCACCACCATAAACTGGGTCTCCATTCTCGTCAAGAAGAGCAAAATCAGCAGCTGAGAAATTCTCTCCACCAAGTACCTGATTATTAGCCCAAGTGGACGATGATACTTTAAATAAAGCATCTGCTGATACATTATTTGAACGGATTTGGAATACAAGGCGCATACGAATTGGATGTTCACCGGCAGTTGAGCTAATCGGAGTCCTTGACTGAGGTGTATAGAAGTTATAGTTAAACCAATCAATCTTAACAGCCTCATCATTAGCAGCACCCATTTCATAGTTAGATTGAGGACCCTTAATCAAAAGTACCTTTCCAACCTCTCCGCCAAGGTCTACAATTTCAGTTGATTTCTCAAACCATTGAGTAAATGGATCTGCAGGAGTCTCTCCCTCTTGGGAAATAAGATACTTAGCACCACCGACCAACAAGTAACCATCGTCACTACCATCAAACGCCGGTTGAAAAGCGTTGTCAGGGTTTGCACCCGAACGATAATAATTAATCTTGAATTGGCCTTCTGGCTGTTTTGCAAATTTGAAGCGGTCCGGAGTAATATCGTCAGCCGCAAAAGCAGCTACAGAAGACGCAATCATTGTTGCTGATAGGAGTAAAGTTTTTGCTTTCATTTTTGTTAGTTTTTTAATGTTATTATTATTTTAAAGATGTTTCCGTATCTATATCGCAAAACAGATTTTCTGTTAGGTTTTACGCTTGCAAAGTTATGTGAAACTCGACCACTGTAATTCCACTGCCGTCTATTTAATGTTCAAAATCGTCCAATTCGAACAACAAACCAACTTATTTATTGATAATCAAATAGTTAACCAATATCAATTAGACGTTTTTTAGACGATTTTAGCACATACAAGAGTTGGTAATATACGATAACAGTACCACTTGGAACCAATATTAAACCACCATCCGCTATTAAAAAAATCAAGTGATTTTAATGAGTGATAAAGACAAATGAAACTAAAATTTTCGTTATTTTTTTCAAAAGAACACCCATTCACGGTTCTAATATAACAAAAAGTTAGCACATATGCAACTTTTTTAACATTTTCCTAATTTCAGCATTAAAATATACCCTCATACTATTTTTATTCCCCAAATTGGCTCCTCTCCCCCATCTCTTTTCTCATCTTCTTCTACTACCAACATGCCAAAATGAACACCAAAATACTCTTCAAAACTCTTTTTATCATCCTAAGGCGGAAAACAGCCGACAATTGCAGGCTATTTATTTTTCTGACTTAAAATACCAACCACACAATCTTCCCTAACCAACCACATTATTCACTCTGATTTCCAAGAATATAATCTTACAAACCCTCGTCATTAGACTCATTTTAGGCCAGCTACAATTAGATAGCGCCACCCAGAATAAGGAACGAACTCAAATATTAAAACCTGACAGAGTTAATTCTCAAAAAAAATGCGCATTCAGACTATCAAGCCCGAATGCGCATTTTATCCAATTTTTCTTAGATTAATGCAACGAGCCGTCCGGATAAGGAATAATTGCATTTGTCGCCTTCAACATCGGACGCTGTGCGCCGTAACGCTTCAGTTCCTTTGTCAGTTTCCGGCTCAGCTCCTTCACCTTTTCCGGCATTGAGGCCGCAAGGTCATTCTGTTCGCTAATGTCTTCGCGAATATTGTAAAGTCGCAGACTTTGACGTTCCCAACTATATATAAGGTGGTAGTCGCCCTCCATGATTGCGGAGAAAGCACCATAGCCCTCATTGATATTCTGAGTTTCGCCCCATAGATTCGGGAAATGCCAAACCAGCGTACGCTCACGCGCCTTATCAGGATTACGCAGTATGTCAACAAAACTTATACCGTCAATCGTCTGTACCGTCTCATATTCATTCACTCCCGCAATATCAAGAATTGTCGGAAAGAAATCCTCTATTATCACCGGAGCATCCGTCGATACTCCCTTCGGAGTAACTCCCGGCCAATAGACAATCATCGGCTCACGCACGCCACCCATAAAGGCTGAACCTTTCCCGGCACGCAAAGGATAATTCTGGTCGCGGTTATGCCTTCCCTGACGTACCCCACCCTGACCTTGTCCACCATTGTCCGACATGAACAACACAACGGTATTGGCGGCAACTTTCGGATGCTTGTCAAGAAAATCGAGCAAATCACCGAGACTCTTATCCATTCCCTCAATCAACGCGGCAAAGCATGCCTCACTTTCCTTAAGATTGGCTTTAAGCAGCTCATCATAGCGGTTACGGTATTTCCCGACAAAACGCTCATCGGCGTCATAAGGCACATGAATGGCGTATTGCGACATATACAGATAGAACGGCTTTCCGTCGGCAATCGGCTTCTCCAAAGCTGCCAATGCCTCCCGGGTAATCGCCTCAGTCAGGAAAATATCCTGTCCCCAATATTTCTCCATGCCCAAGACTTCCATCGGCCGGCCCTGTCCGAAATTTTTCGTTCCCAAATAGCTGGCCGGTGCACCGTTGGCACCACCCGCAATATTCACGTCAAAGCCCATTGTCAACGGATTGGCCCCCGGAGTTGTCTTTGCGCCAAAATGCGCTTTCCCGCAATGAATCGTGTAATAACCATTTTGGCGAAGAAGTTGCGGCAACGTAGTGGCAATGGTTGAATTCTGAATATTGTGAGCCGTAGTAACAGTATCCGGCTGGATACCGTTGAAATTCCAATCGGGAGGAATGATATTTCCCTTGGCATCCGTCGGATTTCCATAATTCAGCGTCCAATTCGTAACATGATGCCGGGCCGCATTCATTCCCGTCATCAAGCTGCAACGTGTCGGTGTCGACACGGAACAGGCATAAGCATTGGTAAACTTGACACCCATTTCGGCAAGACGCTCCATATTAGGCGTATTGTAGCGCTTGTTAAGGAGGGTTTCCGTCTGATAGAAAGGGACAGAGGTGTCCTGCCATCCCATATCATCAACTAAAAAAAGAATAATGTTCGGCTGCTGCGCGGCAAAAGAAGCCAGTGGCGATACTCCCGCACATAGGCAGCCCAATACTGCTTTGAAAGGTTTCATGTTAGAGGTGTTTATTCAATTCCTATTTATTCCACCACAAAAATACAAATTAAAATGCATCCAATTCCTATCAGATTGTCAGTTTTATATAAATATATGAAAATAGCGGTCAATCCAATAAATTATACATACCTAATTTGTATTTAAACGCAAATTATTGTATCTTTGGATGTAATAATTTGCCTACGGACAAGGTGGAACAAGCACATTTCACAGGAAAATGCCTGCCCCAAATTCCGTGTCTCGTTATTAGCCAACAAGTTACCCCATTGTCTAAAACAAGGAATAAACTAATGAGGGAGAGCATAAGAATGCCCATTTATAGTAAATTTCATAATGATAAATACTATATGAAAAACTTTAACTTTTTACGTTATTTGTTGACATTTATCATTTTCTTCTGCGCTGCAACAGGCCAGGCTGAGAGCACAAGCGAACCACACTTCTACTTCAAACAACTATCGCAGCTCGACGGACTGTCGCAGAACTATGTACGCGCCATCACGATGGACCACAACGGATTCTACTGGATTGGAACCCGTTCCGGTCTTAATCGTTTTGACGGATACGACTTCAACCGATTCTATCATGACTCATCTGATTCTCTTTCACTTCCCGGCAATCTAATTCACTACATCGTGGAAGACAAAGACAAGAATCTGTGGGTCTCCACTTCCGACGGATTGTGCCTGATGGACCGTAAAAACGGTAACTTCAAGCGCATGAAATACAAAAATAACCGTATTCTTTCCCAATCCTATCTGAAAACTGACACAGCCATATATTTTGGCGGTGAAAATCTGCTGTTAAAATGGAACCGTAACTCCAAAACACTTGAGCCGGTCAATGTCATCATGCCAGAACAAAAACCCCGCATGATTACCCACATCGTTCAGTGGACAAACCGCTATTGGGTCATCGGTACCAGATGGAACGGCCTCTGGCTCCTTGACCTTAACAGCAGAAAGCTGGTAAAAGCCGACTTTTGTTCCTACCAGGAGATTTCCTCCGTTTTCGTCGACAGCAAGCAACGCTTGTGGATTTCGCCTTTCAACCAAGGCGTAAGAGTGTATTCGACAGGACGTTCACTTATCCGTCAATTCAACAGCGAAAGTTCGTTTATCAGTAACAATATAATCCTCGACATCGAGGAGCGTAAGGGTGAGATATGGCTGGCTACTGATGGCGGAGGCATATCAATCATCAACTCCGACACAGGAAAAGGCTATAACTTAAACCATAACCCAAGCGACATCAGCTCCTTCCCTTTCAATTCCGTCTTTACACTTTATAAAGATGAAAACGACAATATGTGGGCAGGAACAATCCGGGGTGGCTTCATCGGCATAAAAGAAGTCGGCATGCACACCTACAACGAAGTGCCTTTTGGCAACAGCTATGGTCTCAGCAACCGTACCATGCTCTGTGCCTATGAGGACAATGACGGATTGATTTGGATTGGAACCGACGGAGGCGGCATCAACAGTTTTAACCCGGAAACGCAAACTTTCCATCATTTCAAGGAAACCTACGGCTGTAAAGTTGGAGCCATCGCACCTTTCGATGACAACCGGCTCGTCGTTTTCATTTTCTCTAAAGGACTCTTCCTCTTTGACAAGACAACAGGAGCTCTTTCCAAGTTCCTGTCCGACGAACAGAACCGACAAGTGAGCAACACTCCGGTCACTACCAATCTCATCAGTTATAAACCCGGTAAACTTCTGTTTATCACAGACAATGTGCATATCTACGACACAAACAGCAAAGAAATTGAGAAGATTAAGTTTATCGATGTGGCAAAACCCACAGGAGCCATGGAGCATATTTACTCCAACGAAGATGTTTCCTACACCTTCAGCCCCGGATTTATTCTTAAAATAGACCTCAAAAAAAAGACAGCACGCCATATTTACCGTGTACCCTTAAACAGCATAGGCATCTATGCTGCCGCATACGATAACCATGGCTATATATGGATTGGCACAAACCAAGGTCTGTCAAGACTCAACATTGCTACAGGAAAAACAGAAAAGATTACCACCAATCTGTTCAGAGAAGTAACCGCTCTGGTCTACGACGGCAGCAGCCTATGGATTGGCGCCAACAATGGCCTGCTCAGATATGACATTGAGGATAACAATTTCATGATATATGGAGAATCCGATGGTGCAGAACACAACGAATACCTCAACCGATGCGCCTTTGTAACCCACAAGGGAGACATATTCCTCGGCGGCATCAACGGTCTGCTTCATATCAATAAAAATTTCAGGCGCATTCAGGACGCAAGTTCCTTCCATTCGAAAATCAGCCTGGCCGACATTGTCGTTGATGGCGTATCTACGTTTTACGACTCTGATTCTGAGAGTATTGAATATGAGGTAGAGCGAGGTTTCTCCACCCTCTCTCTAAAGGTAATTGTCAGGGAAGAGGATATATTCCGCAGCAAAATCTTCAGATTCTACATCGATGACGTAGAGAGTGAGCCTATCGAGACATTCAACCACACGCTCGAGCTCCACGGACTTCCTATCGGAAGCCACGACATCTATGTATCATGCAGCGAACCGACAGGCAGCTGGAGCGAGCCTGTAAAGGTGGCCACCATCCGGGTTCTGGCTCCGTGGTGGATGAGCTGGTGGTTTATCACACTCCTCATCCTTATTATCGGCGGCATCGTTTGGTTCATGGGATTCTATTATCTCCTCCGCAAACGCAACAAGATGCTGCTTGACTTGAAAGACAAGGAAAAGCAGATTTCAGAGGACAAGGTGAGATTCCTCATCAACATCAGCCACGAGCTCCGCACTCCGCTGACTCTTATCTACGCTCCGCTCAAGATTCTGCTTCAGGAATACAACGAACCTGACAGCCCGCTGAACAGGCAGTTGCAGCGCATATTCAAACAGACACGTCTCATGTTGAACCTCATCAACATGGTGCTTGACATGCGCCGCATGGAGGCGGGATTCCAAAAGCTACATCTCCAGCAACATCCTCTCAACAAGTGGATTGAAACCATCGTCAACGACTTTACCGATGAGTACAAATCGAAAAATATGACGCTGACATTCATCCCAGGTGAGAACATTACCAATGTGCCATTTGACAAGGAAAAATGCGACATCGTATTGTCCAACCTGCTGATGAATGCCTATAAATATTCCGATGAAGACACGGAAGTGGTTGTCACGTCCGAAATCATTGGCGAAAATGTGCGTATCTCAGTCCGCGACCAAGGTATCGGACTGACTGAAAAAGACTTGTCCAACCTGTTCTCCCGGTTCTATCAGGGTGACCACCAAATTGGAGGCAGTGGCATCGGTCTGGCTTATTCAAAAACTCTCTTGGAACTCCACAAAGGTAAAATCGGAGCATTCAACAATCCAGACAAGGGAGCTACATTCTGGATTGAACTGCCGCTTCATGCCGATGAGGAAACCATATCATGCTCTTCCGGCGACTATCTGCCAGTCAGCGACAGCTCAGAGAATAACAACAAGCGAAGCGACCTCAACGACAACTTCAACATGTCGGCCTTTACACTGCTGATTGTGGATGACGAGAAGGAAGTACGCTCCTTCATTGCAGAAACGCTGAAGGACAAATTCAAGCGCATATATACGGCAAGCAATGGTGCGGAAGCCCTGGAACAGACCCGCAACCACCAACCGGACATCGTTGTCAGCGACATTATGATGCCTAAAATGGACGGATATGAATTCTGCCAGATTCTGAAGAGCGACATCCGTATCAGCCACATCCCTGTCGTACTGCTGACGGCACAACATACACAGAACAGTTCCAACATCAGCTACAAGCTCGGAGCCGACGCCTATCTGGCAAAACCGTTCGACATCGACACTCTGCTCTCTATCATCCG
Organism: uncultured Muribaculaceae bacterium; assembly: GCA_944321875.1. GTDB lineage: Bacteria > Bacteroidota > Bacteroidia > Bacteroidales > Muribaculaceae > Limisoma. The sequence goes on from CALUMX010000006.1 coordinate 106,644, forward strand.
CAACATCTTGCGCAGCCGTGAGCAGATAAAGTCATACTACCGAAATCTCAGCAACGCTCCGAAAACTATCGAGGAGCAAACCATCAGCAATGCCGACGAGCAATTCATGATGAAACTGAATAAAATCATCCAAGACAACATCGCGAATACCGATTTGGATGTGAAGTTCCTGACGCTTGAGGTCGGTATGAGCCGTGCTTCGCTCTACAATAAAGTGAAGAGCATCACCGGACTGGGTGTAAACGACTACGTCAACCGCCTCAAGATAGAACAAGCCATGAGACTGCTTGAGACGACCGACCTTTCCATTACGGAAGTATCGGAAAAGACAGGATTCTCCAGTGCCCGCTATTTCAGCACGCTGTTCAAGCAATTCACGCAGGAAACGCCATCCACCTACAAGGCGAGTCAGAAAAAAGGTACAAAATCAGAATAACGAGTTCTGCACAATACAGAAAAAGGTTGCAATCTCTTGGATTGCAACCTTTTATTTTACAAGCAATTAGAACTTATTTTTTCAATTCCACGATGGCAAGTACAGGGCAATGGTCGGAAGGATAAGCCTTACCTTTTGTATCAGTGATGACAGCATGCGTCTTCACTTTAAAGTTACCCTTGAAAAACACATAGTCGATAAACGTGCGCTGGTCGTAATCAATTGTTCCATAGGCATGGAATGTCCAATCCGGACCATAGCAGAAATCAGCAACGTCACGAGTATGTGTGAAGGCATTCTTGTTGCTCTTGTCTGTCAATATGCGGATAGGCTCATCAGTAGGAACAGCATTGAAGTCACCTGTTACGATAACCGGAAGGTTCTCAGAAAGACGGCTCACCTCGGAAAGTACCAGTTTGGCTCCATTACGGCGTGCCTCAACACCCACATGGTCCAAATGCGTATTGAGCATAAAGAAACGCTCTCCGGAAACCTTATCCTTGAAAATTCCCCAAGTAGCTACGCGAGGATAATCAGCATCCCAGCCAAGAGCACCGGGAACGTGCATCTTCGCTTCCTCTGCCAGCCAGAAATAGCCGGACTTCTCCAGTTCGAAACGGTCCTTACGGTAAAAAATCGGAGAATATTCGCCCTTTTCCTTACCGTCATCACGGCCGACTCCAATGTAGTCGTACTCAGGAAGACGGTCAAGCAAATCAACAAGCTGCGGATGTGTCACCTCCTGTGAGCCCCAGATGTCCGGCTGATGAAAACGGACAAGGTCTGCGGCAAAATCCTTGCGGTATTTCCATTGATGTTCACCGTCAACAGCAATCTCAAGACGCATGTTGTAAGTCATCACTCTCAACTCAGTACCGGCAAAAGCCGAAACGACAGAAAGCAATGAAAGCAATAAGAAAGTACATAGTTTTTTCATTGTCTCTAACAGATTTTATTGGTAAATATTAATATATGGTTCTCGGAATCATACGTTAAAAAAAGGAGTATCTGATTTTCGTATGCAAAAGTAGGCAATTTGGAGCATCCTGCAACCCCGACAACCAAAAAAGTAGGTCAATGACTCATTTTTAAGAATCATTAATCAGGCTTAAAACCCGGCATCGTCCGAACAAAAATGGTTGAATATCTCACATTTTTTGCGTACGTTTGCAAAAAATGAATGTTTCTCATGGAAATCAGCAAGGATAAACTTTTTGTCAAAGAATACTTTCTCGCTGCCGGAGAATGCAACGCAGAAAGCGAAATGCCGCTTACGTTACTTGCCAACCGGCTCATCGAAATCGCTACCCTGCATGCCAACTACTGGAACGTTGGCTACAAAAGGCTTCAGGAAGAAAACAGAGGATGGGTACTCTCGCGCATGGCCATCGAAATGAAACGCTACCCCCGCATCAACGAGACATATCGCATATCCACATGGGTGGAAAGCTACAACCGTCACTTTTCCGAGCGTAACATGGAAATTACCGACGAAGACGGAAACGTTCTCGGATATGCCCGTACCATCTGGATGGTTATTGACTTCACGACACGCGAAAGCTGCAACCTCGCCGAACTGGAATACATTCAAAAAAACACTTACGACAAGGAATGCCCGATTGAACGGCAGGGACGCATCAAAAAACTGACTCCGGAACGCCAGTCACATTACACATTTGCCTACTCCGACATCGACTTCAACCGCCACGTCAACAGCGTGCGCTACATTTCGCTGTTCCTCAACCAATGGGAAATGGAACATCACGACCACTTCCGCATTGCCCGCTTCGAAATAGCCTATACGAAAGAGGCTTACATCGGAGAATCCGTAACAATCAGTACCGAAGAGACCGAAACGGAAGCACATCTGGAAATCGCATCGGAGCAAACTTCACACTGCAAAGCAAGAATAGTATTTGAAAAAAGGCAGTAATCCGCTTTTTTTCACTACTTTTGTGTAATGTTTTATCGGAGGAAAGACAAATCAACTATTATTTCATGGACAGCGAGACTGTTTTCAGCAGTCCTGCTGTTTATTTTCGTGTCTTGTAACCCGACAAAACACGTTCCGAAAGGGAAATATCTCCTTGATGATGTCAAGATTGAAATAAAAGACAACGTCGACATCAACCGTAAGGAAATGGGCAACTTCCTCCGACAGAACAAGAACCATGAGATTTTCGGAGGATTGAAATTCCAGCTTGCCATTTACAACCTCTCAGGCAAGGACTCCTCCAAATGGTATAACAAATGGATACGCAAGGTCGGACAGGCTCCCGTAATCTACGATAAGGAGCTGACGGACGCCTCTGTCAACCAATTGCGGCTGGCACTCATCAACAAAGGCTACATGTATCCCGACGTTTTTGTCGACTCCGTCAAAAACGAGAAAAAGCAAAAAATCCATTTAACCTACAACATCTATACCCACGACCCGCACTACATACAGTCTATCCAATACAACATTCCAAATGATACGCTGCGCCGTCTCATTCTGGCCGATTCCGCCAAATTCACACTCCGAAAAAACATGAATTTCGACCGGAATAAGCTGGATGCCGAGCGCCAACTCATCACCGACCGGCTCCGCCAGCAGGGATATTTCGGGTTTAACAAAGAATACATCACGTTCACGGCCGACACCACTGAATTTTCCAAGGCGGTCGACCTGACACTCAACGTGATGCCTCCCTATGCAAACCGAATCAAGTATTACAACAAGCACATGCCGTTCTATATCAGAAACGTATATGTGATTTCCGACTATGACCCGACCAAGAAAATCGACTACAGCAATCTCGAGGAAAAAGTCGACAAGACATACAACGGTGTGAAAATCATCTACGGCGATGAGCAATATCTGCGCCCCGCCATCATCGATGAGAACATCTATTTCTCACCCGGAAAGAAATACAATTCAAGCGACATCGACAAAACATACCAGGCATTCGGCCGTTTGGGCGTGCTGAAATACATCAACATCAATTTTGACCCGGTGGGAATTATTGATGGCAAAATGTGGATGGACTCCTACATTTTGCTCACCAAAGGCCAGCCGCAGACCGTATCCATCTCTCTCGAAGGAACCAACTCGGAAGGTGACCTCGGATTCGGAATTGCCACCACCTATCAGCACCGTAACCTCGCCAGAGGCTCAGAGATGCTGACGGCTAAAGCCGGCGTAAAATATGAGAGTATCTCCGGCGATATGTCGGGTTTGATTAACAATAAGTACGCAGAATACAACGGGGAAGTCAACATCAATTTCCCGAAATTCATATTCCCGTTCCTCAAGAAAAGTTTCCGTCAGAAAATCCGGGCCAATACAGAGTTCGGAACGTCGTTCACCTATCAGGAACGACCGGAATACACGCGCGTGATAGCCGGTGCGGGATGGAAATACAAATGGGCGGAGCGTAGCAATCTCGTCAACCACACGTTTGACCTCATCGACATCAACTACGTCTACCTGCCACAAATCACCGACAACTTCCTCGACGAAATAGCGCCTGACAATCCTCTGCTGCGCTATTCCTATGAGGACCACTTCATCATGCGTACAGGTTACACCTTTTATTACACGAACAAGAAGAACAGCAATACCGGACTCGGGTCCTACACCTATCAGCCGGACATCTTCACATTCCGTGTCGGCGTGGAGGCAGCCGGTAATGTCCTCAACCTGTTCTCTCATCTTACGAATCAGAAAAAAGACCCGCGGCTCCAAGCCTACAAGGTGTTTGGCATCCAGTATTCCCAATATGTGAAATTCAACTTGGACTACACCTACAATCACTCATTCGACCGCCGCAACTCCCTCGTCTTCCACATCGGCACTGGTGTAGGAATACCTTACGGAAACTCAACGATTCTCCCCTTCGAGAAGCGTTTCTATGCCGGAGGAGCCAACAGCGTACGCGGATGGTCGGTGCGCACGCTCGGCCCGGGCCGCTTCAACGGAAACAACTCTGTAAGCTCGTTCATGGAGCAATGCGGCGACATCCGCCTCGACATGAACCTGGAGTATCGAGCAAAGTTGTTCTGGGTGTTTGAATTGGGAGCATTCATCGATGCCGGCAACATCTGGACGATACGCTACTATGAGAACCAGCCGGGTGGCGAATTCCGCTTTGACCGTTTCTACAAAGAAATAGCAGCAGCCTACGGCCTCGGCATCCGCATGAACTTCAACTACTTCCTCCTGCGCCTCGACTGTGGTATGAAAGCCTACAATCCCGCTGAAGGACAAAAGCGATGGCCGCTCCTCAGCCCGGATTTCAGTCGTGACTTTGCGCTGCATTTCTCCGTCGGCTATCCATTCTAATCTAAAAAATTTACACATCTATATGAAAAAACTTGTAATTTTCGATTTAGACGGTACATTAATTAATTCCATCGAAGACTTGGGCGTTGCTACCAACTACGCACTGCAAAAGAACGGCTATCCCACCCACCCTATCACAGCCTACCCTTCATTTGTAGGCAATGGTGTGAGAAAACTGATTGAGCGAGCGCTCCCCGCTGACGTCCGCACAGAGCAGACCATCGAAAAAGTACGCCTTGATTTCAAGGAATACTACGACAAGCATAACATTGACCACACCGTTCCCTACAAGGGGATTCCTGAATTGCTGAAGGCCTTGTCGGATAAAGGCATCAGCCTTGCCGTGGCCTCCAACAAATACGATGCCGCTACGAAATATATCATCAGCCGAATTTTCCCGGATGTGCATTTTGCCGCCGTGGAAGGACAAAAGGAAGGCATTCCCGTGAAACCCGACCCATCCATCGTATTCGGCATTCTGGCCACTACGGAAGTAATGAAGAAAGACGTGCTTTACGTTGGTGACTCAGGCGTAGACATGGAAACAGCCCGCCGCGCATGTGTAGATTCCGTGGGAGTCGACTGGGGCTTCCGCCCGGTCAGCGAACTTCAAGCCGGACTCGCCGGCCACATCGTCAGCAACCCGTTGGACATTCTTGACCTCATTGACTAAGCTAATAGAAGCCCAAGAGGACTTACATAACAAACCTATAATACTAACCAAAAAATGAAGAAGTTTTTACTATCCCTTGGATTGCTCATTGCCGCATCATCCGGCATCATCCAAGCAAAAGAGAATTATTACGTCAAGCATTTGACCTTCCCTGAAGGGATTAGTCTGAATGAGAAAGTTGAAATGGCATCACGCCTTGTGCCTTCCCGCCAACAGGCAGAATGGCAGAAACTTGAAATGGCCGCCTTCATCCATTTCGGCATCAACACGTTCACAGACCGTGAATGGGGAGATGGCTCAGAAGACCCAAAATTGTTCAACCCGACTGAACTGGATGCAGACCAATGGGTACGCACTCTCAGTGAGGCAGGCTTTAAGATTGTCATCCTCACGGCAAAGCACCACGACGGATTCTGCCTCTGGCCAACAGCCACTACCTCTCATTCCGTTGCTTCCTCTCCGTGGAAAAACGGCAAAGGCGATGTCGTTAAGGAATTACGCGAAGCCTGCGACAAGTATGGCATGAAATTCGGTGTCTATCTGTCGCCATGGGACCGCAACGCAGCTTGCTACGGTGACTCTCCGAAATACAATGAATTCTTCATCCGCCAGCTGACTGAGCTTCTCACCAACTATGGTGAAGTGCATGAAGTCTGGTTTGACGGTGCCAACGGAGAAGGCCCCAACGGACGCAAGCAGGAATATGACTGGGACGCATTCTACGCCACCATCAAGAAGTATCAGCCCAATGCCGTAATGGCCATCATGGGTGACGATGTTCGCTGGGTAGGCAACGAGAAAGGCATTGGCCGCGAGACTGAATGGAGTGCAACCGTTATCACTCCGGGCATCTATGCCAACTCCGACAAGAGCAACAAGGCGCTGGGCATCACTCAGAAATCATCCGACCTCGGCAGCCGCGAGATGCTTGCCGATGCGAAAGACCTTTACTGGTATCCATCGGAAGTCGACGTATCTATCCGACCGGGATGGTTCTATCACCAATATGAGGACAACAGCGTCAAATCGTTGAAACACCTCTCCGACATCTATTTCCAATCAGTCGGCTACAACTCCGTACTGTTGCTCAACATTCCGCCCGACCGCCGCGGTTTGATTCATGAAAACGACGTGAAGCGACTCAAGGAATTTGCCGACTACCGCAACAAGGTTTTCGCAACAGACTTTGTCCGCAAAGGCGACTCCTATTGGAAAGCTAAACCGGGCGACAGCCGCGTTTACCGTCTTAATGGAAAATCAACCATCAACATGGTAATGCTCCAGGAAGACATTCTGAAAGGACAGCGTGTCGAGAAATTCACGGTAGAAGCCCAAACGAATGGAGAATGGAAGGAAGTAGCCACCGGTACTACTGTGGGCTACAAGCGCATCGTCCGTTTCCCGGAAGTAAAAGCAGAGGCCATCAGAATCAGCATTACGGGAAGCCGTAACACGGCCAACATCACAAAGGTAGCCGCTTATGCCGCACCGACCATCGAGGAGGCTGCAATTGAAGGCAAAGACGGAAAAATCATCACTAATGCAACCATGCTGAAGAGCGCTCCGCTCACGCTCGACCTCGGTTCTAAAAAGCAGCTGACAGCACTCACCTATGCTCCTGCCTCTAAGAAAAAAGCTGAGAAACTTGCCTACCATTATACGGTTTCCATCAGCACGGACGGTTCCAATTGGACAGATGTCATTGTCAACGGCGAATTCGGCAACATCATGCACAATCCACAGCCGCAGACAGTCAGCTTCGGAAAAACTGTCAATGCGCGCTATATCCGCATTTCAGCCACTTCGTTTGACAACTCAGAAGCTGACATCGAATCCAAAGAATTCAGTTTCTTCCTGAAATAGAATGAAATAGTATAACCATTTTTCACTTTTATCCGATGCAAGAAGGCAACTTTCCATCTTGCATCGGATTTTTATTTGTACGGCAAAACCGAATCACAGATTCCTTTTTTCAATTAGATTCCTTGTTTTTCTTACTTTTTATCCCTATATTTAGAGAAATATTTACTTACATAATTATGAAAAAAGAAATGATTTTCTCTGTTCTTGCTTCATTTGCTCTCATCAGCCATGCACAAGAACTCACGTTCGAATCATCACTGACAACAGAAGATGAATTTGCGAAATGGAGCGTCATTGACGCCAACAATGACACTAAAACCTGGGGATTCGACAGTGGAACAACCGCTGCCAAGTACAGTTATTCATCAAATAACGTTGCCGATGACTGGCTTGTCTCTCCGGCCATCGCCGCCCCCAACGGCAGCTACATTCTCTCCTTTGACTATCAGGGCAGCAGCTACGGTGAGAAAATGGACATTTTCTACGGCAGCCAATCCACGGCAGAAGCACTGACGCAGCCTATTGCCGATTTGGGCACATTTACCGTCAATGGTGAGTTTGCCTCTACCAAGCAAATGTTTAAAGTCGAAGCTGACGGAAACATCCATATCGGTTTCCATGCCAAAAGCGACCCCGACAAGTTCCGTATTCTTGTCAAGAACGTAAAACTCGTTCCCGCACAAGGACTTGACGCTCAAGCCGTATCCGTAACGACGACCGAATCAGGCGACAATCTCGCCACCGAACCAATAGTGCTGACCGTACGCAACAGTGGCACAACCGACATCAGCAATCTAAAGGTTTGCTACCAGGTAAACAGCAATCCGGTCGTTACTGAAACAATCACGACAACCATCAAACCGGGAGAATCGGTCGAGCATACTTTTGCCACTAAGGCTGATATGACCGAAAGCGGACTCTATACTATCAAGGCGTGGACGGCTCTTGAGAACGATGAGATTCCGGAGAATGACCTCTGTGAAACGTCCACCCGCCATTACGGACCGGCATCGGTACCTTATTTCAACGGATTTGAGGATGCCTACAGCCGCGAGGCCATCAAATTCTTCAATCTGAACGAAGACCCGGAAGACGATAAGAACGGCAAATGGAGCATCTTCAAAAACGAAGGATTTACAGGCTACTTCTCCCGCAGCGGCGACTACTCCATGATTTACTGGTACAGCAAGAACAACCCGGGCGACGACTGGTTCATTCTAGAACCTATCAAACTGAAAGCCGGCTATTACAGTCTGAAATTCTGGTATGCGACCGTCAACGAACACAATGAGCGCTTTGCTGTCTACTACGGTACAGAAGCCACACCTGAAGCAATGACAAACCTTGTTGTCAAATACGACCCGTTCATGAGTGACACCTACCTCGAATCGGCCAATGTCATCCACATCGAACAGGACGGTATCTACTACATCGGTTTCCACTCCTTCAGCGACAAGGACGAGAACCTGATTTGCATCGACGACATCTCACTGGAAGAGATTCCGGATGTAAAGCCAGACCTTACCATAAGCAATGTGACATCTCCGGCTAACGGCTATGTACGCCCCGACCAGACTCAGGATGTGCTGTTCGCTGTCACCAACAACTCCATCGTTGACCTCGAGAACACAACCGTAAGCGTAGAAATCGACGGTAAAGAAGTTTCCAACATCAGCATCGACTACATCGCCGCACAGGAAACAATCGCCCTGCAATGCGAAGACGCGCTGAAAGACCTCGCCTTAGGCAAGCATCAGTTGAAGATTACGCTGTCCAACGAGGAAGACCAGATGCCGGATAACAACGTATGCAGCATTGAATTCAAGAAAGTTCAGGATGCAGCTGTGATGTATGACTTTGAGAACGACGGAAAAGTTCCGGAAGACCTCACGCTCCGCGTCAACGACAACGGAACAGTTCACTCCAGCATCAGCGACATTTTCCCGAACAACGAGGCTTGGGCACCCATCGAGATTGAACCGAGCGAACGTTACGGCTCATGGCTGCTGGCATCCGGCTCATACTTCACGGAAGATATTCAGGCCGACCGCTGGTGCATCTTCCCGAAAATGAGTGTTAAGTCAGAAAATGCCGACTTGATTTGGACAGCCAATTCCGGCGATATGGGCAAGCGTTTCCCTGAAAGCTATGAAGTTCTTGTATCAACCACCGATATGGAAACAGAAAGCTTCACGGCTGTCGCAACCATTGGAGAGGAAACCTATGCCGACGCTCCGAGCACACGCGGCGTAGACCTGAGCGCTTACAACGGCAAGGATATCCATGTGGCTTTCCGCCTTACGACACACGATGGTTACTTCCTGACAATTGACAACGTAGGTTTCTATGGCGATATCGAAAAAGCCGGAGCATCAGGCATTGAGAACGTAATCAACAATGAGGGTATCATTGTCGACGGTCAGCAAGTCACCTGCATAGCTGAGAATGTCGAGAGCATCAGCATCTACGATGCAAGCGGCCGTCTCGTTGCCGGCAACCGCAACTCGGCAAGCATCGGAATCAGCCAACTGGCAAACGGCGTATATATCGTCCGTGCCGTAGCTGACGGAAAAACGCTACAAGGTAAATTCATCAAATAGCCTCTTTCCCTAACGGGTAAAACGAGAGCCATATTCCAACCCATCGCAGGTGGAATATGGCTCTCGCATTTTATATAATATACAGCAAGTTTAGCGTTTCATGTATTTACGCTCATAATAGTTGACAAACGACTGATTGACAACGCGGTTTCCTCCCGGTGTCGGATAGTTGCCGGAGAAATACCAATCGCCCGGACAAGTCGGAATGGCCTCATGCAGACCCTCCAGCGGGAGATAGACGATTTTAATTTCCGCATTAATCTCGGGAGTAGTCAGCATCTGCGCCATCTTGTCGGAAATCTCCGTATCGGTAAACTGGTCATAGATTCTCTTCACCGCATTGGTCATTTCCGCGAGCGGAAGGCTCAATTGCTCCTTGCAGGCAGCATACACATCATCAAGCACGGAAAGCTTTCCCCGTTCACGCAGCAGTTCTACGGCTGCACGGAAAGCAATGAATTCCTCCATACGCGACATGTCGATGCCGTAGCAGTCAGGATAGCGCACCTGCGGAGAGGAGGACACCACAACGATACGTTTCGGCTTCAGTCGGTCCATCATCCGGATAATGGATTGCTTCAACGTCGTACCGCGCACGATACTGTCGTCGATGATAACCAGATTGTCTGTCGGCTTGACCACACCATACGTCACGTCATAGACATGGGCGGCCAAATCGTTGCGCGACGCACCCTCGGCAATGAACGTGCGGAGCTTGATGTCCTTGATGGCAATCTTCTCCCGACGCAGACGCCGCCCGACAATCGCACGCACCTGCTCCATATAGTCGGGAGCCTCCGGAGAGAGAGCTGCAATCTCAGCCATCTTCTGCTCTGTCATGTAGGCTTCCAACCCTTCCATCATACCATAATAGGCCACCTCAGCGGTATTCGGGATATAGGAGAACACCGTATTTTCCAAATCACCGCCGACAGCCTCGATTATACCGGGCACGACATGCTTGCCCAGCGATTTACGCTCCTTGTAGATGTCGCAGTCGCTTCCTCTTGAAAAGTAAACCCGCTCAAAGGAGCAACGGCTGTTGGCCGCTTCCGGAAGTATGGACTCAATGTGCATCTCGCCTTTTTTGTTGACAATCAGCGCATGCCCCGGTTCCAGTTCTTGCACCGAGGCGGAATCCACATTCATTACAGTCTGAATGGCCGGACGCTCGGATGCCAGCACGATTATCTCCTCGTCGCGATAATAGAATGCCGGACGTATGCCGTGGCGGTCGCGCAAGGCAAACATATCGCCGGAACCGACGATACCGCACATCACAAAGCCACCGTCCCACAAATCCGCATTCCGGCGCAATACGTTGGCCACGTTCAGCTCGTCCTCAATCCGCAACGACAGTTCTCTGTCGTTGGCCGCGCTGTCCTTGTACAGACTGAACAGACGGTCATGCTCCTTGTCCAAGGCGTGACCCAACTGTTCAAGCACCATCACCGTATCGGAATAGATGCGGGGATGCTGTCCGTGGCTGACCACGCAGTCAAAAATCTGGTCCACGTTTGTCAGGTTGAAATTACCGCAAAGCAGCAGGTTCTGCGAGCGCCAGTTGTTACGGCGCAGGAATGGATGCACATACGACATTCCAGACCGTCCGGTCGTGCTGTAACGCAAATGTCCCATATACAAGTCGCCGATATAGGGAGCATCCTTGAGCGAAGCACCCTCCACTCCTTTGACGGCATCGTCGATTGACTGGCTTATCTCTGCGAAAATCTCCTGTATGGCTCCGGTTCCCATCGCACGGCACCGGTTGATATACTCTGTGCCGGGAGCTGCCTCCAACCGCACGCAGCCCACTCCGGCCGCCTCCTGTCCACGGTTGTGCTGCTTCTCCATCAGCAGATACAGCTTGTTAAGCCCGTAGGCATAAGTGCCGTATTTCTCATAATAGTAGTCAAGCGGCTTTAAAAGGCGAATCAGCGCCACGCCACACTCATGCTTTATTGCTTCCATATAATGTCAGTTGTCTTTTTTTCTTTCATTAGCAGTAAGGACAAAAAAGGGATTGACTTAGCATCAACCCCTTTTCTATAGTATGCCATCCTTAGCGGATGAACAGCAGTTCTCTGTACTTTGGCAATGGCCACATTTCGTTGTCAACCATCAGCTCAAGCTTGTCGATATGGTAGCGAATCACGTCCATGCACGGCTTCACCGTATCGTGATACTGGATAGCCTTCTCGCGCTCGTTCGTTATCTTATTGGCAGCCTTACGGGCCTCCACCATTTTCTCTACCTCATCGGTAATAACGTACATGTGACCGGCAATTTTCTTGATGGTCTCCTTCTCCTGTTGAGCAATGTCGGAAGCCTCACCTTCAAAGATTGCCTTAATCTTCATCACGTTGTCAAGGAGCAGCGATTGATAGCGGGTTGCAACCGGAATCACGTGGTTGATGGCAAGGTCGCCGAGCACACGTGCTTCAATCTGTACCTTTTTCGTATACATCTCCCACTTCACCTCGTTGCGGGCTCTCAACTCCACTTCGTTGAACACACCCGTATTGTTGAACATCTCGATGCTCTCCTTTGACAGGTATGCGTCAAAAATCTTTGGAACGCTGGCCTCGCAGTCCAGACCTCGGCGGGCGGCCTCCTCTTTCCATTCGTCGCTGTAACCGTTACCGTCAAACTGAATGTCGCGGTTCTCACGGATAAGAGCTTTCACTTCCTTCAAAATTGCCTTTTCCTTTTCCTCACCATTGGCAATGCGGGCATCAACCACCTGACGGAAACGAGCCAACTGGTCGGCAACAGCCGCATTCAAGGCAATCATCGCAGAAGCGCAGTTGGCTGAAGAACCGATGGCACGGAACTCAAAGCGGTTACCTGTGAAGGCGAATGGCGACGTACGGTTACGGTCGGTGTTGTCCAACAGCAATTCCGGAATCTGAGTGACATTCTTCAGCTTCATTCCTTCCTTAGAAGAGAAGGAAATCTCGTCATCCTCATCAGCGTTCAGCAATCGGTCGATAACCTCTGAAATCTGTTGGCCGAGGAACATGGAGATAATTGCAGGAGGTGCCTCGTTCGCTCCCAGACGATGCTCGTTGGTAGCAGAAGAGATGGAAGCCTTCAGCAAACCGTTGTGGCGGCGTACGGCAGCCATCACGTTTGCCAGGAAGGTTATGAATTGCAGATTGTCCTTCGGAGTCTTGCCCGGGCTGAACAATTGCTTGCCTGTATCCGTACCCAGACTCCAATTGTTGTGCTTACCAGAACCGTTCACTCCGGCAAACGGCTTTTCGTGGAGCAGCACCTGGAAGTTGTGGCGGTTGGCAACCTCACTGATAAGCGACATCAGCAACAGGTTATGGTCGTTGGCCAGATTGGCTTCCTCATAGACCGGCGCCAGCTCAAACTGGTTAGGTGCAACCTCATTGTGACGTGTCTTAGCCGGAATACCCAACTTGTGGCACTCCAACTCCAACTCAAGCATGAATGCCTCCACACGCGACGGAATAGCACCGAAATAATGGTCCTCCAACTGCTGGTTCTTTGCACTTTCGTGACCCATCAGCGTACGGCCGGTCAGCACAAGGTCAGGACGGGCAGCGTAAAGCGCCTTGTCAACAAGGAAATATTCCTGTTCCCAACCAAGATAAGTGATGACGTGCTTCACATTCTTGTCAAAATAGCGGGCAACTGCGGCTCCTGCCTTATCCACTGCATTGATGGCACGCAGAAGCGGCGTCTTATAGTCGAGCGACTCACCCGTATAGGAAATAAAGATAGTAGGGATACACAACGTCTTGTCAAGGATAAACGCAGGTGATGAAATATCCCAGGCTGAGTAACCGCGAGCCTCAAACGTGTTGCGGATACCGCCGTTCGGGAAGCTGGATGCATCCGGCTCCTGCTGGACAAGCAACTTACCTGAAAATTCCTCAACCACACCGCCTTTTCCGTTATGCTCGATGAATCCATCGTGCTTCTCTGCTGTTCCATCTGTCAACGGATGAAACCAGTGGGAATAGTGACGTGCGCCATTGTCCATGGCCCAACGCTTCATTCCGGCTGCGACACTGTCGGCCAGCGCACGGCTCAACGGCTCCTTGTTGTCAATGGCATAAACCAGAGCTTTATATGTTTCCAGATCGAGATATTTGTACATCTGAGCCCGGTTGAACACATATTTGCCGAAATATTCACTCGGCCGCTCGTTTGGCAGCTCCACAGGAACAGCCTTACGGCTATATGCCTCTTCTACTACTTTAAATCTCAGTGTTGACATAAAAAATTAATTAATGTTACAATGCAGTTTATATATCTGTTTCTATTTCCAATTAGAAAACAGCCGCATGGCGCACTTTGCGCCACACGGCTACCATATGTCTTTGCACTTTGAACCCGACACTTTCTTTTCGCTCGCAGTCAACGATTTATATCGCCCGTTAGAACGATAAACTTTCACATTTTCTATGTGTATGAACAATTTCATAACGAGTTCAAAATTATGGTGCAAAGATAAAAGGAATATTACGAATGAACAAACCCTGCCTAAATTTTCTACCTTCTTTTCTTTTTACATTTTATTTTTATCACAAAATCAAACGAATTCGATAACACATTATCACAATTCGGCTTATCAAAATAAATATCTGTCATTTTCCTGCTTATTTATATCTCTTTTTATCCCATTTACTCAACGATTTCTTGCCTGAATAATATTGGAAGCTGTACGGACAAAAAAACACGCAAAACTTGCATTCTCTGCGCTCGCCTTTCGCCATCTTTAATGTCTAGTCCTAAATAACCGTTACAGTAATTGGACAAAAATAAATTATTTCTCACAGTTCAGCAAGGTTCGTC
>CALUMX010000007.1 GCA_944321875.1 uncultured Muribaculaceae bacterium
GGCTCCCCCGTTTTTGCGAGTGCAAAGGTAGGTACTTTTCCCTACCCCTCCAAATTTTTTCGCAACTTTTTTATGCTATAAAACATGAAAATTTCGCTTCTAGCTGTCAATCAACAGATTAAATTGGATGAAAATTTGCACGCTTCATCCTCCCCTTCCAATCATCATCGATAAATACCACAAAAAAAACACTTATAAAAGAAAAACGAGGGGAAGAAACATCGTCCCTTCCCCTCGTTCACATATTTTATCAACTCGGATTAATCTACCTTATGCAAATCGTGTCCCATTCTATCTTTCTTTGTATGCAGATAGAAGCGATTATACTCATTCGGCTCAATCTCGATAGGCACATTTTCCTCAATAGTCAGACCATAACCGGTCAAACCAATACGCTTCTGCGGATTATTGGTCAGCAGACGCATTTTCTTTACACCCAAATCGTGCAAGATGCTTGCTCCTACGCCATAGTCACGCTCATCTGCCTTAAAGCCCAGACAAAGATTAGCCTCGACCGTATCCATACCGTTTTCCTGGAGCTTATAAGCCTTCATCTTGTTCATCAAGCCGATGCCACGACCTTCCTGATTCAGATATACGATAACACCCTTACCTTCCTTCTCAATAGCTTGCATCGCCTTATGAAGCTGAGCTCCGCAATCACAACGGAAAGAGCCAAAGATATCGCCAGTCACGCAAGAAGAATGTACACGAACCAAAACTGACTCGTCCTCAGCCCACTCGCCTTTCACAAGAGCAACGTGCTCCAGTCCGTTCGACTTCTGACGGAAAGGAATCAACTTAAAGTGTCCGTAGGCAGTCGGCATATCAACCATCTCACCTTTCTCGACGATTGACTCCTGCTTGAGGCGGTAAGCCACCAAATCGTTAATGGAAATCAGACGCAATCCCCATTTATCCGCCATCTTGCGCAACTCCGGCAAACGAGCCATCGTTCCGTCATCGCTCATTATCTCCATCAAAGCACCTGCGGGATACAAACCTGCCAGACGGGCAAGGTCGACAGTTGCCTCTGTGTGTCCCGTACGGCGCAAAACGCCCTTGTCCTGCGCATACAGCGGGTTGATGTGTCCCGGACGGCCGAAATCGGAAGCCTTTGCGTTAGGGTCGGCCAACGCTTTGATAGTCGCAGCACGGTCAGCAGCCGACACACCGGTCGAGCAACCTTCCAGCTTATCAATTGTCACCGTAAAAGGGGTACCCAATACAGAAGTGTTGTCAGTCACCTGCGGCATCAGCTCCAACTCCCGACAACGGGAAAGAGTAATCGGCGTACAGAGAACACCGCGGGCATTCTTCAACATAAAGTTGACCTTCTCCGGAGTTATCTTTTCTGCTGCAATAATCAAATCGCCTTCGTTCTCGCGATCCTCATCATCCACTACAATAACAAACTTGCCTTCTCGGAAATCGGCAATAGCATCTTCTATTCTATCTAATTTAATCGGATCCATATAATTTATTCGTTGTTTTTTCGGAGTGTAATTTAATTAATTCTTTTGAAACATGCACTATGGTCCGCACTTCTTTTAACAGATGTGCCTGCTGTCTGCCACCAATCAGATAGCCAGCCAGACCAATTGGGAACAGTATGATAAACGTATAAGCGAGCATTTTGTTCTCTACCGGACGATATAAAAGCAATGAGCGGAGAACCGGATAGTCGGCCAGCTTGTTTATCACAATCTGCTCGCGGGAGTTGGCCAGATAAGCCACCACATCCTCCAATTCGGCAGACAAAGCCTTCAACCGACCGCGGTCGATGCCCTTCAGCCAATACTTCAGATAAGACTGCCGCTTGCCGTAATCCTGAACAAACGAGTCCGCTGAGGAAATCAGATGCTCCAACCGGCCGCTTGCCTCCTCGCTGACCACATCGTCCATTGAAATCTCTTTCATCTCAACTCTACGCAGCGTACCCCAACCGAGCAGACGCCGGAAAAAGTCGGTATAAACTTCCGACTTGAAGACAGAGGAGTCGTTGACCGACTTATAGGTCAACAGAATGCCCAGCGGAAGCAGCACTGCCGTACTTGCCCACATACCGCCCCATACTTCCACACGACCGTCGCGCGCCATCTTGTAACCGGCAGTATCTATAATATAATAGAAAATAAACAGCAAGACTGAAATCACAATCGGCATACCCAGACCACCCTTACGGATAATGGCTCCCAACGGCGCTCCGATAAAGAAAAACAGCAGACACGCTACCGAAAGCGTAAATTTCTTGTGCATCTCAATCTGGTGACGGCGGATGACCTTCTGGTCCTCCACAAACGAATAGCTCTTGAACTCATAGGAGTTCTTAGCCTGCCGGATACGGTCAATCG
The DNA here is from genome assembly GCA_944321875.1 of uncultured Muribaculaceae bacterium. Classification (GTDB taxonomy): domain Bacteria; phylum Bacteroidota; class Bacteroidia; order Bacteroidales; family Muribaculaceae; genus Limisoma. Next base: position 2,355 of record CALUMX010000007.1, read on the forward strand.
CCAAAGCCACATGCCGCTGGCGGTCAGCTATGCTTCCTCCGTTCAAAATGCTGTCAACGTTCAACGGCTTTTTCATCTCGACATCACGCACGACCTCCGTAGTGATTTTGCCGGTGTTTGAATAATGCTGACGCACCTTCGACACTCCGACATAAGCCTCCGACTGTAACTCCTTTCCGAATACATTACCGATGCTGTCCAGGCGCACGTTGACGGAGTCAATCGTATGCCGCAACTGTGCAATGTTCTTACCGATATACTGCTTACTCATCGTACTGTCATCCATACGCGTAAAGCTGGCATCGAAAGGAATCATCACGTTCTTGGTTGAAAACGACTCACGCCGGTAAGGCACACCCTGATTGGCTACCTGCTGTTCCCGAAGATTCTCAAACTGAGCGCCTCTCCACAGTTCCAGATAGAGGTGTTTCTTATCCTCCGTGAAGCTCATCTTACCGGAATCGGCCAATATGATGCGCGATTCGCCAAAACCTTTCGAAACGTCATAAATCACCAAATCATAAAGTTTACCGGTATTGATATCCTTGCGGTCGACAAACAAGTTATAGCCCGGAATCTGACTGTAGAACGCCCCTTCCGGAATATCCAGTTCAGGTGACTTCTGCCGCATCGAATAAAGCAGCGTCCACATCTTGACCTGAGCCTTGGGCAACACATCGTTCTGGAAAAAGAATGCACCAATGGAAATTAAGACAAGGAATACAATCAACGGACGCATCGTGCGTATCAGCGATATGCCGGATGCCTTCATGGCCGTCAGCTCAAACCGCTCACCCAGATTACCAAACAGCATCAACGATGCCAACAGAATGGCAAGCGGCAATGCCATCGGCACCATCGTCAGAGCCGCATAGAAAAAGAGCTCGGCTATTACGGTAAACTCCAAACCCTTTCCTACCAGTTCATCGATGTAACGCCAAAGGAACTGCATCAAGACAATAAAAAGACATATACAGAACGTCATCACAAACAAGGGCAAGAACCCCTGCAATATAAACGCATATAATCTCTTTATCCTAAACATCAACTATCTTGTTTTTTGATTTTGTTACACATAAATTTTGTGATTCCCGCCGCATCAGAAGGCCTCATTGATATTGAAGGCAAATCCGAGACCGTTTTTGGAGAAACCAACGTCAAAACGCACATTCACACCCTGCTTGAAAGCCCATCGGTAACCCACTCCGGCATTCAGCAAGGTTTTCTTCAAGCGCATATCCCGGAATTCCGGAAATACGTTGGCCGCTCCTACCCAAAGTACAGCACCATTGCGTTTCCAAATGTGCTGCCGCAACTCAATCTGCATTTCCACGATGCTCTTGTCGCGATAACGACCTTCGTAATAACCGCGCATACGGTTCGGGCTACCCACTGCCGCCAGCAACGGCCACGGCACGTCCTTAAAATTAAGCATTGAGTGGAACTCTCCTGCAATCACCGCTCCTTTCCAGGCTTTGTGGTAAGTGGCATACGTCAAATCGGTCATATAAAACCGATGCTCGTTGCCCAACTGTGTAGGATAGAAAAATTGCTCCAACTGCAAGAAATGTCCACGGGTAGCATTGGTGATAATATCACGGGAATCGTATGTCAACGACAACCCTGCGCCATAGGCCCAAAACTCCAAGTCGGGATTACCCCCAAGCAAAGCCAACGCCTGCTCCGTCATCTTGGACGCCTTCACATATTGCAGGTTGATTGCCGGACCGACATACATATTCTCAAAAACGCGGAACAGGAATTTCGGCTTGAACTCAAATTTCAAGCGTGAATAGTCCGTCTTGTTCTCATCATTGTTGCCGGCCTCATACCCCACGCCCCAGAAATTGGAAGGCAAGGAGAGCACATAAAGGGAATAGTCAAAATGGAATCTGTCTTTCGGCAAGAAATTGTTTCCTCTTACTCCGACCACCAGCATGCCGGTTGTCGACACGTTACCAAACAAAGAAATATTTGACAGCTGCAGCGTCGTATCTGCCTTGTCAAACGAGTAAAGTCCCGAGGCCACGAGACCGATGCCCAATCCGGTAGCAGAAGAAAAGGACGGACCTCCGATAATACCGAAGTCAATCTTCTTCGAACGGTCATAATGGTTGGATTTGGCAAAATAATCGGATATTTTTTTCCAAATATTCTTCTTGACCTGCTTGTCCGCCGCCAGTGAATCCGCCTCAGCCCCGACCGTATGCAAGCCGACAGTATCCTGCGGAAATGCCACTTTCAACGTATCGGTGCCAACCGCACCGGCACTCAGAAAGGCACATCCCAGAAGAAATATCCCAATTAGCCTTTTAGTAAAATTCATTTTTCTTTCGTTATTCCGACAAAGCACTCTTTATCGCCTCATAACTTTTTGCCATCAGCAATTCCGTACGTTCTTTCTCATTCTCGCCCTCTGTCAAGGAAAGAGGCGCATGAATGGTCAGCGTAATCTTGCCGGGATTGATGCAGAACGAACCCTTAGTCATGACCGAAAACGAGCCATTGATTGTCAACGGCACAATCGGCAATCCGAACTCTGTAGCCAATGCGAACGCTCCGCGCTTAAACTTCTTCATCTTGCCGTCAGGCGTACGGGAACCTTCCGGGAAAATAACCAACGACATACCATCCTTCAGAATCTCCTTGGCCTGAGCCATTGACTCCTGAATGCCAGATGCCGAATTGCGGTCTACCATGATGTGCTTTGAAATCTTGCAGGCAAAACCCACAAATGGAATTTTCTCAAGGCTCTTCTTCATCATCCATTTGAAATTATGGTTCAGGTAACCATAAATCAAAAAGATATCGTATGCTCCCTGATGATTGGCGACAAAGACATAGGACGTGTTCTTGTCAATGTTTTCCCGTCCTTTCACCTCCACCCTCACAAACAGGAGGATGCACCACAGTTTTGCCCAAAAATGCGCAGGATAGTAACCTCCTCGCCGACTCATTCCCAGCATACTGAAAAGAATCGTCAGCAAAGCTGTCAAAATGGTGACCACTACCAAAATAGGGATAGCTATAATCCACTGGTATATTCCGAAAAGCACTTTCATCGTATCGAGTTTTTATTCAACAAAAAGCATACCTCACAATCAGGACGGTATTCTTCCCGCAAAAATACGAAAAAATTCAGAGAGGAGCGGTATTTTGCACATTATTTTCCCCAACCAGGCCTTCATGCTGCAAATCGCCCTCTTCTTCAACCATCGGGATACACTTTCTCACCTGACACAGAAAACGGCGTCTACCCGCCAATTATATCTACAAATATAGATAAATACGCCACCGTCTCAACATTTTTTGCATTTCTCGTTTTTTATCACTACCTTGCCTTCACAAGTCATAGAAAATGTTGCTGAAAACCATTGCCATTACCCTGCTACTGATGCTGTGCGGCTGCTCCGGACAAAAGAGCCAACCGACAGCAGATTTTCCCGACGACCTCACCCTGCGCAAAGGAGATGTTGTCTTCAGGGAAGGCATCGGATTCACCAGCCACATTATCCAACTGATGGACGCTCCTGGAGCCTACACCCACACAGGTATCGTCACCGACAGCGCCGGCCACTTCATGGTCATCCATGCCGTTCCCGACGAACCAGACTTCAAAGGCGACCCCGACAGAGTTAAAATGGAACCGATTGCCGAGTTTTACGGGTTTGGCAAAGCAAAAAGCGGAGCCGTCATGCGGGCAGACGATTCAGCCAAAGCCGCACTGGCTGCCGACATTGCCTATCGCATCTACAAACGCGGCACGCTGTTCGACCATCAGTATGACGACAGCGACACGACCGAAATGTATTGTTCGGAACTGGTCAGCTATGCCTTCCGCCAAGCCCGGCTTCCCTTAGTGGGCGACACCCTGCGCGAAAGCCGGTTCTCCGGCAAGACAGGACGCTATCTGTTTCCTTCGGACATCTTTCACAGCAAACGACTCAAAACTATCAAAACATTTTAATAACCTAAAACATCATTATTATGAAAAAGTTATCCTACTTACTGATGCTGGCCATCGTTTTCATTCTCTCAGCCTGCTCTTCCAACACACCGTCAGCCGTTGCGGAAAAGTTCACTCAGCACATCAATGACAACGAATTTGAGGATGCTGTTGAAATGCTCTACGTCAAACCCGGTCTGGACGCTGACCAAGTGGCTAAAGACAAAGAGAACATCGTGAAAATGCTTACCGAACTCAGCAAAAAGAAAACCGACAAAGACATCGCCACTTCCATCGAGGCTACCAACGAGACACTTAATGAAGCCGGCGACGAGGCAACCGTAACCGTCAAGATGACGATGAAGGATGGTGAAACGGACGAGAACGACGTACGACTCAAGAAAGACGAAAACGGAGACTGGAAAGTGATGTTGGGTAAATAAACGACCACAATCCAAACAAAAAAACAGCGAGGCGCGGGATGACAATCCCGCGCCTCGCTATATTTAAGACCGACGGCAAACCGTCCTTACTTCGCCTTTGCCTCCACGTCAGGAGCAATCAACTTGTAACCCTTACCGTGGATATTGATGATTTCAATCGTAGGATCATCCTTCAAGTGCTTACGCAACTTCGTGATATACACGTCCATGCTTCGGGCGTTGAAATAATTATCGTCAATCCAGATAGTCTTCAATGCGAAATTACGCTCGAGAATCTCATTGACGTGAGCGCACAACAAGCTCAGCAACTCTGATTCCTTCGTTGTCAGCTTCGTAATCTTATCGTCAATCATCAGCACCTGCTTCTGCGTGTCAAACGTAAAGCGGCCAATCTTGTACATCGTAATATCCTTGCCCTTCTTGCCCTTGACACGGCGCAAAATCGCCTCAATTCTGAACACAAGCTCTTCCATGCTGAACGGCTTCGTAATATAGTCGTCAGCACCAATCTTAAAGCCTTCCAGAATATCCTCCTTCAGCGACTTCGCCGTAAGGAAAATAATAGGAACTTCACCATTTACCGTTCTCACTTCCTGAGCCAGTGCAAAACCATCTTTCTTCGGCATCATCACGTCGAAGACACAGAGGTCATATTTTCCTTTCAAGAAAGCCTTGTATCCGGCCTCGCCATCTGGAAACAAATCTGCGTTGTATCCCTTAGCCTGAAGATATTCTCTCAGCAACATTCCGAGATTCTCATCATCTTCGCACAGCAAAATGCGCAATTTTTCTTCCATAGTGTTAATCATTTATGGTTGGTAATGTTATTATAAATTTCGAACCTTTTCCGAGCTCACTCTCCACACGGATATCGCCCTTCAGCTCCGTCACCATCTTGTGAACGTAAGCCAGACCGAGGCCGAAGCCCTTGACGTCGTGGCGGTTTCCGGTAGAAACCCGGTAGAATTTCTCAAAAATCTTCTTCAAGTCGTCTTTCTTGATTCCGACGCCGTTATCGGCAATCACAATCTCCAGACGTCCGTTCGGCAGGTTACGCGTCGATACCCGCAACTCCAAATCGCAATCATCGCGACGGTACTTGACCGCATTGTCGAGAAGGTTGAAGATGACATTGGTAAAGTGCATCTCGTCGACATTAACCAAGGCAACCTCCGCATCGAGAACAGCGTCAATATGACCACCGTATTTCTCAACTTTCAGTTTGAACGTATTGACAATGTTGTAAATCACACTGTTGGCATCGACATCCTGCAACTTCAAAGTTGCTTTCTGCCGCTCAAACATAGACATCTGCAACACCTTCTCCACCTGGAAACGAAGACGCTTCGTCTCATCGTTGATAACCGTCGAAATATGCTGCAGCATCGTACCGCTCTTTCTGACTGAGTCATCGTTCAGCATCTGAGCAGCCAGCGAAATCGTCGAAATCGGAGTCTTGAACTCGTGCGTCATGTTATTGATAAAGTCGTTCTTCATCTCCGACAACTTCTTCTGACGGAAAGCTATGACAATCGTAAACAGGAACACGACCAGCAGAATGAACGTAAACACGAAAGCCGGAATCATGAAACTGATGGACGAGAAGATAAAGCGGTCACGCTCGGGGAAATAGACATTCAAGTAGCAACGTCGTGATTCCGGGTCGTTGGGGAACAAAGCCTGCGTAAAAATCACCTCCTTCGGAGTTGCCTCATCGTAACCCTCCGTTTTGTCAACCACCTCGCCGCGGCGGTCAACGATGGCGTATTCCCAACCCAAGGTAATACCGTTGTTCTCGAGGCTCGCTTTCAGATAGCGCTTCAACGTCGCCGAATCAGCACGTTCCGTAATCGGACGTGAAGTAGACTCGTTCAGAATCGTCAGCACCACCTCATTAAGCACTCCCCGCTGATACAGGTACTGCTTGCGGAGCGATTCCTGCACCTTCTTGAACTTGTTGTTGGTCTCGGGACGGATGCGGTCTTCCTGCGGAAAGCCATAAGTCGTTCCCGGAGTCAGCATATCGACATCGGATGACTGGCCGTCGGCCAGCAAGAACGAATTGTCGAACAAACTCGGCTCAATCACCATCAACTCCTCACGAAGGTATTTCTTTGTCTCATCCTTTTCCAGGGAGGACGACAAAAGATACAGACTGCGCTTTACGCCTTCGGAGAAATGCTGGTCACGCATTTTAATCATCTCCTCCATGTAAATGAACTGCACGTACAGCAATCCGACAAATGTCAGAGCCATCACTACAGTCAATATCCATATCGTACTTTTTTTCATTCTTCTTTCAAGTTATCACTTTTCACAAAAGTAATAAATCAAATGTAAAAATAGCAGATTGTTTTAATTAAAATTTTGTGTTTTAATTAAAATTCACAATCTGCTATCTATTTTCACTATATTTCTTTACTTCCCGTAGGATTTTCAGGAAGTTACGGTTGACTATCAAACCTTTATAAGCATGCCATCGTAACAAAGCTCAACCCCCGGCGGCAATTTCTCCGACACATCCGCATGCAGGCCCATTCCGTCGCTCATGTGAATCAGGTAGGTCCGCCGCGGCTGCAGCTTTCTCACCACCGACAAGGTCTCCGGAAGGGAAAAATGAGAAAGATGACGGGTCTGGCGCAGCGCATCGATAATGAGCACCTCCAGTCCGTGCATCCGCTCCAAAGTCGAATCAGGAATGTGGTTGACATCGGTCACATAGGCCATCGGACCTATCCGGTAGCCGAACACGGGCAAACGGTAATGCAGTACCGGCAAAGGCAACACCTTCACTCCGGCCACCTCAAACTCCCGGTCGCCCAACTCATGGACCTCCAGCTGCGGCACTCCCGGATAGGGATGCTCCACAAAGCAATACGGCATCCGGGCTTTCAGGTCGGCAATGACATTCGGCTGCGCATAGACAGGGAACGCACCCCTGCGGCAGTAGGCGCGTAGGTCGTCAATGCCTCCCACGTGGTCGTAATGACTATGGGTAAGCAGCAAAGCGTCCAGTTCCTGACGGGTAGCCCGCAGCATCTGCGTGCGGAAATCCGGACCGCAGTCTATCAGCAGACTGGCTCCGTCTGTCCTCACAATCGCCGACGTGCGCAAACGGCGGTCACGCTCGTCTTCTGAGCGGCACACCTCACAGCTACAGCCCAGACAAGGCACTCCCGTCGATGTTCCGCTACCCAAAATCTCAACTTCCATTCCCATTTTCTATTATTGTCTGAAATCAACCAACAATCCGTTATCAAACACGGCAAACACACCGTTATCGTAGTTCCAGCGCTCAAACAGACCGCCACGCGTCGGAATCCGGGCAATCGAACGTGGTGAGCCCAGCGACAGCGAGCACTCGTCCTTGGTCATTCCCAACGCAATCCGGCCATGCACAATCCGCTCCCAATTCTCATCCGTGATGTTCTTGTAAGTCTTGCGTATGTCGGTAAAGGAGAAAATCCGGTCAAAGGTCTTGCTTCTGACCGACGAGGTGGACGAAGACATAAAAATGCCGGCCTTCTGCCCCTCGCAGTCAAACTCGACATAAAACGGATAGACAGCATCACCCGGCACCACCGAGTCTACCTCCACCGGGACATAGCGTATTCCCGATACAGCCTCCCCCGAGCGCGTCTGCCAATCATTGGATTTCAAATAATAGGTGTTACCGGCCAACAGCGAATCGACACGCTCCACCATGTCCATATCCGTCATAAAAGGCACCAGATAAGCCGGGTTGGCCGTCTTCATCTCTGCCATCGTCTTGCCGGTAAAATAGCGGTACTCCTGCTTTCCATCGCTGAATACGAGCACTGTCTCCCGCGTATTGTCAATCTGACGGTTGTCCTCGATGGCTGTCAACCGCAGCACCGTTCCCTTCAGCTCAAGCGATGACACGTCGTATTCACGGGAAGGCGCGAAAATGCGGCGCACGGAATTGTCTGTCACATAAAAGCGCTTTCCCTTCTGCCAGCAGGAGAAGGAATCGAGAGCCACACCCCTCCAGAACTGTTCCTCAGCCGACAGCGAATTGGCCTTTACCTTCGCCACGTCCTTCGCGGAAATCAGCCCGGTATTCTCAATGCCGGTAAAGCAGGAAGTGACGGAAAATGCGCCCAACAAGCATGCCCAAATTTGTAAAATCATACGTTTCATGCCACAAAAGTAATTACTTCTCGCATCCGTCCCAATTCTTTGTCTCCATTTTTTCATTCATTAAGTACTTTTTATCAACCGACACGAATCAATGCTGATGTTTTTTCATTAAATTTGCAAAATAATGAAGAAGATTACAATTCATATATATAAAGTCCTGCGCAATGTTTTCGTGACGGTGTTGCTGACGCTGCTGACCATCTATTCAGCCCTCTACATCACACTTTCATTGCCTGGCGCTCAAAACCGCATCCGTGAAATCGGCGAGAAGGAGCTCTCCAAACTCCTCGACACAAAGGTGAGCATCGGCAACATCCAGATTTACCCGCTGGATGAAATCATGCTCAACGACGTGAACATGCCTGACAAATCGGGAGCACAACTGCTGCATGTGGACAAAATCGGAGCGGGCATCAGCCTCTATGAGCTGATTTTCAACCAACGCTTCGTGTTCAACTACGCGGAGATTATCGGTCTCAACGCCCATATCAGCAAGGACACGCCCAAAAGTCCGCTGAACATTCAGTTCATCATCGACGCCCTTAAGCCTAAGGACAAAAACAAACCGCCCACAAAGTTTGACATTGCGCTGAACGCCGTGGTCATCCGCCGCAGTACGGCCACCTTCGACGTTTTCTCCGAAGGACACGCCGCTCCCGGCAGATTCGACAAGAACCACATCAAGGTGACACAGCTCAATGCCGACATATACATTCCAAAACTGAAAAACGATGACTTCTCCTTTGTCATCAAGCGTCTTGCGTTCCGGGAGAACAGCGGATTCACCCTCCGTAACCTCGCGCTGAACATCGACATCAGCAAAACGAGCATCGCTGCATCGGGACTCCGCATCGAACTACCCAACAGCCGTATTGAGCCGGCCGACATCCAACTGAAATTTGCCGACCTGAAGAAGTTGAAGAATGAACTCCACCAACTTCCACTGGCTCTAAAAATCAAAGAGGCACTCATCTCCCCTGCTGATTTCAAGGCCTTTGTTCCTGCGCTGTCTAAAGCGGACATTCCGCTGTTTCTGAGCTGTGACATCGACGGCAATTTACGCCAGTTGAACGTACGCCGAATCAACGTCCATACCAACGAATCCTGGCTTACGCTCAACACCTCCGGTACGCTCCGCCACCTGAACGACAAGGATTCCCTTGCCATTGACATTCCGAACATCAAGCTGCACGCCGACATGACCGCTATGGCTGGCGCAATTCCTGAAGAAGGTGCGAAAATAGTCAATACCGTCAAGTTTGTATCCATTGACGGCTCGCTGCAGATGGCCGACAAAAAGGCGAAATACGTGGGCTACATCCACACGGCTCTGGGCCGTCTGGTCACCAACGGAACTCTCGCGTTCGGCAAAGTCAAGAGCTTTACCGGCCGACTCAGCTCCGACAACCTCACACTCAGCCAATTCACCCAGAACAAGGAGCTGCTGGGTGACGCCTCGTTCGACCTGCTCACCAACCTGTCAATCATCGGGAAAAAGCCTATCGGCACCGTTAAAGGCAAGGTACGCTACATCGACCTCAAAGGCTACCGGTATGAGAACATCGTGACCAACCTGAAACTCGGTCGCAATTCCTATGAGGGCTTCGTCACCCTGGAAGACCCCAACATCGACTTCAACATCCACGGAATGGCCCTGCTCGACGGTGAGAACTCCAAGTTTGACATGAAGGCAAGCATCAGCAACGTCAGCCCCTACAATCTGCATTGGGCCAACAAATACGAGAACCACCGTCTCTCGCTCGGCATCGACGCGATGTTTACAGGCGACAATCCTGACAATATCGAGGGAGACATCATGGTTTCCGACATTGCCTTCAGAGACGACGAAGGCAACGGTGTCAGCGTGTCTCACCTGGACCTGACCTCCCGTACGAAAGAGAACAACCGCAAATACATGACCCTCAATTCCGACCTGATTAACGGACACATCGACGGCTATGTCAACTTCGCCCATCTGGTTCCGGAATTGAAAGAAATCGTAGCCGTAGCCCTGCCGGCCATCAAGGAAGTGCCGCAGCAGGACCCGAAACAGAGGAGCAAGAAGCTAAGCACGGTGAAAGCGACTCGTGACAACAACTTCTCCTACTTTTTCCGCATTGCCGAGAACAACGACATCACGGAGTTCTTCCATCTGCCGGTTACGATTGTTCACCCCATCACGCTCTCAGGAAGTGTCAACGCCGCTACCCGCAACCTGCGGTTCGGCCTCGATATGCCGTACCTGATGCAGGGCGACAAGGTCATTGAGAAAACCAACATCGCACTCCAGGTCGACGGAGCCGGACAGTCGGTCTCCCTCAATGCGGCGACCCAGCTGGACCACAAAAACGGCAATATCCTCTTCCTCATCAATGCGAACGGTGCCGATGACTGCATCGATACGGACATCGCTTGGCAGTATGACCGCAAGAAAAACTTCTCAGGCAATCTCCGCTTGACCTCCCTCCTGCAACGCAACGAGGAGAACAATGCCCTGACGGCAGGTATCCAGATTCACCCCTCGAAATTCATCGTCAACGACACGACATGGAACATCGAGCAGTCGAAAATCGACGTAGCCAAAAACCGCATCATTGTCGAAAACATCGACGTCAACCGTGAGCATCAGTTTGTCCATGCCAACGGTATCGTCTCCGACAATATGGAGGAAACACTCGAGCTGGAGCTGAAGAACATCGACCTCGACTATATCTTCGAGACGCTGAAAATCAACCATGTCGTATTCGGAGGCAGCGCGACTGGACGCTTCCACGCGTCAGGACTGCTCACGAAGCAACCTCAAATCAACACGCCGAACCTGCATGTGGAGAATTTCGCCTACCACGAGGCTCCATTGGGCACGGCCGACATCGCCAGCTACTGGGACAACGAGACCAAGGGTATTGTCATCAACGCCGACATCCACCAATACAACGGACGCGAGTCCTTCGTACGGGGCGCTGTCTACCCTACCCTCAAATCGCTGTCGTTCAAATTCTTTGCCGACCATCTGAACGTGGCTATCCTCAAGCCGTTCATGTCGGCCTTTACCTCCGACGTGGAAGGAGAGGCCTCGGGTCAGGCACACCTGTTCGGTACGTTCAAGCAGATTGACATGGAGGGACGGTTGTTTGCCGACCGCTTCCGCATGCGCGTTGACCAGACCAATTGCTATTACAACGTATCCGACTCCATCATCATGGACCCCGGTTCCATCCGCGTAACCGACGCCGTAGTCAAGGACGATTATGGAAATACGGCCAAGCTCAACGGTAAAATCACGCATACCTATTTCAAGGATGCGGAATTTGAGTTTGACATTACGGATGTCAACAATATGCTCTGCTTCAACACTACGGAGCGCGAGAATCCGTTCTGGTACGGCAAAATATTCGGCAACGGCGCTGCCTATATTCTGGGCCGCCCGGGCAACGTGAACATCAACGTGAACATGTCGTCGGCCCCCAACTCGTCGTTCACCTTCGTACTGTCCGACCAGGAGGAAGCCAGCGAATACAACTTCATCACCTTTACCGATTCCCGCAAGAAAGCGAAACAGGGAAAAGAAGAGGCGGAAAAGCCGGAATTCCTGAAAAAGCTGGAGGTACAGCAGAACAACGCCGGCGGCCAGTCGCTTTTCCACATCAATCTGCTGGTGGATGCCAACCCCAACGTGGCAATGACCCTCGTCATGGACCCGAACGGCGGTGACCGCATCCGTGCTACCGGTAGCGGAAACATGCGTATCGAGTACGACTCGGCTGACGGAATGAAGATGTTCGGGAACTATACGGTCAACGAAGGTAAATACAACTTCACGCTACAGGATATCATCGTGCGTGAGTTCAAAATCAAGCAGGGCGCAACCATCGCGTTCCATGGCGACCCGATGGATGCCGTTGTCGACCTCGCAGCGACCTACTCGGTCAACGCCAATCTGGAGGACCTCGACGAGTCGTTCGCCCAGGACAAGGACCTGAACCGTACGCTTGTCCCTGTCAACGCATTGCTGAAGCTCTCCGGAGTCATCTCCCAGCCCGACATCTCGTTCGACCTCGAGTTCCCGTCGCTGACGCAGGATGTCTACCGCAAAGTGCGAAGCATCGTCAGCACCGAGGATTTGATGAACCAGCAGATTATCTACCTGCTTGCGCTGAGCCGGTTCTACACCCCGGAATACATGGGTGGCACCAACCGCAACAACGGTCTTGCTTCGGTGGCCTCATCGACCATCTCCTCGCAACTGTCGAACATTCTCGGCCAACTCAGCGACAACTGGACCATCGCGCCGAATTTCCGCTCCGAAAAGGGTGACTTCTCCGATACGGAGGTCGAACTTGCGCTGTCCAGCCACCTGCTGAACAACCGCCTGCTGCTGAACGGCAACTTCGGCTACAGCGACAACGCGATGAACAATAACAGCTTTATCGGAGATTTCGACATCGAATATCTGCTCACAAAGAGCGGTAATTTCCGACTGAAGGCCTACAACCGCTACAACGACCAGAATTATTACATACGGAATGCCTTGACGACACAGGGCGTGGGCATCATGTTCAAACACGACTTTGACAGCCTGTTCCCGCGCAAGCGCCGCAAGAAGGAGAAACTGCAGGCAACGGAAGAGACAATTCCGGCCGACAGCCTGCCACAAATGCCACACCAGCGGGATTCCCTCCCGGCCGACAGCCAGCGGTTGCCGGTAAAGCGAGACTGATAAGACTCAAACAGATACAAGAAAAAGCCCTGACAACGATTCGCATCGCTCTGTCAGGGCTTCTTTCCTATCGATTTAGGAACAATCTAACATTATTCAAAACTATAAAAACACCACATTATATATTTCAGAACTATTATATTAACCGTGATAGCCGGACAACTCTTTCTTCAACCGCTTGCGGGCAAAGAAGATGCGGCTCTTGACCGTACCGAGAGGAATACCCATCTTCTCGGCAATCTCCTCGTATTTGTAGCCGGCCACATAGAGTGAGAACGGCTCCCGGAATTCCGGAGAGAAGGAGTTGATGACGTCCGTAATCTCATTGACGCTGTAAGCCACCTCCGGCATATCGTAACCATCGGCTACCGGCAGCATCGGTTGGAAAGCAGCGTCCGTTATATCCGCAGAATTGCGCTCTTTCGCACTCTTCCTATAATTGTTGATGAAGATATTGCGCATGATAGTGAAAACCCACCCCTTGAAATTGGAATGATCAACATATTTATCCTGATTGTCGAGCACCCGCAGGTTGGTTTCTTGAATCAAGTCCTCTGCCTCTTCCTTATTCAAGGTCAATGACAGTGCAAAATTACCCAGATGTTTTTGCAGACCGAGAAGACTTTCGTTTAATGTTTTGCTCATAATGATAAATACTTTAATGTTTCTGTTCTGTTTTCGATTACAAAGTAACGAAATAATTAAAACAATTACAATATATGAAGTGTTATAAAATTGTAATTATTACATTTTTGTTCTCCTATTTGTCCCTTCACATGAGAAACTGTCTGATTTTTATTCGTAACAACTTTGTTTTCCCACAAAAATTAAACCTAAATCGGTCATTAGAACTTAACTGGATTTTCACTTTGTATCGAGTGGATGGTCGCTATTTTTTCGAAAGCTTAGCGGGCTAAGTCGAGAACAAGCAACGGCAAGACTCCGACAGGAAGTGATAAGACGATTAAACGTCCGCATTCATAGCTTATTTCGATTATAACGGTGTTCTAATAACCAATTAGGGTTAACCCGTTTCAAAAAAGAGCCCCACCGAAATCACTTCGCAGGGGCTCTCTATGGCTTAATCAGTTACGCAATTATGATTAACAAATTCAAATCCTTACGCTTGCAAAGTTACTGCCACGGCCAAATACCCGCAATCGCTTCTTTTGGGTATTTTTGCCGTGGCAGTACCTATATATATGTATATCGTCTCCGATTCCGGCTAATTGTCGGCGGTTTTAGAGGCTGGTGGCAGGGTTATCTTCAAATGCAGGTAACCGACGATACCGGCAAGCAATGAACCGACAAGGATGCCCAGTTTGGCAGAATTGAGCGTATCGGCATACTCGCTGCCCGGGAAGGAAAGGTTGGCGATGAAGAGCGACACGGTAAAACCGATACCGCCCAGCATGGCTACGGCCGACAGCATCCGCCAGTCTGCTCCCTGAGGCATCGGCGCAAGCTTAAACTTGACTGCGAGCCAGGAGAAGAGAAGGATACCGACAAACTTGCCGAGGAAGAGGCTGCAGATAACTGCAAGCCCTACTCCACCGAAAAGATGGGAGAATGACATGTCGCCCAGATAGATACCGGCATTGGCAAAGGCAAACAGCGGTATAATCAGATAGTTGACCACCGGATGCAAGGTGTCTTCCAACTCCTGCAACGGAGAAATCACCTTGTCGGAAGCCGATTCTATCTCTTTCAGGCTGTCCATCTGCTCACGGGAAAGAATAATCTTTCGCCCGTTGGCATCCATACCGGCATCGTCTTTTTCCGGGAAACGGGCAATGCTGTTGCGGATAATGCAGATATACTTCTTAGGATGAAAGACAGGCTTCTCCGGGATACAGAAGGCGACGATAACGCCGGCAATCGTTGGGTGAATACCTGAGTTAAGGAAAAGATACCACACAACACCGCCCAAAATCAGGTAATACATCTTGCTCTGCACCTTGAACACGGAGCCGAAAAGAAGCAAGGCAATGGCTGCCACCGAATAGAAGAGGTAGGAAACGCCGATACCATCGGAATAGCAGGTGGCAATGATGATAATACCTCCGATGTCGTCAACGACGGCAAGCGTCGTAAGAAACACCTTCACGGAAAGCGGCACACGGCTGCCGAGCATGGCAAGGACGCCCAGCGAAAAGGCAATATCGGTAGCCATCGGAATGGCGGCTCCACGGGTGTAGTCGGTTCCGCTGCTCATCAGGAAGAAGAACAGGACCGGCACTACCATACCGCCCACAGCTCCGATAATCGGCAACAGGGCTTTCTTGAACGACGAGAGTTCGCCGACAAGCACCTCACGCTTGATTTCAAGGCCAATCATAAAGAAGAACACGGCCATCAGCGCATCGTTGATGAACTCCATGATAGTCATCGGATGACCGTTGTGACTGAACAGGTTAAAATCGCCTATCTGCAGTTTAATCTCCTTTTCCCAAAACTGAAAATAGAAATCGCTGACATAAGGCAAGTTGGCACACAACAATGCCAGCAGGGTTGCTCCAATCAAGGGGTTTCCACCCTTGACATAGTTAAGAATGGTCTTCGTTGCAGAAAACGGACTTACTCTGCTGTTTTCAAAATCCATAATACTCAATAATTAATCAATTCCTAT
Source organism: uncultured Muribaculaceae bacterium (assembly GCA_944321875.1). Classification (GTDB taxonomy): domain Bacteria; phylum Bacteroidota; class Bacteroidia; order Bacteroidales; family Muribaculaceae; genus Limisoma. Next base: position 18,251 of record CALUMX010000007.1, read on the forward strand.
TTATAAACTAAAAAAGGGTATCTCGCCGCAGAGTCCCTAATCTCCGGAAAGATACCCATCATCTTTTTCTTGCAAAAGCCTAATCCAGCTTCAAGACTGCAAGGAAAGCCTTCTGAGGCACCTCCACAGAGCCAATCTGCTTCATGCGCTTCTTTCCTTTCTTCTGTTTCTCCAGCAGCTTCCGCTTACGGCTGATGTCACCACCGTAACACTTAGCCGTTACGTCCTTGCGCACAGCCTTGATAGTCTCACGGGCGATGATTTTCGCTCCAATGGCGGCCTGGATGGCGATGTCAAACTGCTGACGAGGAATCAGCTCCTTCAACTTCTCACACATACGGCGGCCGAACGAAACGGAGTTGTCAACGTGAGTCAGCGTACTGAGTGCGTCGACCGATTCGCCGTTCAGCAGAATGTCAAGTTTCACGAGCTTCGACTCGCGGAAGTCATGGATATGGTAGTCGAACGAAGCATATCCCTTGGAGATGGATTTCAGCTTGTCGTAGAAGTCAATCACAATCTCACCGAGCGGCATGTCAAAGATAAGCTCCACACGGTTACCGGAGATAAACTCCTGCTTGACGAGTTCGCCGCGCTTGCCGAGACAGAGCGTCATAATCGGACCGATGAAGTCGGTTGTCGAAATGATGGATGCCCGGATATACGGCTCCTCGATATGGTCAATCAAGGTAGGGTCAGGCAGTCCCGACGGATTGTGCACTTCCACCTTGTTGCCTTTCTTGTCATAGACGAAATAGGATACGTTAGGCACTGTCGTGATGACATCCATGTCAAACTCGCGTCCCAGACGCTCCTGCACGATTTCCATGTGGAGCAATCCCAGGAAGCCGCAACGGAAACCGAAGCCCAACGCCACCGACGATTCCGGCTGGAACGTCAGAGAGGCATCGTTGAGCTGGAGCTTCTCCAGGGAGGCACGGAGGTTCTCGAAATCCTCCGTCTCAATCGGATAGACTCCGGCAAAGACCATCGGCTTCACCTCCTGGAAACCCTCGATAGCCTTGTCGCAGGGGTTTCCGACGTGGGTAATCGTATCACCCACCTTCACCTCTCTCGAAGTCTTGATACCGGAGATGATATAGCCCACATTTCCGGCCGACAGTTCGGCACAAGGAGCCAAATCGAGCTTCAGCACACCGATTTCCTCGGCATTGTATTGCTTGCCCGTATTGACAAACTTCACGAAATCGCCCTTGCGGATACGGCCGTTGATAATTTTGAAATAGGCGATGATACCGCGGAACGGATTGAACACGGAGTCGAAAATCAACGCCTGAAGCGGTGCGTCAGGATCGCCTGTCGGAGCGGGAACACGCTCGACGATGGCATTCAGAATGTCCTCCACACCGATACCGGTCTTTCCGCTGGCCCGGATGATGTCGGAATGGTCGCAACCCAGCAGGTCGACAATCTGGTCCTCCACTTCCTCCGGCTTCGCACTCTCAAGGTCCACCTTGTTGACAACCGGAATGATTTCCAGATTGTTGTCAATCGCCATATAAAGATTGGAAATCGTCTGCGCCTGAATGCCCTGAGAGGCATCCACAATCAGCAAAGCACCCTCACAGGCGGCAATCGAACGCGACACCTCGTAGGAGAAGTCGACGTGTCCCGGAGTGTCAATCAGGTTCAGCACGAATTCCTCGCCCTTGTATTTGTAGTTCATCTGGATAGCGTGGCTCTTGATGGTAATGCCTCGCTCGCGCTCCAGGTCCATGTCATCGAGCACCTGCGCCTGAAGGTCTTTTCCCGAAACCGTATTCGTATATTCCAACAGGCGGTCGGCAAGCGTACTCTTGCCGTGGTCGATATGCGCTATGATGCAAAAATTTCGTATATGCTTCATTTCTTCAATTCGTATTACATTGCAAAGTTACTGAAAAAGGGCGGAATTTACGAATAAATTCACAGATTTCGCACCGAAATTGAATAAAATGGGCGCAAAACCCGCAATTCCGTACCACCAACCACCCCTCACGAACCGGACCGGGCCGAAAGAACGACGGAAAAGGCTCTCTGCCTGCAATATGAAAGCCAAAGCGGCCAACAACCCGCTCTCTGTTCGTTTTTTTAGAAGTTTACGGATTATCTTAAATAAATTTTGTATTTTTGCAGCAATTAAGTTTATGTGAAAATCTAAAATTTACTACAATATGTCAGAATGCGAAAACAAGGAACTGCTCCCTGAAAAGGAAGGCGGTTTGAATTTCGTCGAACAACTCGTTGCCGACGACTTGAAACAAGGAAAGAACGGAGGACGCCTCAACACGCGTTTCCCACCGGAGCCAAACGGCTACCTCCACATCGGTCACGCCAAAGCCATCTGCATGGACTTCGGCATCGCAGAGAAATTCGGCGGCACATGCAACCTCCGTTTTGACGACACCAACCCTGTCAAGGAGGATGTGGAATATGTCGACTCCATCCGTGAGGACATCAAATGGCTGGGATTCGACTGGGGTAACCGCGAATATTATGCTTCTGACTATTTCCCACAGCTTTACGACTTGGCCATCCGCATGATTAAGGAAGGCAAGGCCTATGTCGACGAGCAGACTTCAGAGGAAATTGCCGCTCAGAAAGGTACACCGACTCAGGCCGGCACGGAAAGTCCTTACCGCAACCGCCCGATTGAGGAAAACCTCGACTTGTTCCAACGCATGAACGCGGGTGAGTTTGAGGAAGGTGCCATGGTGCTCCGCGCAAAAATCGACATGGCTTCTTCCAACATGCACTTCCGTGACCCGATTATGTACCGTATCATCAAGCATCCGCACCACCGCACAGGCGACAAGTGGAAGGTTTACCCAATGTACGACTTCGCTCACGGTCAGTCAGACTACTTCGAAGGCGTTACCCACTCTATCTGTACGCTGGAGTTCGTACCTCACCGCCCGCTCTACGAATATTTCGTAAAGGAGTTGGCCGACGAGACCTACTGCCCGCGCCAGATTGAGTTCAACCGCCTCAACCTCACCTACACGGTGCTGAGCAAGCGCAAATTGCTCCAACTCGTGAAAGAGGGTCTTGTTGACGGATGGGACGACCCGCGCATGCCGACCATCTCCGGTCTGCGCCGCCGCGGCTTCACTCCGGAATCCATCAAATCGTTCATCAACCGCATCGGCTACACAAAATACGAGGCTGTCAACGACATCTCCCTGCTCGAATACAGCGTGCGTGAGGACCTCAACAAACACGCAACCCGTGTCTGCGCCGTAATCGACCCGGTAAAGGTAATCATCACCAACTATCCGGAAGGCCAGGTAGAGAACATGGCAATGGAGAACAACCCAGAAGACCCGGAAGCAGGCACACACACCATGCCTTTCTCCCGCGAGATTTACATCGAGCGTGACGACTTCATGGAGAACCCGCCGAAGAAGTTCTTCCGCATGACTCCGGGCAACGAGGTTCGCCTCAAAGGTGCCTACATCGTAAAATGCACAGGCTGCAAGAAAGACGAGAACGGCAACATCGAGGAAATCTACTGCGAGTTTGACCCAGATTCCAAGAGCGGAATGCCGGGCAGCATGCGTAAGGTGAAGGGTACGCTCCACTGGGTATCGGCCAACCACTGCATCGATGCGGAAGTGCGCCTCTACGACCGTTTGTTCAACGTAGAAAACGCTTCCGAGGTGAAGGACCGCGACTTCCACGAGCTCCTCAACCCGAACTCCATCACTGTCGTTCAGCATGCGAAAATCGAACCGTTCCTTGCTGAGAACGCACAACCGGGCAAGCACTTCCAATTCCAGCGCATCGGCTATTTCACACCCGATTCAAAGGATTCCCGTGCCGACAAGCTCGTATTCAACCGTACGATTACACTGAAGGACAGCTGGCAGAAACTCAACAAGTAAAAACAGTCTGCCCTAAGGAATTCATAGCAATCCCTGCCCCGCCGGACAAAGCGGAGGCAGGGATTTTTTATGAGCCCACAATATTTCGTTGTGAAATTTTAACATTTATTCTCTCTACGAAACAATTAAAAATTCTTAGATTTGCAATAACAATTATGTACTGGAACCAATTAATACACACTCTTTTTGTTGCCATCGCTATGATGCTCCTTTCCTCAGAAGCACAAGCGGCGGTTAGTTGTGTGGATTTGGCAGAGTACGAAATCGCCTGTGCATACTCTCAAAAGCAGGCTACTGCAATTTTCAGCCTAGAGGAATCAGACATTGAACACAAAAACAAAAATTCATATTTTTCATTATTTAAACAACCTATCATGACACAAGTTTCAACAGCAGAGACGGACCCTCTTCCGGCCTCTTGCTCCAACAAATTCCAAATTTTTTGCGTATACCGAGAATAAGACAAATCCCTTCTTACATTGTTTTTTATTTTCCGCTTCGATTGTCCTCCCCAAGGATAGTTGAGGCTATGTCGAATTTTAATTTCAATTTATGGGACTTGTTTTAATTTATCTTATCGGTGCAATCGCTTTATCATTTCTTTGTTCTGTCCTTGAGGCAGTATTACTCTCAACACCTATCTCTTTCATCAAGATGAAGGAAGAGCAGGGAGTCAAGACGGCAAAACTCCTGCTCAAGTATAAAACCAACATCGACCGCCCTGTGGCAGCCATCCTGTCGCTCAACACGATAGCCCACACCATCGGTGCAGCCGGCGTCGGCTCTGAAGCCACGAAAGTGTTCGGCGAGGAATACTTCGGTGTTATCTCCGCTATTCTGACACTGCTGATTCTCGTGCTGTCGGAAATCATTCCGAAAATCATCGGTGCCTCCTACTGGCGTTCGCTGGCCATCACCTCTACTAAAATTATTCATGCGCTGGTCATCATCACCTACCCGCTTGTGCTGCTTTCCGAGTTGATTACACGCATTTTCTCTCCGAAAAAGCACATAGCTTCGGTAAGCCGTGAGGAAGTATCGGCAATGGTGAATGTCGGCGTAGAGGAAGGAGTGTTCGGCACAAAAGAAAACAGCATGATTCAGAACTTCCTTTCCATGTCGAACGTAACGGCGGAGAAAATCATGACTCCCAACATCGTAGTCGCCTCTGCCGACGAGAGCATGACGGTCCGTGCGCTCTACGACAACAAGCAGTACAATCCGTACTCCCGCATTCCGGTCTACAAGGACAACAACAAGGACTACATTACCGGCTATGTACTGAGAGCTACCGTTCTGGAAAAAATCTCGGAAGACAAATTTGACGTAACTTTGGGCGAAATTGCACGCCCGATTCTCTCCTTCACGGAAGATGAGAAGGTGTCAAACATCTGGGAACGCATGCTGGAAAACAAAGAGCATATCTCCATCATTATCGACGAATACGGCTGCATGCGCGGTATCGTAACCATGGAGGACGTCATCGAGACGATGCTCGGCGTTGAGATTGTCGACGAACACGACACTACCATCGACATGCAACTGCTTGCCCGCGAGAAATGGTTTAAAATCAAGCAACAGAAAGCCATCTAACCGGCTTCGAATCATAAAAATGAAGGCCGCCAGAGTCGTTTTTGACTCTGGCGGCCTTCCGTTTATGCTGCTTCGCAGGTTATCCTACCTTCCTGCATTTCTGGCCAATACGGCCTCCACCTCACTCTTCAGATAAGGAACGTCGACGACATACGGACAAGCATAGTCCGGATGAAAGACAGCCAACTTGCTGCCCGACACGACGATTCCGTAATTCTTCTCCAGGATGTACCGATAGATGCTCACTTGCAGGGCGTAATGCCAATAGGTGGTGTCCGGAATATGGGAAATCGGGGCAAAGGCACACTTCCGCCACCGGCTGCATCTTTCAGGAACTCCGTCTACGATAACCTTATTGCTCCTTTTCCAATCATAGATGGTGAACACACCGTCCTGAAAGTTCAGGAAATCCAACGTGCCTGCCACCTTATAATCCTCATCGTAGATGGCCCATTCGGTCCTGTACGGTGTCAGACAATATCCGCTGGCAAACTGCTGGAACAAACGGTAGGTTGCATCTTCCTCATTAGGCAACCCCATATAGTAACGTTCAATCTTCTCATGCAGCTGTGTACCCAAGTTTCGGGCATTCTCGCCTTGTGCCGCCCACATCGCCTTCACCTCCTCCGGCGACATACCCAATCCGGGAGCTTTGCGCTGCGCCCAATAATCGGCATCAAATTGCTCGAAACACTCGCTCACAATCGTCGTCACCGACTTAAAGACTTCTCCGTTCAACGAGTATTCATGACGGGCTTCATCAAATTTTATGCGGGAGTCCCGCAAATGCTTGTTTACGACGTTATAACTCATATCAATTGGACATACTGAAACATCAGGGTTTTGAAAATCTCCTTCTCAAAACCCTGACAACCTGATTATTTTACTTTCTCCGGATTTTTTGCGACAAAGTCTTTCCACGACTTGTAGGTTTTCCCCACCACCGGGCGTTGCGACTCATAGAAATGACAGAGAGCCACGCCCAGGGCATCCGTCGCATCCAGATGCTTGTCCATATTCTCCTTCGGAATGTTCAGAATACGGCGCAACATCTCCGCCACCTGCTCCTTGGAGGCGGCACCGTTGCCTGTTATCGTCTGTTTCACCTTCAGCGGAGCATATTCCGCAATCGGAATGTCATGCACCAGCGCCGTAGCCATTGCCACTCCCTGCGCACGCCCCAGTTTGAGCATTGACTGCACGTTCTTGCCGTAGAAAGGAGCTTCCAAAGCCATCTCGTCCGGCAGATACTGTTCGATAATGCCGGTCATGCGCTCTGAGATACGCCGCAGGCGCAGGTAATGGTCCTCAAACTTGTTGAGCAGTATCACGCCCATAGCGATGGCATGCGGCTTCTTCTGCTTGACGCCGAGAATGCCGTATCCCATAACGTTGGTACCAGGGTCTACACCGATGATGATTTTATCCCATTCAAGCCCGTCCATTACAACCCGACCTCCTCAAGCAATGTGGAGAATCCGGCCACCTTATCGCCAAACCGTCCGGCCATTTCCATCACCAAATCGTCACCAACAGCGGCATACCAGTCGCGCAGCACGTCAACATCGGCCGCACGAAACTGCAGCGAATAGTTGTGACCGTCGCTTTCCTCAGCGTTCAGCACAAACGTCAGCCGCGGTTCCGACAAGCGGCCGTCGGCGATTGCTCTCGGCACATAAACCGTGCGGAGCCAGTCCAAGAAATCCTGCACCACGTCCAGGTGCGCATGAAAGGTTGTATTATAGACTATCATAATGCTTTCTTTTATAGTTCTTTTAAAATTTCATAGATGCCGATATTCCGAAATGCACACCGTCGCTCACCGGCACAAGCGACAATTCATGCTCCTTGGCAAAGGGACGGGTAAAGATATAGGAACTGCCGACGCCGATGGCCGCTCCTGCCACTACATCCCACCAGTCGTGTTTTTTCGCATACGTCCGGCTCCAGCCCACATAAGTGGCCAAAGCATAGGCCGGCGCGCCCCACTTCCACCCATAACGGCGTTGAACGAAAGCGGCATTCGCAAACATCACCGACGTGTGAGCCGACGGGAAGCTATGGTTGTCGCTGAAATCAGGACGCTGTTTCTTTACCGTATATTTCAACAGATAGGTCACGCCCATTGTCGTCGCCGCCGAAAAAGCAGCCTGCTTCAACCCCGTCCAGTCCTTCTGTACCAGTACAGCTGTCAGCGTAGCCAGTGGCATCGCCACCAGCAAGGCATCGCCCGAATACTTCACACCCTTGCGCGCACCGCTTATCTCAAGCGGCTCCTGCGCAAAACCTGCCAGTGCGACAAGCAGGGACAGCAATACTGTCATAAAACGTTTTTTCATATAAAAAGTTCGTAAAATTTAGGCAAAAACACAATCAATCCGACGATTACCGCCGCAATCACCATCAGCAGCACCCCGCCCGAGGCGTAGTCCTTGGCATACTTGATGGCCTCATCCCGTTCAGTCGTTATACGGTCGGCAAGCGCCTCCACGGCCGAGTTAACAGCCTCCGCCGCCAATACACCGCCGATACAGAGCAACACCGCCGCCCATTCCCAGGCAGCCAGGCCAAAATAAAAGCCTGCGACCAGTACACCTGCAGTCACCGCCACATGGATGCGCGCATTATGCTCGCAGCGTACCAATCGGCCAATTCCGGCAAACGCAAACTTAAAGCTGCGCGCCCTCTTCTTCCAACTGAATTTCTCTTCTTTCATAATTGCAAAGATAGTGAAAGGCGAGCGCAGAGACAAACGAAAACACAGTTTTCAAGTTTGGCTTTGCCGAGCCGCATCCTATCTTATTCAAAGATACTGAAAGGCGAGCGCAGAAAAAACAAGTTCGCTTGATTTTCTTTGCCGAGCCGTAGCCTATCTTATTCAAAGATGAAGAAAGGCATGCACAGAGACAACAACAATACGAAACAACTTTTGAATAAAGTTTTCTGTTAGGTGGAATTTTTATAAAAGCACACAGAAAAAAAATTTGCTCATCCCAAAAAAATCAATACCTTTGTATCGCTCAATGCCTAAATTTACGGCTTGGACAATATACCTCATTTTATTACTTAAAAAACACATTTATATGACATCTACTACCCTCGCGACGTCTGATCGCTCTAAATTGATTGACACCTTAAAATCCTGGTTCTTCGTATTATTCGGAACCGCCGTAATGGCCTCCGGATTCGTATTTTTCATCAACCCTTACAATATCGTCCCCGGTGGTGTATACGGCGCGAGTATCGTAATGCATAACATTTTCCCATCCATTCAGGTCGGTACGTTCGGCTATTTCTTTGACGTGCCCTTGCTTATCCTGTCAGTCGTACTGTTAGGCTCCAAGTTAGGAATGCGCACGATTGTCTCTGCTCTGTTTCTTCCGTTGGTGATGAACGCCATGTCATGGCTCGCCTACCCTACGCAAGAAGCCCTCGAGCAACTCGACCCGACCCAACTCTGCGGCGGCATCATCAACCTCAGCGACCACCTGTTTCTGACCACCATCATCGGTTCTACGATTATCGGTATCGGTTGCGGTATCGTCGTTCGCAACAACGCCACTACCGGCGGTAGCGACATCGTCGCAATGATTCTCCAGAAATACCTGCAAATCAAGTTCTCTGTCGGAATTCTGATTGTCGACTCCGTAGTGGTAACCTTTGGTCTTATCGTAATCGGCTTCGGTATCGGCTCCAACATTGAGACACCTGAGGCAGCCGGCCCGTCCTGCCTGCTTTCATTCTACTCGCTGATTGCCATCTACGTCGCATCGCGCGTTATCGCTTTCACTATCAACGGTTCGAAGAACGACAAGCTCATGTTTGTCATCAGCAACGGAAGCCTCGACCGTTTGAAAGACTATATTATCAACGACCTCGACCGCTCCGGTACATATATCAAGAGTAAGGGTCTGTACACTCAAGAAGACAAGGAAATGATTATGCTCGTGGTCAGCTACCGCCAGACAAACCTGCTGAAAGCAAAAATCAAGGAGGTTGACCCACGTGCCTTTGTCATCGTTACCGATGCCTACGACGCTTACGGAGAAGGCTGGAAACCGCTTCCTCTTGCCAACGAGCTTGAGCCGGAATAGTAAGCGGCACGAGATTCATGTAAAAAACTATATTTTAATAAATGACTGAAAACAAGGAATTGATTATTAATGCGCTTCTCCAGAGAATACTGGTTCTGGACGGAGCAATGGGTACACAAATTCAACGCTTCGGACTGGAGGAATCCGACTTCCGCGGCAATGAATTTTCTACTATCGAACGTAATCTAAAAGGCTGCAACGATGTGTTGTGCCTGACGCGCCCCGACGTAATCAAGCAAATTCATGCCGATTACCTCAACGCCGGCGCCGACATAATAGAAACCAATTCATTCAACGCCAATGCCGTATCGCTCGCCGACTACGGCATTGAGCCGTTTGTGGACTCCATCAATATGGCGGCCGCTCGCATCGCCCGTGAAGCGGCCGACGAGTGTCACGCACGCACGGGACGATGCTGCTGGGTAGCCGGCAGCATCGGTCCGACAGGAAAGACGCTGTCGATGTCGGCCAGCGTGGAAAATCCCGCGGCACGGGAACTGGATTTCGATACCCTCAAAGAGGCTTACCGGCAACAAATCGAGGCATTGCTGCGTGGTGGTGTCGACCTGTTGCTTGTAGAGACCTGCTTCGACACCCTCAACGCCAAAGCGGCGACAATGGCGGCACGCGAGGCAATGAAAGCCGTCGGCCGTGAGGTGGATATCATTATCTCCGCCACCCTGTCGAGCGGAGGCCGCATCCTTTCCGGACAGACACTGGAGGCATTCGTAGCAAGTCTGAGTCACGTCCGACCGCTCGCTTTCGGCCTGAACTGCGGATTCGGCGCGGAAAGTCTGGAGCCTCACCTGCGCCAGCTTGCCTCCATCACCGACGCTTTCACAGCCATCTATCCCAATGCCGGACTGCCCAATGCGATGGGCGAATATGACGAGACCCCGGAAGTAACGGCCTCCCACATCGCACGGCTCGCAGAAGCCGGAACGGTGAACATCGTAGGCGGATGCTGCGGAACAACACCGGCCCACATCCGTGCCATTGCGGAAGCCGTCAAAGGTCTGACACCCCGAAAACCGGAGAAAGCACTAAAACAGGAAATGACACTGGCCGGGCTGGAAACGAAAGTCATCAGTGCCGACCGCAACTTCACGAATATCGGCGAACGCTGCAACGTGGCAGGCAGCCGCAAGTTCCTGCGTCTCATCAACGAAAAGAACTACGAGGAAGCCGTAGCCATCGCACGCACGCAAGTCGAGGCTGGCGCGCAGATTGTCGACATCAACATGGACGATGCCATGCTCGACGCCCGCCAGGAGATGGTACACTTCCTCCGCCTTCTGGCCGCAGAGCCCGATGTGGCCCGCGTGCCTGTCATGATTGACTCCTCCAAATGGGAAGTGATTGAGGCCGCTTTGAAATGCCTGCAAGGCAAAAGCATCGTCAACTCCATCAGCCTGAAAGAAGGCGAAGACACGTTCCTGCGCCACGCCCGATTCGTGCGCAGCATGGGAGCCGCCGTCGTGGTCATGGCTTTCGACGAGGACGGCCAGGCCGATACCCTCGAACGGCGCTGCAACATCTGCGAGCGTGCCTACCGTCTGCTGACCAATGACGGATTCCCTGCCGAGGACATCATTTTCGACCCCAACGTGCTGGCGGTAGCCACCGGCATCGAGAGCCACAACCGCTATGCCCTTGACTTTATTGAAACCGTAGGATGGATAAAGGCCCACCTGCCGGGAGCCAAAGTGAGCGGAGGCATCAGCAACCTGTCGTTCTCCTTCCGCGGCAACAACTATATCCGCGAGGCGATGCATTCCGTATTTCTCTACCATGCCATCGCCCGAGGCCTCGACATGGCTATCGTCAATGCGGCGGCCATGATTCCCTACGAGGATATTCCGGAATCGGTACGCACCGTCATCGAGGATGCCTTGCTTTGCCGGCGTCCTGACGCTACCGAAAGACTGATTGAACTGGCCGAACAACTGAAAAACGAGAAAACCGGCACAGCCGCTCCGACGGCGGAACCCGACAACAGCCAGTTGCCGACCGACGAGCAGATTAGCCGGCTGCTGATGCGCGGACGCTCCGACGGAATGGAGGCGCTGCTCACCCGGGCACTCCAGGAGAAAGGCTCGGCCATCGCCGTCATCGAAGGACCGCTGATGGAAGGCATGAACCGCGTGGGGCATCTGTTCGGCGAGGGCAAGATGTTCCTGCCGCAAGTTGTGAAATGCGCACGGACAATGAAAGAGGCCGTCGAAACACTGCGTCCCCACATCGAGGCGGAGCAATCGGCCGGAGGAAACGCCAAAGCAGGAAAAATCGTACTGGCAACGGTCAAAGGCGATGTCCACGACATCGGCAAGAACATTGTGGCCGTCGTGATGCGCTGCAACGGCTATGAGGTCATCGACATGGGTGTAATGGTTCCGGCCGAAGACATCATCGCGCGTGCCATTGCCGAAAAGGCTGACTTCATCGGATTGAGCGGACTGATTACACCCTCGCTGGAGGAAATGTGCCGCGTAGCCCGGCTGATGCAGGAGCGCGGCCTGCGAATTCCGCTGCTCATTGGAGGCGCGACGGCCTCTGCCCTGCACACGGCTGTCAAAATAGCCCCCTGCTACGAGGGTATTACGGCCTTTACCCACGATGCGGCCGTACTGCCTTCTGTCATGCAGCAGATAGCCGCCAACCCGAAAGAAGCCCAAACAAGAATACAGGAAGAGCAATCCCGTATCCGCACGGCTTATGAAACCGACCGCACGCCGCTTCTACCGCTCAGCGAGGCCCGTGCACGCCGCCGTAAGGACGACGGTTACCGCTCGCCCGCACCGGCACAGCAGGGTATCAACGATGTGGAAATCACAGTAGCGGAGGCCATCCCCTATATCAACTGGCGGGCTTTCTTCCCGGTATGGAAGATGGAGGCCTCTTATGCTGAACTTGCCGAACTGGGCGGATGCGACCATTGCAAGGCGCAGTGGATTGCGATGCAACCCGCCGAAAAGCGGACAAAAGCCGTAGAAGCCATGCAGTTGCTGAAGGATGCCCGCACGGCTCTCTTCCGACTGGTCAGAGAAGCCAACCGCAGCATCCGCGCCCGCGCCGCTGTCCTGCCAGCCCACTCCACGGAGGATGACTGCATCGTGTTTGACGAAGCGACACTGCCGGTATTGCGCCGTCAAACGGCCGACGCTGAACCTGTGGCGTTGACCGATTTCGTCGCACCCGACAACGACTATGTGGGCGTGTTTGCCGTCACAGTCGGCAAGGAAATCGCCGAAATCATCGAGCATTACCGTACGACCGACGACTACAAGGCCCTGCTCTACCAATCGCTCTCCGACCGTCTGGCGGAGGCGGCTGCCGAACTGCTTCACGCGCGTGTGCGGCATACCGTATGGGGATATGCGCCCGACGAAAAAGAAGAACCCGTTCCCGCCCTCCGCGGAGAATACCGGGGCATACGTCCGGCGGCCGGTTACCCGTCGTTGCCCGACCAGTCGTCGATTTTCACTATCGACCGACTGCTCCACTTGTCAGAGATAGGCATCTCGCTGACTGAGAACGGAGCGATGAAGCCTAATGCCTCGGTGGCAGGTTTGATGATTGCCCACCCAGAGGCTCGCTATTTCACCATCGGCCGCATCGGCGACGACCAGCGCAACGACTACGCGCAACGAAGAGGTATCACCACTGAAGAATTAAGAAAATGGCTGCCGAAATAATCATCGAACCGGAAGTCATCGAACTGCTCGACAGCGAGGTAGCACGCATCAACCGCGAGGATTTTATTGCCGACGACCCGGTGCAGTTTCCGCGGATGTTTGAGTCGCTGCCCGACATTGAGATTGTGGCATTGCTCTCGGCTACCATCGCCTGGGGCAACCGAAAGATGATTTGCCGCGACTGCGAGAAAATGCTGGCGCTGATGGAGCACCAGCCCTACAACTATGTGATGGACCGGGGATTCGAAGAACTCCCCCACCGTTTCAATATCCACCGCACGTTCTTTTCCGACAACTTCGCCTATTTCCTGCGAGGGCTGCATCGCATCTACAGCCGCTACGGCTCACTCAACGACTATGCCAAAGCGCAGGACATTGCGAACCATCCGACTCCATCCTGGCGGCTGGTCGAACTGCTGTCGGGCGAGCTTGCTGAGGCCAACGGCGGACAATACGACTCCCGGTGTCTGCCATCCGACCTGCAGAAGACGGCACTGAAACGCATCAACATGGCGCTGCGGTGGCTCGTCCGCCGCGACGGCATCGTCGACATGGGCGTATGGGACTGCATTACTCCCGCTCAGCTTTTCATCCCGCTGGACGTGCACGTTGGCAACACGGCTCGGCAACTCGGACTGCTCTCCCGAAAAGCCAACGACAAAACGGCCGTACTGCAACTGACGGAACTGCTGCGCCGCCTGCGCCCTGACGACCCGGTGGCCTACGATTTCGCACTTTTCGGCATCGGCGTAGGCAACAAATACACCGGCAATGGTTTTTCTCTCTAAAACTACGGAATTATGAAATACGACAAACTCATAGCACTTCTTGAAAACGGCGCGACAGCCGTCAACTTCGACCTTCATATCTCTGACGAACTTTACGTGCGTACACGCGTAGAGCGGATGTCCTCGTGCGTAAAGGCGTTTTACTTCGTTCGCAGCGGCGATATGGGCGAACAAAGCGAAGGGGTCTGCCCCTTCGACGGTTACGACCGCTTTCTGACGGAGCTGGCCGACGTACTCCGCCGGGAATCGGAAGACGCCGTACCGACAGCGACCGTCCACCGCCTGAACATCGGCGACAGTGAGGACACGCAATCGCTCTCCGAAGCAACCTTGACCGACGTAATGGAGACACTTTCCGCCTATGCGCCCGACCTCGCGCTCCTCGACAATTTCAAACCATACGTTTAGAACAGATGGTCTATTCCTCAAGTAACTACTTAAGCTGGATTTCCCAATCCGGCTTTTTTATTGTCTTCTTTGAAAAAAATTTGTCTGAGAAAATAATTTTTCCTAACTTTCGTAACCGAAAATCAACTCTGCTTTTTAATGAAAAATACACTACTCTTTATATTATTCATACTATCTGTTGTCTGCTCTCCTCTTTCCGCTTCCGAAATTGAAGACTACAAGAACATGTCGCAACTTCCCATCCAGGAACTGTACCAGAAGGGTATCGAAATGGAAAACTCACAAATCGACACAGCCTTGAAATACTTCATGCTGGCAGCCAACAAATACTCGGCAGCCCTCTCAAGTGCCGATAAATTCTTCTGTGCCCAAGCCTACTTGAAAATGGGAGAACTGCATTTGGACAGCTACAACTTTCAGCAAGCATTTGAGAACGCATTGAAAGGCGTAAAAATTTGCGAGGACAACAAAATAGAAAACCTGCTACCGCAATTCTATAAAATCATCGGCAACATCTATGGCATCCAACGGGATTTCGACCTGTCTATCCGATATTACAAACAAGGTCTTGAACTGGCAAGAAAATACAAACTTCAAGAAGTGGAATCCCGACTGTTGTCCAATCTAAGCCTGTCATACACGAACATTGAGAATCTCGAAACAGCCCGACATTACCAACATTTATTGGAATCGCATCCCTACCGCGACTCCCTGACTCTCTATTTCATCGATTTCAACAATGCATTCATCCACGCCATTGAAGGGAAATATACGAATGCCATAGCTGAATTCAAAACGAATCTGCAAGAATCCACACAAAGGAAACTTGCCCCTCACTACATTGCATCGCTCTATGGCAATATCGCACAAATCTATCAACTCATCAACCAACCAGACTCAGCATTGCATTATATGCTCCTATGTGAGCAATTCACCCGACAGCATCGTCTTTCCAACTTCCAGAAGGACATATTGCGCATGCTGTCTGAATTCTACAAGCAACAGAATAATTTGAAAAAAGCCAATGAATATTATACCCATTATCTTCAATTGGCTGACTCTGTCGAAAATAACCTTCAATACAAGCAATTGAAGAATACCCAAATCATTTATGAACTTGACAAAAACAGCCAACAAATAAACCAATTGGCCCAGGAAAAGCAGGAAAAAGAACAACAAGTCGTACGGCAGCGCCGCATGATACTATTCATCGGTCTTGGTCTTATCGTTGCCATCTGCATCACGTTGATTATCTACAAGCAGAAGAAAAAGTTGCAAGCCACTTATTTGGAGTTGTATAAACGCAACAATGCAATGATTCAGTCAGAAATTCCGTTGGAAAGTTTCACCGATACTCCTGCAGATAGCCATTCCGAAGAATCGGATGAAGTTCCGGAAACGAGCCAAGTTGACGAGCCAAGCGAAAGCAACGATACCTCCCGTCTGAAAATTGATGACCAACAGCGGAAAGAACTGCTTGCTCAAATCAAGCACATCATGGAGGAAACCACCGACTACTGCGACTGTGATTTCTCCCTTGAAAAACTTGCCTCTGCCATCGGCACCAACAGCAAATATGTTTCACAACTCATAAATGAAACCTACGGGAAGAATTTCCGCACCTTCATTAATGAGTACCGAATCAAGTTGGCTTGTCTCCGATTGGACAACACGGAAGAATACGGCAACTATACTGTACAGGCTATCGGTGAAAGTGTCGGTTACAAGTCCCGTGGAAACTTCACAGAGATATTCAAGAAGCATACCGGCTTAACGCCAGCCATTTACCAGAAGATTGCAAAGTCCGAAAACGGGAAAAACGCCATATAGAACCGTCCGATTTCTGGAAATCGGACATTGTTGATTTGCTTTTTCATACGAGTAGTTATACATTTGTTTACGAATAGAAACAAAACAGCATTTTCTAATAACAAATTATAACTCTTAATTCTTAACTGTTATGAAACACAAATCACACATTCCGCGATTGCTAAAAGGCGTTATGCTTGGAGCAATCACTTTGTCAGCCTCCTTGGCAGGTGCAAACGACTTTATGCCTCAGAAGTCGGCAGACCTTCTGCAACGCGAACAGGAAGCCTTCCTTAATCCAAACGTGAAAACTATCCCGTTTGAAAGCAAATCTACTTTCAAAGAAGGGAAACCCCGGAAACTGGAATCCGGCATCCAAACTCAGCCTATCACAACCAATCCGGTATTGATGCAGAAAGCGATGGCCGATGCACAAAAAGAAAGTGGCAATGCTGCTGCCGATTTGGTAGAAAAATTCCGTACTAATCTTTCTTGGGGTAGTTTCACCAATGTAAACGACAACAAATTATACTACTTCACACAGGAAAACGTACCATCCGGAATTCCTAACGGTGTCATTGGCCAATACTACAAAGCTGCCAAATTTAAAATTTACAACGATAACTTTGAAGAATTGAAGAGCTTTGAGGTTAATTCAATAGACACAGTCATGTCTTTCACGCTAAGTGCCGCTGTATCATCCAAGGTATTCAACAATACTGATGATTGGGAATTTATGGTTCACATGCATGGTTTTAGCAAGATAGATGGAGGTGGCCCGATTAATTGCCGCGATACATTATTTATCGTTAATGAAAATAGCGAGGTACTCCGTAAAGTAGGTTCAATCAGCACAGCTATGCTGAATAAATACGATGTTTTCAAGTATCACCTTTCGCTATACCAACCTCAATATACAGGCATCCAAGATAAAGTTGAACTGTCCATATATGACCCAAAAGCACTTGGAGCAGTCGGCACAGAAATGCCGGAAGCCCTCTATCACTATGAGAAAGCCAACAATCTTCTCTCATACAGCAATGGTCCAAGTTTTGAAATGATGGACATTGAAGGTACTCAATATTACATCTCGACCTACTATGAGAAGCCCTTCATGGCCGATAATGATATCGAAAATCCTGTCGTAGAGAAAAACAATAATTTCATTGTTGACATCTATGACACGAAATTCCAATTGATAAAAAGCATCAAACTGCCACTCATCGGTCAGGACAAGAATGAGTACAGTATGAGTGACCTCCGCAACGGTTTCTACGGATATCAGATATCAAAACACATATTCAACGATGATGATAATTTTGAAATCGTCTACGGAATGAGCCGCTACTATCCGGAAATCGACGCCGAGAAAGTGGACTATTATCTGATGAACGAAAACGGAGAAGTCCTCAAAGAGATGATTAAGGAAACGGGCGGAACCATTAAGTTGATGGATATTCCGGGTCAGAGCGATGAATACGCAGTACTCATTGGCGGTGGAGACGCTATCACAGACATCACGATGTATAAGATGCCGGAAATGGAGACCGTTTTCAATTTCCCTGCTCGCCACAACAACGAATTGTTATCTCTCTCCTTTGACCGTACACCAGCAGGCGACAGCTATGAATATGTATTTGGACTTGGCAGTGGAGAAATGATTGGTGATAAACTCTATGGTGTAGTTGCCAACTACAACACAAAGGGAGAAAACACTAAGCGCTTCCGCATAGAACTGAGCAATGACGTGGCTCGTTTCAGCACTGTCGTACAAGGTAATATGCTAAATCCTTACTCCATAATTGCCGATGACCAAAGAGAGTTCGTTTATTTCGTTACAAAAGCAAGTCCGGATGGCGATTATAGCAGCATGTTCGGTATCGCTAATGAAAATGAAACGGTATATTCCTGGGAGGATGACCTTGCTAATGACTATATGCAATCAGGAGCCGGTGTCCTTATCGATGAAAGCCGTAGCCATTTAAAATATCTGTATGTTACAGGACAAAACACAGCAGGTAATGAAATGACTTATCGATTCTATCCTCTTCCTCTCAATCAACCGACACTGAAAGGAGAAGGAACAAAATCCAATCCTTATCTCATCACCAGTCCTGCTGAACTGGAATTGGTTCGCCAAAACCTGAAAGCATGCTATGCATTGGATTGTGATTTGGATATGCGCGTTGTTTTAGGTGTTGACGGAACAGGCTTCCTGCCTATTGACAACTTTGAAGGAGAATTCGATGGCCGCGGCCATACCATCAAGAATCTTGCCTTAACAACCAACAATTACTGCCTCGGTCTGTTTGGCAATATTTCAGGCGGTACAGTCAAGAATCTGCGCATCGAGAACATCACTTTCAACAATATTGAAAATGCCACATATGGAACTGGTGCAATCGCTGCAACTCTTACCAATGCCCATATTGACAATTGCCATGCAAGCTTCAACTTGACCTCGACTGCACAAGTTCAGTCGCTCGGAGGATTGGTCGGAACTGTTTCTATCAATTCTACAATTGCCAATTCATCCTACAATGGTACAATCGATACTCCAAATTCAGAAGACATTGGTGGTATTGCAGGTGTTTTGAGAACAAACTCAATCATCTCCAATTGCTACTCAGCAGGTTCTATCTACGGTCTCCGCGCTTGTGCCGGTATCACTTCCAATATTGCCATGACAACGACTGTTACCAACTGTTATTCAACAATGGATATCAAGTCCACATCTTGGGCAGGCGGTATTGCAAGCAACGGTAACGGTATTGTCACCAACAACTACACTACAGGTAAAGTTGAATCAGACTTCCGCGAAGGAGAACGCTGGAAAAATAAAGCCGGTGGTATCCTCTCCGATATCAACAAAGGCATGATGGGTGAGGCAAAAGTTGAAGGCAACGTGGCTCTCAATCCGTATATCCTGATGGAAACTGACTTCTACCGTATTGCAGGAACTATCTACGACGAGGCAACAGGTAACAACGACATTCTGAAAAACAACTACGCACTTGCAACGATGAAGATTGGCTCAAGCGAAGAAACGCTTGCTACAGTCGACGAAAGCGACGAAGTTACCGTAGGTCTTGACAGAATCCACGGTAAGTCGGTAACCGAGGACGAACTGACTCAGGAATTCTTCGAGAATCTTGGTTGGAAGTTCGGTAACGACTCCATCAATCCATGGCGCATGGAAGGCAAATATCCGAGCCTCTGGTTCGAATACCGAGTTCAGGGTGTGAAACTCGACTACAACAAGTTCATGATGGGTGTAGGCCAAAAGTACACAATCAACGCAACCATCATCCCGGAAAAGGCTGAGAACAAGAAAGTGCGCTACTCTTCTTCTGACATGCGCGTTGCCATTGTCGACGCTAACGGCGAAATCACAGCCCGCGCCAAAGGTACTGCTGTCATCACTGTTACATCAGAAGATGGAAACTATACTGACCATTGTACTGTAACTGTAATCAACGCAATCGAATCAATCACGCTCGACAAGACAGAACTCATGCTTTACATTCGTGATGGTATCGAGCTCACTCCGACCATCAATCCGGAAGATGCCGACAATACGGAACTCATCTGGACTTCCAGCAATCCTGAAGTAGCAACTGTCGATAAGGGTGTTGTTCGCGCTATCGCTGCCGGTGAGGCTGAAATCACAGTGAAAGCAGCTGTGGGTGACGCTTCTGCTACTTGCAAAGTAACCGTATTCCCGGAAATTGAAGACTTCTACTTCGAGACTTCAAGCGTCAGCCTCAACAAGGAGAACCCGACTCAACAACTCCATGTAACCATCATGCCGGAAGAGGCTCAGAACGTTCCTTTGCGCTGGGAATCTGACAACGAAGCTGTGGCTACAGTCGATGCTGAAGGTCTTGTATCCGCAGTGGGTGACGGCGACGCCATCATCACAGCAATGACTACCGACCGACTCTACAAGGCAGACTGCCTCGTAATGGTAACCGACTTTGGTAGCGGTATCGATGAAGTAGCAAACAAGGCTATGATTATCGTTACTGACAACGCTCTGACCATCAGCAGCGACCTCAACATCAGCCGCGTAATGGGAGTAGACATCGCAGGCGTGACTGTATTTGACAACACTGTCAACGGCAACCAGACTACAGTAATGACTTCCGCTCTGCAACCGGGCGCATATATCGTCAAGGTGTTGTACGAAAACGGAAACACTACAACTCACAAAATCATTATAAAGTAATGTGTTGATTTTTTAGGTTTTCAAGGCTCCGAAGTGATTCGGGGCCTTGTTTATTCTATTCCACCTAAACAGAGAGAAGGCACCGGAACATATTCCGATGCCCTCTCTATTTCTTTATCCAACAAATATTATTTCTTTTGCAACACACGGAGCAGCGAGTCGGCCTGTTCTGCCGTCAGATACTGCTGCATACGGCGAAGCGACAAACGGACAGCAACCGGATAGTCGGCAGCCGCCTGACTGAGCGTCCGGAGTGTCTGCTCCCGCCAACGAACAGAAACTGTCTTATACAACACCTGAAGCGAGTCAGCCTCATGCCGCGTCAGTACCGAATCCATGCGCAAACGGGAATATTCCTTCTGCAAACGGTCCTGCTCAGCCAGCATCGCATCGTAGCTGTCGAGCAACTGCGAGTAAAGGCGGTTGCTCTCTGAACCATATACACGGCTTCCTTCCTTACCCACCGTCATTTCAAGACGGTTGTCGGTCAACACCAGGTAATGAACCGCCGTATCGCCGGAAAAACGCACAAACGCTTCCTCCGCCTCGCCTACCGTTCCCGTGAAGTGGTAAACACCACCGCGGGCCGGCACACTGTCGACCAATATCGTTTTGTCATACTCCGGCATGAGCCGATAAAGAGCAGCCGTCGCAGGGAGGTCCTTCCGTTCCGTTATCCGCACGTCCAACTCGTAACCGTCAGTGGCCGTACGCCCGCAAGCCACCGACGCCATCACCAAAGCCGTTCCGGCTATGCTATTGATTATTTTTCTGGGGGTCATAAGTCAATAAGAACAAATAAATATGCTTACTCCACAATCGTTTCCCTTGATAATAGAACACATTTCCATCCCATGCACCCGTACGGCTCACTACCCATTTCTGGTCGCCGGGCTTCATACCCTTGGTGAGGTCAGCATCCTTGCCGAGAACCCCATAGCTGACGTTGTCCGTCATACAAGGAATGAGCTGTACCACTTCGTTCGGATTAAGACCGTAAATCGTGGCAGGACGTGAGAGGTCGGCCCTCACCTGCGTCCATCCGTAAAGGGGCGAAAGAGTGAAGAAGCAAGCCACAATAATGAAGAACGATACAGTCAGAATGGAGAAATAACGCCTCCACAGGTCGGAAAGCACCGACAGGCAGCCGGGGACAAGCAACATCAGCACCGGTGTAAGGCAGAAATAATAGCGCGGCTCTTTCAACACCGACGTATAGTTGATTATCGGCATACACACCAATGCGATTACCGGCAGCCACATGTAGCTGTCGCTTGCAAACAAACGTTTCCGATTACGGGCCAGAATACCAGCCAACAGAGCAGCCAGCACAATCCACTTACCGTAAGAAAAGAACATCAGGCGGAACAGTTTGCCTCCGAACACTTCCCGCATCGCTCCATAGAAATCATTGAAAGCCATCGACTGATGCACCGTTTTATGAAGCACGACATTGAAGAAGCCGGGATAAAGCACATAGGCTATCACCAGTCCCAACAGACCGGAAGCCACCACCGTAAGCGCATCACGTCCACGCGAGCGGCGGCATGCCATAACGATAAGCATCAATCCGAGAAGACATATGAAATAGACGTTGAAATATCCGGTCGAAACAACCAATGCCACCGATACCGACAACCATGCCAGCAGACAGCGGCGGTCGACAGCCTCTCCCCTGCGCATGGCCGCTACAAAACCGACTGCCACATAGGAGAGCAGCAGAACGAAGGTCTCCGCCATCTGATATTCCCGGATAAGCAACGTATTGGCCACGGAGAACATATTGCAGAAAGCCAGCGTCAATCCCACATAGACAAGCAGCATCCGGTCGCCGAAAATGCGGCGGAGCAACTTATACATCAACAAAAACGAGAGCAGGAAAAACACAAGGTTCAACCCCACTCCACGATAGATAAACTCGTGCAGGTCGTAGCTGTCGTAACCTGTCAGAGCCACACGCAACAGCATGTAGTAAAGACTCGCATGAGGCGCGTCGTTATTGTTGACCCAAAGTTGCCCGAGGTCATGGAAAAGTCCTTTCACCCCCGTATCGCCGTGGTTGGCAATCATGTCCTTCAACTGCTCTCCGGTGTAAGTACCGTCTGGAATCGGATGCGAGTAGTAAGGATTGGCATTGCAGAGCATCATTGAGAACACCTCGTCGGAATGCAATTGCTCCTTATGCACCATGCTGTTGACACGGATAAAAAGGCTCGCAGCGAGAATAACGGCCACGATAACGACATTGACCGTCCGCGCATGCTCCTGAAGATACTGCAAATATCTGTCCAACTGCCGGTCGAGGGCAGATGGCTTCTTTCCTTCTTTCGTTTTCATAACATTCGTTTTTATCTTGCCAGTGACAAGTTGATGGATATACCGTAGTTACTGTTGGTCGTCGGGTATGCACTCGACGAAATCAGCGGCTTGTTGATTTGATGGTCAAAGTAAGCTCCTACGGTGATGTATTTACTCAGCACATAGTTGGCCGTAAAGTTGAGCGATATCGAACGCGTACCGTTGGTTGCCTGATTGGTCCGCTCCTGAATCTTGCGAATCAACGACTGCGTATTCTGGAACGAGAAATCGGCATTCAGCGTGAGGTCGTTGCTGACACCCTTCTGCTGTCCCTTGAGCTTCAACACGGTGTTGAAGTTGGCAATCTTGTAGCCGGCACCCACGGTAATACCCTTCTGCGTAGCCTCAACAAGCTGACCGGCATTGGCATTGAGCGAGAGCGTACGGCTGTCGCGGTACTCAGCGTTAACCGTCAGGTTGTTGTAGAGCGTAGCCGACACGCCCAGCAACGGAGCGAAACGCTCGGTGATGGACACGGTCGAAATATTGTAGGGCGACGACGGAACCGGCGCCTGCGTAAGCTCGTCAAGCGTAAAACCGTAATCGCTGCCGTTGATGCTCTCCCAGTTCAGGTAGGACGAGAACGAGCCTACGTTGTACGTACACTGATAAGCATGCGTCAGCGTAAAGGTACGGAAAATCTTCTTGATGGCCTCAATCTTCGTCAGACCGTCGTAAGTCACGCGCCAGTTAGGCAGGACGTTGGCCAGCGACGGGAACGGCGAAGTTGTGACGCTCTTCGGGTCCTTGCCTGTGTAAGCTGCCAGGAAGGCCGGAATCAGCACGTCGCTGCTGGCGGCATTCACGCCTCCGTTCTCCGGATTATAGGTCTTTCCGGCATACTCCGTGCCTTTGATAAATCCGGCATCCGGGTAGACGCTACCGTGATAGGTCTGTTCCAGACGCTGCTGCATCTGTGGAATATAGGACAGGAACTTATCATAAGCACCGTTCTGATAGCCGTTCGACGCCGATGCTCCGCGGAGTGCGGTTCCGATGGCACAGGTAGTCATCGTAAAGCTACCGGTGCGGGAAGTCGGCATATAATCATACATGAACTGTATCTGGTTCGTACGGTTGTCGGTACGGTTGGCCGTCAACTGGATTTTCAAGCCACGTATCGGCTCAAGCACGATTTCGAAGTTCAACTCCTGCGTACGGGAGAAAATGGCCGGAGAAGTCTGGTTCTCGTCCTTGAGAAGCCATCCGCGTGCCATTGCCTTCTGCAGGTAGGACTCGTCGGTGAAGCCGAACGCGAAATCCAGACCCGGAGACATCGGACCATAGTTCTTCGACTGTCCGAGGAGGTCGCCCACCTCAGGCTTGAACTGCGGGATGTTGGAGTTACGCGTGTCGCGCCAACGGAAACTTACGTTGCGCGTCATCATCGCAAAGCGCACGCTGTGCTCGGCAATCTCCTTCCAGATGTTCACATCCTTTGTCAAATCCTCCGTCAGAACAAGCTTGATGGACTCCTTGCCGGTCGAGAGAATCTGCAGGTTGTTTTCATCCACAATCTTCGTCTTGATGGCAAACGGCTTGTTGTCGAGCGTCGTCGCCACAATCTTCAGTTTCTTGTTCTTCAGGTTGTGCTTGACGTTGATGGCCGTATCTGCCAGCTGATAGGTTCGCTGGAAGCGGCGGGCCCTCCGTTCACGCTGCGGTCCTCCCGTGTTGGAGAAACGCTTGTTGATTTCCTTCAGGTATTTGCTCTTGTTATAGAGATTCTCCAAATTCAGTTTCGTATCTACCGAAGTCACGGCGTTGTTCGTAATCGTATTGCCCAGCACCTCATCCTCAAGCTGCGCGCCGCGGTCCCAACGGTAGGTAGCATTGTAGCTGGCGTTGGCCGAAAGGAAATCCATGGCCGGGATGCGGTTGAACGGAGCCCGATAAGTCATCGTGAACGTCTGGTCGTAGGTCCACGGCGTACCGAATCCCTTAATACTGTTCATGACCGTATCCTTCCAGTTCTTGTATTCATCAGGGAACAGCTCCTTGTTGACTACGCCCATTGCCTCTTCGATGCGCGCCATCGTATTGGAGTTGAACGTCATGGTCAATGCCTTCGTGATGTTCCACGTCAGAGCGAACTGACGGTCCCAATAGAAATTCTTGCTGACTGATACCGGCACCTCCACATCAATGCCCGCCTCGTTGCGCGACTGCATTTCGTAGTAATAGCGCGTCATGTTGGTCAGGAAGTTGATAGACGTAGGCAGATAGTTCAATTCCCAGTCCTTGAAGAATTTCGCGTTCTTCGACTTGCTCTTCAACGACTTAAACGGCTTCCAAGGCTTGAAGTAAGGTGAATAGCTGTATTGGAAGCTGCCTCGGTAGTCATTGGTATGCTCGTAGGCGATTGTCGGCGAAATGTTCTCCTGCTTGTTGAAAGAGAAATTGAGCGTAAAGTTGGCAGGGTCCCACGGCATCGGATTCTTGCCTCTGACACCGAAATTGAAACCTGAGATACTGAAGCTCTTCACCGTGCTCTGCTCGATGGCATAATTGCGGATGGAGTCGCGCTCCTGGTCGGTCTCTGCCTCGTCAAGCGCGTCCTTCAACAGAATATCCTGGTCGAGCGGATTGTATTTCGGAGATATTTTCTCACGGCTCAGCGAATAGTAGACCGGTGCTTTCAACTTCACCTTTTCCGGAAGGAAGCGGCCGAAATCCACCTGCGTAGCGACATTGTACTGCTTGTAGTCGTCCATACGACGGTCCGACAGACTCTGGTCAACGTTACCGAAGCCCACCGTCTCGATATGTCCGCCGAAGTTGACCATCGCGATATCGCTGAGACCGAGGTTCACGTTGGCCTTGGCTGCCCAACCTCCGTCCTCGTTGAAGTCGGTCACCTTCATTTCGTTGACCCATATCTCACCGCTTTTCTCCTTGTTGGAGTTGTTGCGCACACCAATCATTACGACGCGCACGTCACTGAGCGACGGGTTACCCACCACGCCGACCTTGTTACCCTGATGTTCCGGGTCGTAACCTGTATATACCTGCGTGTACGAAACACTCTGTCCGTCGTCGGTCTTGGCTCGGTTACGCTCCTTTTTCAGATTCGTGAACACTTCCAGGTTAATATCCATGAAGTTTCGCTCCGGCCATACCGCGTACTGGTCGGCAGCGTTATAGGTGTTGTACCGGCCTTCGGGCGTAAGCTGCAAAGGCACTTCATACTCGTAGTAGTTGTTCTTGATGTCGGAACCCAAACGCAGGAAAACAGAGAAATCGCCGTCCTGCAGTTCGTTCGACACATCGTCAACCAGACGCTCGGCATGGCTGAACATCTGCAGACGCTTATACAGACGAAGGTCCATCGACGTGTTCTTGTAGACACCACGCGCGTCACCCGGCTGAATACCCGTAAGCTTCATCGACAACGACTGCTCGTTGAGCTGGGTAATCTGCGACTGACCCGGGTCGACGATACGGTTCACGCCTGGAGGCAGCACGTAGTTGACAGGCGTACGACCGGAGTTCTCTTCGATGTTGACCACCGACATGTCCAGACGGCCTTCCGCCGGTGCGTCGCCACGCTGGTTCAGACTGTAATCGTAAGTACGCCAATCACCTCTGACGAGTTCGAGAGTGGCAAAGCGCAGATGCGTTTCCTGCTTGAAGCCGGTCATGAACATACGGATGAAACGGATGGTCGAGAAGTCGGAGATGGAGCCCACGACTTTCTCATAATCACGCAATGGAATTTTAAACTGATACCAAACGACCTCCTTCTTCTGTCCGTTGGCAAGCGGAACCGTTGAAACCTGACGGTCGGTAATGTAGTTCTCGCCCACTACGAAATCCTTCTTGCGGAGAGAAATGTGATATTGATAGTAGCGCTCATACTCATTGAGCGTATTGTCCTGGTTGATGTCCTCCACGTCAGGAACGGAACGTGACGACTGGTAGAGTTTGTATTTCTGGTCGTCATCGCTCAGCGAGTTGCCCTCCGTACCGTTGTAGTACATGTAGCGCTCCAGAATCGACTTGCGCTGCTCGTCGTAATCGTAACCACGATAATAGTGGTAATTGTCACCGGCCGGGTCGTTGAACGGAGAGAACTGGTCGTTCTCCATCGCTGCGATTGTCTCAGGCGACAACTTGCGGCGAAGCTGGTCGAGATAATCCTTGTAAGTCGAGAAATTCTTCTCATCATCGGAATGCAGACCGTTCAGACCGACGTCCTGATAGCGACGGGCACCCGCACTGTTGTCAAACGCATAGGTCAGCGAAGTCTCGATAGGCACGCGGCCCCACACCGTCTCACGCAGTTTGGAGGTGTTGCCGTCAATCGGCATACCGTTCTCAAACGACTTGTAACCGTCCTTCAGAATGTCCTCGCTTACTTCTCCGAGGTTGAAATAAAGGTCACCACCCTCGTTCGTATCGCCTTCAGCAAGGAACGGGTCCATCATCCAGAACTGGATGTATTCGATGTTGGATGTCTCGAAGTTGGTATTGTCAAGCTTACGCATGATACCACCCCATCGCTTCTCCGGAAGCAGGAGGTTGAAGTTCTCGTCAATGTTGGTGGCATCAAGGTTGTACGGACCGCGTTTTGTCGGATAGAACGACAGGTTGAGTGTCTGCACAGCCGAAGCCTCACCATAGTTCAACTCACGGTTCGGCCAGATTTCACGGGTAGTCACCTCACGCACATAAGGGCTTGAAAGCTGCTCAAGGTCGTTTTTGATATAAGCCGGGCAAAGTGAGGAATTTTTCTGTGTGAACATACGGTCCACATAATACCACGCCAGCAACGCACGGTTCTTACCGTAGGCTACGTCGTTCGACAGTCCTGCCTCCGGGAACATACCGCCCTGCGGGTCGTAAGGCGTGGATGCCAGGAACCAGGAGTAAGGTGAGCGGATGTCGATAGTGTTCTGCGACGACTCAAAGTCATCCAGATAGGAGCTGCCGGAGTTGGTACCCGTCTTTTTCTTGTGCGGAATAAGTTGGGCGAACTCACCTTGCAGACTGAACGTGGATGGTGCCGTGGCGTTGACTGTCGGGATGTAGTTCAGCCAATTGGTGAGCCACATGAACGATTTGTTGTACGATACGTTCATACCCCATATCGTATTGTTAATCAACTCATCGCCAAGCGACACTTTTTCAGTCAGCGGCTTTTCGGAGAAGTTCATCACCGTTGCACCGATATTGAAATCCTTCGTAAAGGCATAGTTCAAGTCCAAACCGAGGAGAGTCTTGCGCTGCGTGCTGAACATGGACTGGTTCTCAAGCGACACGCTGATATTGGCACCGGAGTCAATGATACTTTGGTTTGTGATGGACACTATACCCATGTTGTAATCGACCGTATAGTCGCTGTTTTCCGTCAGCTGTACGCCACCGGCCGTAACAACGACCGAACCACGCGGTACGTTCATCGCATTCAGGCGGATGGTAGCACCCGACGATGCCTGATACTCACCCTGAAGAATGAATTTATTCTTGTCCTGGAACTGGCGCGCCACCGTCTGCGTCGAGTCGTAAAGCTCGTAGTAGCAATAACGGTCGGCATCCGCCTTGTTGGAAATCTGACTTGCCAGATAGCTACCGAACGGTTCTACAACAGGGAAAATCACCTTACCCTGCGATGCGATGACCGTATAGCCCTCAACAAAGTCGTAGAAACCATCCGGATGGCTCTCATTGTTGGAGTCGAGACGGTCCACACCCAGCACCTGAATCAACGGCTTGCTGCGGATGGGGTCGACAGGAAGGAACTGCACGGCTGTTCCCGTTGTATCGCTCAAATACTTGACATTCAAGCGGAATTTTTCTTTCTGCACCTGATAAGCACCCAGCGAATAGATGTTTTTCATCATCAAGTCCCAGTTGGCAAACTTCGGGGAAACGGTCGAGCCTTTCAGCATCTTCAGATAGAGTGACTGAGTGGCGTCGGTCACGTCGCTGGAAAACTCGCCGACCTGATACACCTTACCCTGATAGGTGTACTGGTAGGCCACAGCCAGCACCTCGTCGGCATTCAACGCCGAATTGAGCGAGATGTAACCGAGCGTTGCGTTCAATTTGTATTCTGAGGATGAAAGCAGTCGTGCGCTCTCAATCTTCTCATAGTCGCGACCACCCTCAATGCCGTAGGCCGACAACGGCTCCAAAGCCTGCGAAACCTGGCTGATTTGACGGGCTCCGGGATATTGTGTCTTGATTTCCTCCAGCAGCGAGTTGGCGTTGTTGCGCGGATTGGGCAGGGAGGCATCAGGTGTCCAGTGTTCGTTGGAAAGCACGCGATTCTCACCCATATCCATGAATGCCACGATGTTACGAGCCTCATCGTAGACACCCCGGCGGTTGGTAACCCACACCTCGATACGGGTAATGTTGACTCCCGAGGCTACATACGGCAATTTCGACGCATTTCCGTCGTAGGTATCACGAAAGAAATGGCCGAGGAAGAAGTGTCGGTTCTGGTCGTATTCATCCGCATTGATGGTGAACTCAGTGGTCTGCGCACCGCCTTTCGTATTAACGGTCTGCGTTTCCGAATTCTGTTGGGAAGCAAGAGCTGTCACGGTCAGTTTACCGAACTGCATTTTCGTTTTCAGACCGAACAGTGCCGTACTACCGCGAATCAGCGACGAACCGGTGGTCATCGACACGTTACCGGCCTCAATCGACTTGATGATTTCATCTTCCTTTCCCTCATACTTGAGTTTCAGGTTCTTGGAGTCGAAATCAAACGTCGCATCCGTATTGTAGGTCATGTTGAACTTCAACTTGTCACCGACGGAGGCATCAATTGTCGCCTGGATTTTCTGGTCAAAGTCGAAGTAAGTCTTTCTGCGCGCGCTGGCCGGAAGTGCCGGGTTGTCGGTCTTGTTCATCTTGATACCGGTCTGAATCTGTACCGAACCCTGTGTCTTCAACTGGACGCCGCCGGGACCGAATACCTTCTCAAGCGGACCGATGGCAAATTTCATGTCAAGAAGGTTGAATTTGTTTTCATCCTTCTTTTCATACAATTCCGTATTCTTCTTGCGGTAGTATTCCATCATGGAATTGCGCATTTCCACATTATCGTAGTCATCGGCCGAAATAATGAACGGCGTCGTGATGTCACGGTCGCCCACCTTCGTATGAATTACATAGGTATCTGTCTCATAGTCATATACCGCTTCCGTCTTGATATTCGACGGGTCCTTCAGGTCGATGGCCTGCTTGCGGTTGGTCAGCAGTTCGTCGTAACTGGACGGTACGGTCGGACTTACCTCATACATCAACCCGGAGGAATCGGCCGGCGCCGTTTTCGGTCCGGCAGTGAGCGCGGGCGGAGGTGTAAGCTCCGATTTGTAGTATTGGGCATAGCCTATAGAGCTGACGGCGGAATAAAGGATTATTCCGGCCACTATAAGCCAAAAGATTTTCTTATTTGTATTTTCCATTCAGACGTAGCAATCCGTTATTAATCAGCTCCGGCGCAACGACATCTGTCCCGTCAGGCGCGAACGCCTGACTTACAATATCTTCAACGCCTTCTTTATCAAATCTTCCACCTTTGCGTCAGGCTGCTCCTTGAGCAACTTGCCCACGGCTTTCTGCACAGCCTGCTGCGTATAGCCGAGCATGACAAGGGCGGCTACCGCCTGCTCGTAGGTTTCCGATTGGGTTTCCAATTGTACTAATAACGTATCGTCACCCCGTTTTATTTTATCCTTGAGGTCAACAATTATTCTTTGGGCGGTTTTCGCACCGATTCCCTTCACCGATTTCAGCAAATTGACGTTGTTGGTAGCAATAACGGTCTGCAAGTCGGTAGGAGTCAGCGAGGAAAGAATCATCCGAGCCGTATTGGGACCTACTCCCGACACGGAAATGAGCAGCTGAAACATTTCGCGCTCCAGTTTGTCCGCGAAGCCGAACAACACGTGGGCATCCTCACGGATAGCCTCATGGACATAGACTTTCGCACTCCGCTCTTTCTGAAGCGCCGTGTAAGTATTAAGCGATATGTTCACAAAATAACCGAGGCCGGAACAGTCGACCACAATATAGGTAGGGGTAATCTCAGCGACCTCCCCTCTGATATAATCAAGCATAATTGAATTATTTCCTTTTTATTACGGTGCAAATTTAGTCAAAAGTTTCGACTATGCGCCCGCACGGCATAAAAAATCCCGGAGCGGCACAACGGCCGTTCCGGGATTATGACAGGTTTTCCGTCTGCCTATTTCACACACATAGGTTTCAGACCGAGATTATAGTAAATGAATGAATAAATGTCGGTATATTCCTCAATCACCTTGGCAATCGGCTTGCCACCTCCATGACCCGCCTTGCTGTCGATGCGGATAATCTTCGGATTGTCACCGGTCGACGCTGCCTGCAGAGTAGCGGCATACTTGAAGGAGTGAGCCGGAACAACGCGGTCATCGTGGTCGGCAGTAGTCACCAGAATAGCCGGGTAGCGCGTTCCATCGTTCTTGATATTGTGAACCGGAGAGTAAGCGTAGAGATATTTGAACATTGCCTCACTGTCGGCGCTTGTACCGTAGTCAGGAGCCCAGTTCCAACCGATGGTAAACTTGTGGTAGCGCAACATGTCCATCACACCCACCTGCGGAATGGCTACGCGGTAAAGGTCAGGACGCTGGTTGACGCAGGCGCCGATGAGCAAACCTCCGTTGGAACCGCCCTGGCAAGCCAACATATCGGGATTGGTGTACTTATTCTTCACCAGGTACTCCGCCGCCGAAATGAAGTCGTCAAACACGTTTTGCTTGTTCATCTGCGTTCCTGCCATGTGCCATTCCTCGCCATATTCGTTTCCACCACGCATATTCACCTGCGCATAGATGAAACCGTTTTCAATCAAGAACATACGATACGGGCTGTACGTCGGGTAAAGCGTCACGTTGAAACCGCCGTAACCATAAATCAGCGTCGGATTCTTTCCGTCGCGCTTCAGACCCTTCTTATAAGTCAGCGTCATCGGCACCTTTGTTCCGTCCTTGCTCTCAAAGAATATCTGCTCTGTCACATAGTCTTCCGAACGGAACGGTACGGACGGCTGGCTGAACACTTCTGAGCGGTTCTTGTCGATGTCGTACTTGTAAATAGTCGTCGGATAAGCAAATGAAGTAAATGAATAGAACATTTCCTTTTCGTCTTTCTCACCCGATACGGCAACCGTACCTACTGCCGGAAGAGCAATTTCCTGCAACAGCTTGCCTTCAAGCGTATAGACGTAAGCATGGTTGGAAGCGTCCTTATCGTAAACAGCCACGAGCTTGCCGTCGATAATCGAAACGTTGGAAAGCACATCGGCAGCTTCCGGCAGCACGTCCTTCCAGTTGGCTTTCGACGGATTGTCGAGCGGAGCGGCAACCAGACGGCCTTTCGGAGCGTCGGCATTGGTGAGCAGGTAAAGTTTACCGTCTACAATGTCGACCGGAAGGCAGGCTACGGAATGGTCGTCGTTGACGCATTTGTAGGCAGCCTTATCATCGTCGAGCGGACGAACATAAAGCGCATTACCGCTGCCCACGCCGGATTCTTCCAGATAGAACACGTTTTCCTTCTCAGCCGTTGCTGCCGCATAGAAGCGGAGCGGCTCTTTCTCGTTGACGTAAATCAGGCGGTCTTCCGACTGCTTGGTTCCGATTTTATGATAGTAAATCTTGTGGTACTCGTTTTTACCGGAATAGGCAGAACCGCTCTTCGGCTGGTCATAGGTACTGTAATAAAAACCGTCACCCTTCCATTGCGCGCCGGAGAACTTCACCCATTCAATATGGTCGTCGAGCAACTGGCGGGTAGCCACATCCATCACATAAATTTCCTCCCAGTCAGAACCGCTGCGCGACACACCGTAGGCCATATACTTGCCATCCTTCGAGAAAGCGACACTTTTCAAAGCCACCGTTCCATCAGAAGAGAGAGCGTTCGGGTCAAGCATCACCTCGCCCGGCTCGCCCAATCGGTCTGTACGGTAGAGCACACTCTGGTTCTGCAAGCCGGTATTATGGAAATAATAGTATTTCCCGTTTTTCTTGAACGGAATACCCGGTTTCTCAAAATTGGCCAATGCCTTCAGCCCTGCGCTGATTTCCGCACGATAAGGCAATTTTGAGAGATAATCATCGGTCACCTTGCGTTGAGCCTCCACCCATTCCAGAGTCTCGGCAGAACGGTCATCCTCCAGCCAACGGTAAGGGTCGGCTACTTTCGTTCCGAAATAATCATCCACCACGTTGTCCTTGCGAGCCTCCGGATAGGTCAGTTCCTGTCCGGACACGGCAAATACGCCGGCTGCTGCACCAATTGTCATAATCAATCGTTTCATTTATTTTTGAGTTTAGTAAATTCTTCTAAATGCAAATATAGTTAAAGGCGAGTGTAGAAAAAACAAGCTTGCTTGACTTTTTTATGCCGAGCCGCACTCTATATTATCTAAATATAGTTAAGGACGAGTGCAGAGACAAACAAGTTTACTTCATTTTCTCTGCCGAGCCAAAACCTGTATTACTTAAAACAGACAAAATCGCCTCAAGTTCAACACGAACTTCCGTCGGCTTCTCCTTCCGCCGAGTCAAGCCTACCGAACCAATATGTATAAGTCGAGGTCATGCCGTCCTCCAATTTTATATCGTAGCTTTCAGAGAATGGCTCACCCAACCGGAACGGCACGGGACGGCGGAACAACGGCCCGTTGAAACAGAAGGTATGATATTCACCGTTCTCCCCGTTCGGGTCACAGCCTTCAGGCAGCGAGTCTATAAACTCACGGTCAATCTCCCGCCCGATAAAAGCCGCGCCAAGATGCTCCATCGTCGTTACGACCACCGTACGGATGCCTGATTGCAA
This sequence comes from uncultured Muribaculaceae bacterium, assembly GCA_944321875.1. Taxonomy (GTDB): domain Bacteria; phylum Bacteroidota; class Bacteroidia; order Bacteroidales; family Muribaculaceae; genus Limisoma. Next base: position 51,950 of record CALUMX010000007.1, read on the forward strand.
ATATTCCTCCATTACCTGCGCCGAAGGCTTTCCCCAAAGCGGCTCTACCACCTCTATTCCATAAGGCGACAGTTGCTCCTCGCGGTAACGGCGCACGTCGTGAAGAAAAATATCTCCAAAAATAAAATGTGTCACCCCCTGCTCCTTAAAATGCTCCACTGCCCTGCTCATGGCCTCGGCATAGTCTTCCATATTGCCCTTAGGCGTAAGGTCCACCACATAGAGCGGCAATCCGAGACACTCGGCCTGCGTTTGTAGCAACGGTAGAGGAATGCCGTGCATCGTCGAGCGCTTGGTCGAGCGGTTGACAGTCGTGAGCAGAGCCGTCACCTCATACCGGCCTTCCTCCAATACCCTCAACAGCGCGTGAGCCGAGTCCTTGCCCCCGCTCCAGTTGAAAACCGCCTTTATTCTGCCCATATATCCTCCTCTTTGTCATGAAACACACCTCCGACGAGCACCAGATATTCCGGCAACCGCCCGTCACTGCCCCATTTCATCTCCATGCCCAGCAACTTCTCGGCCGTCAATGCCAAATTGTAGCCACAAGCCTCCAGCGAAGGACGGACCAGCTCCGGGTGACGGCAGGGATTTCCCTGGATGCGGGCACATTCTTCCTCTCCGCAGTAATAGCAACGGCCGGAGAAACCGAACATACGTCCTCCAGTCTCCCGTTCCAGCCGAAGAAGCCGTTGCTCCAGTTTCTGACGCTCCCTGCGCAACAGTTCCGATGCCTCCTCTATGCCCAGGTCTTTCCGACGGGGCGTTATTCTGACGGCTATCAGCGAGGCGTTGCGATAGGCCGTAACGTAGCGTTCCACGTCAAAGACATGAGGCGGACACGCCCAGTTCTTTCCATAATTTCCACAATTCCGACAGCACTCCAGAAAGCGCTCCGCATCACGGAACTCACGGTTGTAGCGCTCCACGGGCACCGTCACAGCCGCATAGTCGACATCGTATGCATATCTATCTTCTTCCATCATAAATACATTTTTCACTGAAAAAGAAAACGAGCGTCGCATTCAGCACTGTACGATGCCCAACATGACGCCCGTCCTCAATGACAGATTTTCTATAATAAGATAATTAAAAAGCCTTGTTATTTCTTCCCGTCCATCTTCTCAAGCAGAAGCCGGTAGACTTCCTCTACGTCGGCCTTCGTAGCCGAGGGCGGGAATGTAATCATGAAGTTGCCGCTCTCCATCGGCGCATTCACCTGCGGAGCGCATACCAAACGGCCGTCGTAGATAAAACCTATCTTTTTCCCGACAGCTTTTTCCGTAGCCTTCCTCCAAGTCTCCGGGTCGCCCACCATACCCTTGATGGCATAAACCTTCATTCCCGGCATCGGTATGGAATCTATCGCCAAATCCCGAAATCCGGATGCCAAGGCAATCGGCTTATTCTTGACCGTCATTTTTTCGACGCTCTTAAACTCATACCATCCGTTCTCCAAAGGCGGCGGTGTCAGCAGCGACGAACAGGATGCAAGCATCAACGCCGGCAATCCTGCGAACAGCAGTTTCTTCTTCATTATTATTGATAATCTTTAATATCTTTCGCACGACCTCTCACTGCCTTTTCGTAGGTAGAGGCATTCGGGAACGTAGCAACCGCAATATCGAAATCATCGTTATAGGTCACTTTGATTTTGATAGCAGCCTCCGCCGCCTCAATCCGTGACATCAAAATGGGACTCAATTGCTTCAGCTGAACCGACTCAAGCACTATGTCCCGACGGCTTTCATAGCCTCCGGCATCAATGTAATTGGACAGTTCATCCTCCGACGTCACCCGGAACGTAAACTCAGCAAGACCGTTGGAATAGCTTGCCTCCGTAAGTTCCACATTCGAATTGTCCTCCAATTCCATAGGTGTCATCATCGACAAAGAGCTGATTTCACTCTCCAATTCCTCAGTTGGCGATGAGCATGCCGTCAGCAAAGCCACGATTCCTGCCATAATTCCCCTGCAGACAATGTGTTTTCGTGCCATATTTTCAAGATATTTGTTTAAATCAGTTATTCTATTAGCAAAGTTAAGAAAAAATTTCCATCCCGGCCATTTCAACCTTATCTAAATTCAAAATATTCATTGCCGATTTTTAATAGCATTTAAATTTGTCAATCCTGCCCATTGCATTATCTTTGCAGTTATTGTATTAAATATACGGATTACATGCTACACGATATTTTCGACAGGGAGCATCTTTGGCATCCCTACACATCAACAATAGACCCCCTTCCCTCCTACATGGTGGAAAGCGCATCAGGAGTACGCATCCGCCTGGAAGACGGGACAGAACTTATTGACGGCATGTCGTCATGGTGGGCGGCCGTCCACGGCTACAACCATCCTGTCATCAACGAGGCTGCCCGCCAGCAGCTCGACAGCATGTCGCACGTCATGTTCGGCGGCTTTACCCATCATCCGGCAGTCGAACTGGGCAAACTACTCCTGCAAGTACTTCCGCCCAACATGCACAACATCTTCTATGCCGACTCCGGTTCGGTAGCCGTAGAAGTGGCGATGAAAATGGCCATCCAGGCAGCCATCTGCAAGTCGGGCGACACAAAGAAAACGAATTTCATCACCATACGTTCGGGCTACCACGGCGATACGTGGAACGCCATGTCGGTCTGCGACCCCGTTACCGGCATGCACAGCCTGTTCGGTCCGGCTTTGTCGGCCCGCTATTTCGCTCCGTCGCCTTCGTGCGGCTTCTACGACGAGTGGGACCCTCATTGCACGGATGAATTGGAAACACTCATCCGCGACCATGCCGACGAACTCGCCGGTATGATTCTCGAACCGGTCGTGCAAGGCGCCGGAGGCATGAAGTTCTATCATCCCGAATACCTGAAAAAGGCCCGCGAACTTTGCGACCGCTACGGCCTCTACCTCGTATTTGACGAAATCGCCACAGGATTCGGCCGTACAGGCAAGCTCTTTGCATGGGAACACGCTGGCGTAATGCCCGACATCATGTGTATCGGCAAGGCGCTGACCGCCGGCTATATGACCATGAGCGCCGTAGCCACAACAAAGGACGTGGCCGACACCATTTCCCGAGGAGCGGCAGGAGTGCTGATGCACGGCCCTACATTCATGGGCAACCCGCTCGCCTGTGCCGTAGCCGTTGCCTCCATCCGTCTGCTCCTCGACAGCAACTGGAAAGCGAATGTCGACCGCATTGAGGCGATGATGAAACGCCTGATGCCGGCAGCCCGGTCGTTCCCGTGCGTTGCCGACGTACGTGTGCTCGGAGCTATCGGCGTGATTGAGACAAAAGAACCGGTCGACGTGGGTCGCTTCCAGAAGCGTTGCGTTGCCGAAGGCATCTGGGTACGCCCGTTCGGCACGCGCGTCTACATCATGCCACCGTTCATTATGAGCGACGAGGACTTGGAATTCCTCATCCGCAAACTTCTTTTGATTGTAAGCGAACTATGATGCAGCATTTCGAAAATACACTGGATGAGATTGCCCGGGCCGGCAACCTGAGAAGCATTCCGACAACAGCCGGAGAAGCCGGTTACGTCGACCTGACTTCCAACGACTATATGGGTATCGCCGCCGACCGCCGGCTCTTTGACGAGTTTGTGGCCAACTGCGACTTCTCCAAGGTCTATCCGTCGGCCTCCGCCTCCCGTCTGCTGTCCCTGCATCAGGATGATTTTCTCGCATTGGAAAGCCTGCTGGCCTCGCTCTACGGCCGGGAAGCCCTGCTGTTCAACAGCGGCTACCACGCCAACACGGGCATCGTCAGCGCCATCGCCGACAAGGATACGGTCATCATTGCCGACAAACTCGTGCATGCCAGCATCATCGACGGCATCATTCTCTCCCGTGCCCGCTTTGTGCGCTTCCGCCACAATGATTTCGACCAACTGGAGAAACTGCTGACTGAGCATTCCCGTCAGGCACAGCGCCTGCTGGTCATCGTTGAGTCCATCTACAGCATGGACGGCGACATTGCCGACCTGCCACGGCTCGTCGAACTGAAACGGAAATTTCCGCAGATGCTGCTCTACGTTGACGAGGCTCACGGCTTCGGAGTCAGAGGCCGACAGGGTCTCGGCGTAGCGGAAGAAACCGGTACGATTCCCGACATTGACATCCTCGTCGGAACACTCGGGAAAGCGGCTGCCTCGTCGGGCGCATTCGTCATTACCTCCGAAATCATTAAAAAATTCTTAATAAACAAGGCCCGCAGTTTTATTTTTTCGACTGCACTATCGCCTTTTTCATGTTTATGGAGTAAATTTGTAATAGAAAAACTGGTGGGAATGCACGAAGAGCGGCGGCAACTGCTCGCCGTCAGCAATTTTCTCAACGAAAATTTTGCCCGCTACAACGGCAACATTCGCAGCCACTCGCAGATAGTTCCGCTCATTGTGGGCAACAGCCGGAAGGCTGTTGAGCTGTCAGGCTTCCTTAAAGAACACCATATTCTCGCTTTGCCCATTCGGCGGCCGACTGTACCTCCGGGTACGGAACGGATTAGGTTCAGCATCTCGACACGCTTCACGATGGAGATGGCTGAGAAGCTGACTAACATAATAAACATGTATCTATGAAACATCAATTTCTCAAAAGAAACGGAGACAACACGCTACTGCTGCTATTTGCCGGCTGGGGAATGGACACGCGTCCGTTTGCCGGCCTTGCCGACCTGCCGTCGGACGTAGCGGTGGCCTACGACTACTCCGACCGCAATTTTGAGAATCTATCCATAGAGGGCTACGACAATCTGCTGGTCATCGCCTGGTCGTTCGGCGTATTTGCCGCATCCCGCTGGATGCAGACTTCACAGGTGAAACCGGCCGTTGCCATAGCCATCAACGGTACGCCGATGCCGGTCGACGACCGTAAAGGCATCCCTCACCGCATCTTCAACGCCACGCTCGACAACCTGTCTGAAAACTCGCTGTTGAAATTTTATGCCCGTATGTGCGGCTCCCGCCAGGCGTGCGACGCATTCCTGCAACAACGCCCGGAACGGTCTGTGGAGTCATTGCGCGAGGAACTGGAAGCCATCCGTGACGAGGCGGCTGCGACTCCAGCCCCGGAAAACGGATGGGACAAAGCCTATGTGGCTCTTAACGACCGCATCATTCCGCCCGACTGCCAGAAATGCTTCTGGAGCGAGGCTGACGTTCCGTTCCTGGAAATTGACGATGCCCACCTGCCGGCATTGTTCAACGACATCGTACGCACCTCCCTTGTCGACAAGGACCTGGTGAAGCAAAAGTTTGAGGCGGCATGGGACACTTACGACCGCTTCGCCCTGCCCCAACGCATCATTGCCGGCCGATTGCTTGAAAAATGGAAAGCGGCTGACTCGCGGAAAGGATGCTCCGTCTACGAAATCGGTTGTGGCACGGGACTGTTCACCAAACTCTACGTGCCCGAAATGCAACCGCAGGAGTTGTGCCTCAACGACATTTCACGGGTTCCGGAACAGGAGTTCGAACAATTGCACCTTCCCTACACGCTCTTTATCGCCGACGGTGAGTGCAACTACCCGGAGCGCACGTTTGACCGCATCGTATCGGCATCTGCCATGCAATGGTTTGAGAACATCCCCCGTTTTCTGACCTCTGCGGCAAGCCTGCTCAACCCTGACGGCCTGCTGGTGCTGTCGACCTTTGCAGCCGACAACCTCGTAGAACTGCACCAGGCATCCCCTTTCTCGCTCAACTATCTCTCGCCCGCGCGGTGGGGGGAAGCGCTTGATTCGGCAGGATTTACACCGCTGGAAATCAGCGACGAAAAAATTCAGATGACGTTTGACTCGCATCTCGACTTGCTTCGCAGCCTGAAGCAGACCGGCGTCAATGGCTTGCAGACTCCCCATCAGTCACCCGTAAAGATGGCCTCTACGCTCGCACGGACACTCCCGCGAACGGAAGAAGGAGCCTGCCAACTGACTTACAATCCTTTGTTTATTATAGCTAAGAAAAAATAATGACTATGAGTAATATATTATTTATCAGCGGAATAGGCACCAACGTGGGCAAAAGCTATGCCACCGGATGGCTTGCCAACTACCTTACAGACAAGGGGCATAAGGTAATGACTATCAAGATGATTCAAACCGGCGACGTCGGTTATTCGGAAGACATCGAGATACACCGCCGGCTGATGAAGCTCCCTATTCTGCCCATTGACAAGGATTTCACGACAGCCCCGATTATCATGTCCTACCCGGCCTCTCCACACCTGGCCGCAAGAATCGACAAATGCGAAATCGACCTTTCGAAAATTGACCGTTCCGTCGAGAAACTCTCAGCCGACTACGACACGCTGCTGATGGAAGGTGCAGGCGGCCTGATGGTACCCATCACGGAAGACTATCTGACCATCGACTACATCGCCGAGCATAAGCTGCCGCTTGTGCTTGTCACCAACGGACAGCTGGGCTCCATCAACCATACGCTTCTCTCGCTGGAAGCCATCAGCTCACGCGGAATAAGCCTGCCCTACGTAATCTACAATCCATTCTTCGACGAGGATAAAATCATTGCCGAGGAAAATATGAATTATTTCAGGCAGCTTATCGGAAAGAAATATCCGGACACCGAACTACTTATTATGAATGAAACAACCGTTTAAATGATTTCTCCCAGATTCACACTTGCCATAAACAAAGAAGAATTAGCCGAACTCGAACGCGTTGAGTTTCCGGGTGTCATCAGCGTGGTCAACACCAGCGCTGAGGCCCGAAAAGCCGTCAACATACTGAAAAAATATCCCATTCTCGGATTTGATACGGAATCACGCCCCACGTTCAAGAAAGGCGTGCCCATCCGCGTATCGCTGGTGCAGATTTCTGCCGACGACGTGTGCTTCCTTTTCCGCATCCGGAAGATTGGCGACCTGGAGCCGCTGCGCGAACTCATCGAAGACCCCAACATCCTGAAAATCGGACTGTCGCTCCACGATGATTTCAACAACCTCGGCCACAACTACACATTCGCACCGAAGGGATTCGTCGACCTCCAGAAGCTCGTCCCGTCCTACCAGTTTGCCAACACGAGCCTGCAGAAGATTTACGCCATCGTCTTCGGACAGCGCATCTCAAAGAGCCAGCAACTCTCCAACTGGGACGCTGAAGAGCTGTCGCCCGCCCAGCAGAGCTACGCCGCCATTGACGCGTGGGCATGCATCCGAATTTACAAGCAGCTGACATCGGGACAGTTCAACCCCAACGACTCAAAGTACAAACAATATCCGATAGTAACAGAAAATGAAAATTAAGAAATCCACCTTTCTCCCGGCAGTGCTCTTCATCTACCTGCTGGTCATGGCCTACATCGGCCGGGGCATGTATTTCCGCGGAGAATATTTCAACTACTTTGCCATTTTCGGCGTGTCGCTGTTGGTCATCATCCTGCTTCACTTCTCGCTCAAGAAAAAAGAACGGATGAAAGCCATGCGCGAAAAAGAAAAAGAAGACAGCAAAAACGGAGAAAAAGCACAATCCTAAAGGGTTGTGCTTTTTTTTAAGAAGCTGTTTAAATTTTATTCGTAATAGATTTGAGAATTATTTTCCCATAAAATTTAAACAGCTTCTTAAAATTTTGTTTTGTTATATCTCTACAAATCATTATTTTTGCCATCAGTATATTATTAACAAACCTTACTATAGATATGGATAACGAACTTCTTAAACAAGTGACCGAAAAAGCGAACAAATGGCTCGGCACTGAGTACGACGAAGAAACACGTGCTGCAGTCAAGGCCATGCTCGAGAACGAAGACAAAACCGAGCTTATCGAATGCTTCTATAAAGATCTCGAATTCGGCACTGGCGGTCTGCGCGGTATTATGGGCGCAGGCACAAACCGTATGAACATTTACACTGTTGGTGCTGCAACTCAAGGCTTGGCAAACTATCTGAAGGTTGCCTTTGCTGAACTTCCTGAAATCAAAGTTGTCGTAGGCCACGACGTGCGCAACAACAGCCGCAAGTTTGCGGAAATCGTAGCCAACATCTTCTCGGCCAACGGCATTAAGGTATATCTCTTCGACTCTTGTCGTCCTACTCCGGAAATGTCATTCGCCATCCGTCACCTCGGTTGCCAGAGCGGTGTAATCATCACAGCTTCCCACAACCCGAAGGAATACAACGGCTACAAGGCTTACTGGAACGACGGTGCGCAAATGATTGCTCCTCACGACGTCAACACTATCAAGTATGTGAACGAAGTGACAAGCGTCAGCGAAATCAAATTTGAGGGCGATCCTTCCAAGATTGAAATCATTGGTGAGAACATCGACTCAATCTATCTGGAGAAAATCAAGGGTCTTTCAATGAGCCCGGAAGCGATTGCAAAGCACCACGACATGAAGATTGTCTACACTCCGATTCACGGTACTGGCGGCAAGCTCATCCCTCGTTCACTTCGCAACTTCGGCTTCACCAACATCATCAACGTTCCGGAACAGGACATTGAGAGCGGTGATTTCCCGACGGTAGCTTCTCCAAACCCGGAAGAACCTTCTGCAATGGCTATGGGTATCGCCAAAGCAAAGGAAACAGGCGCTGAAATCGTTTTGGCTTCCGACCCTGACGCTGACCGCATCGGATTGGTTATCCGCGACAAGAAGGGCGAATATGTGCTCATCAACGGTAACCAGATTGTTCTCATCTTCCTCAACTACCTCATGACCCGCAACGCCGAACTCGGCCGTCTGACAGGCAACGAGTATGTAGTGAAGACAATCGTAACAACTGAGACAATCAAGCGCATCGCTGAGGCTCAGCACATCAAGATGTACGACTGCTACACAGGCTTCAAATGGATTGCCAACGTAATGCGTGAGAACGAAGGCAAGGCTCGCTACCTCGGTGGCGGTGAGGAAAGCTACGGCTTCCTTTGCCAGGACTTCGTCCGCGACAAGGACTCCGTTTCAGCCATCTCCATCATGGCAGAAATCGCTGCTTGGGCTAAGGAAAAGGGTCTGACAATGATTGACATGCTTCAGGACATCTACTTGAAGTACGGTTTCTCTCGCGAAAAGGGCATCTCCCTCGTACGCAAAGGCAAATCAGGTGCTGAGGAAATCATCGCCATCATGAAGCAATTCCGCGAGAATCCGCCGAAGCAACTTGCCGGTGCTGACGTAGTAACCGTAAAGGACTATCAGACACTCGTCAAGACAGACTGCACAACAGGTGCTACTGAGAAACTCGACATGCCGACAACATCCAACGTACTTCAATACTTCACCAACGACGGTACGAAGATTTCCATCCGTCCGTCAGGAACAGAACCTAAGATTAAGTTCTACATCGAGGTACGCGACAACATGGCAAACGCAGCCGACTACGATGCAGCTATCGAGCGTGCCGACGCTAAAATCGCAACTATCTGCAAGGAACTGGGCATCTAATCCCACTCCTCCCTGCATAACCGACAACGGGGCCGCCTCCATCGAGGCAGCCCCGTTTCTTTTGGCTCGATTTAGACCAAACATATTTTCTATTCCGGCTGTTCGAGAGCCATAAGAATCTTCTTCCATCCCAAATATACCAACAGAATACCCGGAATATAAACATACGGATAAAGCATATCAATTACCGGTATCATATTGAAGAAGGAACCGACCATGAAAAGGATGACACTGACAGTCAACAGGCTAAAACCTGAACGCGCATTCTCGCCCAATGACTCGGATTTCTTCATATTATTGTATGCCATAATTTCCACGATAAAGACACCCATCCAAAACAGGCTTATTAAAATATCACCAGCCAGAGGAATCAAACCCACCGGCCAACTCAATACCACCACAATCATATTGATTATCATAGCAGTCTTCAAAAGGCCAAATCCTTTCTTCATCTTCTCATCCCAATCCAACTTGAGACACTTGAGAACACCAACCATAAAAAGAATTGCGCCCACAAGGGAAAGAATGGAAGTGGCAACCATGTCACCTACGGCATCATAAACCCTCAACAAACCGGCAAATAAAATCACGGCAAGGAACGGCGCTACCGGCTGACTCCATGTAATCTGCAAACAATTCTTTCCAAGGAAGAATGCTACCAGGAAAAGAATTATCGCCAATATATTCAACCATCCTGGTATCATCGGCACAAAATCCAACAATGACAATAAAACACCAACTCCCACAATAATTACATAATGGAGAGGCAATTCCTTTTCTGACATATAAAACACAATCAAAGCATGCACTACTCCCACAAGTCCCGCAATCTCACAAATTGCTGCTGGAATATTAAACGTCGGGAACAATGAAAAACTCGGTATTAACGCAAGCACAAGCAACAGCAATGAAAATTGCATTTGCAAAAACAATTGTTTTTTCTTTGTAAGTTCCATAGATACAATATATTAAAGGTTTAACATAATAGTTTCACATGATTGGATTCGCATTTCACAAAAGTTTCCCTCATTTTCAAAGATACACATATTTTCCAAAATTCACAAATATTAATAGAATAAACATTAATCATGCATTCATATTTTAACACAAAAGCGCCTGTACCGTCTGGTACAGGCGCTTTATTTATAGCCTCAAAAGGCTTTATATTGGTGCCCTGTCTTAGAGAACAGACACCTTCACAATCTTAACACTGTTGTTGTCAGCGTCGATTACCTTCAAGATATATACTCCTGCAGGAACATCTGAAAGGTTCAACTGTTGCTCGTTTCCGTCAACAGCCTTCACGCAAACACCGCTGAGTGTTGTCAGCTCGAGACGTGTGTAATAGCCTTCTACTGTCAGCCAATCGCTTGCCGGGTTCGGATAAACCTTCACACCGTCAGCCAAAGCAGAATTAATACCGCCCTGTCCGAATGTAATGGTCTTCATTTCCGACATACCGGAATAGTAGACAGCCTTAACACCTGCCGTGTGAGCATTCTCGTCCATATTTTCGAACAGATAGCTGATTTCGCTTGTCTCACCTACCTTCTCACCATCGAGATATACCTCATAATATACATCCGGAGTCTGAACACGTGCAGCGTCATCTGCATTCAATGCCTGCTTGCGAGGCATGCTGCCAATGTAAAGGTCGTCAAGCATCAGAATAAAGCCATTGCTTGTCGATACGTTGCGAATTGCCACGTGCTTAGCCGTCATCGGAACCGTATAGCGGTATTCACTCCAATTCTCAGTCGGTGCCACGTTTTCAGCCAACCATTTGAAGTCATCGGTTGTCGGATTGTCAACCTCTGCATAACCCACACAGAACAAATCCTGATAGCCTTGAGACTGTGCGTAAGAACGAGCATAGAAGCTGAATGAGAAGTCATGGGCGTAAGCCAATTCCGGAGAAATAATCCAGTCATCGTTCTGCTCAAGCGCAACGAAACTTACAAGAGACTTCTTGCCACTGTGAGCCTCCAGGTTCTTGCCTTCAGCCGACGGTTCTGTCGCTTCCGGGTTAAAGACAATGTAGGCCATGCGGTCTGTCATGCCCGGGAAGTCGATATTCTGGAAGCCATAAGTGTACTGCTCGTCAGCATCAACGAACTGCCATCCAATCTTACCCGGGTCGTTGATAGCAAAGTCCTCATAATCTTCGAAATCATCCTCGATAGTACCGGATGTATTCCATGTAAACAATACATTGCCTTCCTCCTGATTCTCGATAGTCAGATTAAACGGCTCTACAATAATTTCCTTCAGCTCGTAAGGCTCAGTCGTATAAGAATCCTGCTTACTGAAGTCAACCTCTTCCTCGATTGTCGTATAACCGGAGAGTGAGATTGTCAGGTCATAAACATCCTTGAACAAAGAAGTGAATTCAACCATGCCGTTCTCACCTACCGTTTCAGATACCTGAGCGCCATAGTTGCGACCAGCCAATGTAACTACTGCACCGGTAGCAGCCTTGTTCTCGCTGTTGGATGCCACCTTCACTGTTACGTTCGTGCGCATGTCGTGCTCGATGTACGGAGAGAAGGAAGCATTCGACTCTGTTCCGTCAGGAAGGAGTGTGCGTACGGCATACGCGTAGACACCTGCCTCCAGTGATTCCACATTGTCGGAATACTGCAACTCGCTTACCGGGTTTTCAGTCAGCTTCGTCCAGTTCTCCTCGCTCTCTTCCTGTCCTCTTCTCAGACGCCATACGGAATAGCTGTAATCCGGATATTCCACATCGTCTTCCAATACCGACGTGCTGTCGCCATTGTCGGCAAGCAGCTTGCCAGTAGCACGAATCATCAGATTCTGCTTGAATCCACGGTTTTCAATATACTCAAATTCACCACTTGTATAGTTGGCGGCAAATACATGCGTATTATTGCAGTACGGATAAGCCACATCCTTACCGGAGTCTGTACCCAGACCGAGGTAACCGGCATAACCCAACGCGATAAGACAGCCGTTAGGAGCCACTACCGGAGTTGTCAACTCAAGTTTGTTCCACTGATCTTCGTAAGGACGTACGGTTTCCTTGTGCAGAACCTCTGATGTAGGATTGCCCTCTTCATCCAAAGCCAGCACATATACGTCCATGCTGTAGTAATCGCTTATGAACTTCTGATACCAAGTGATTTTAGACACAACCATCGGCTCACGGAAGATGGTACCGATGACGGTATTGGCAGAGGCGTTGTTCACACCGATTGTTCCAACCTGCTCACCATCGTCTACGCGAAGTTCTGTTGCCTTGTCGGCCGTTGCCCAGCTCACCACCACCGGCGCGCCTTCTTCCTGGCTTACAGCAACCGAAACCGGACGGTATTTCAAATAATCCATTGACACATCCTCGAGTGTCACATCAGCGTCGACCACGTTCACTTCCTGAACCGCCGGTTTGAGCCATTCCTTCGTTACGGTCATCGTATAAGGCTCATCCCAAGTGTAAACGCCCTCGATAGTAAACGAACCGTCAGCAGCTGTTGTCGCGCTGAAATCCTCATAACCCTTCAGGCTGACAAGTGCGCCGGACACCCCCTTATCATCTGCTGTAAGAACCTTTCCGCTTACGGCAAACGACGGACGGTATTCCAACTGAATGTTCCTCGTTACACTCTCACCACCAGCGACAGTCAGTTTCTCTTCCAGTGTCACATAACCCGGGAAGCTTGCTGTCAACGTGTATTCTCCGTCAGGAATGAACTTAATCTTGTAGTTACCTGCAGCATCTGACTCTACTGACAGACCCAGCTCCTTGATAGTGACAACCGCACCTTCCAACGGAACATTTTTCGTGTCGGTCAGCTTTCCGCTCAAGGTTGCGCCCGTGCGTCGCATGTCGAGTGTCAGACAAGCCTTTTGCTGCCATGCAGAATTACCATAGTTGGTAAAGTCAAATTCCGTATAGTCGCTGCCATAGTAATAGGTTGCGCTTTCATCGGTTGTTGTGAAGTACGGATAAGTCACGTTCGTATAGTATTCTCTATCCGCTGCCTTATGCGTAGTCAGAACGGCAAGGTTCTTTCCTTCTTCCACCATAAACTTCTTACTCAACGGGATAGTCACTTCCGATTGTCCCAACGGAATGTTGATTGTTCCGTCATAAACAAGAGTCATCTGGTCTTCAGGAATCCATGTCGTAACTTTCAGCTCATCGCTGTTGGCCATGTAGACCTTAACCGGTACGTTTTCTGCCGCCTTCGTTCCGCTGTTCTTTACGGTGAACGAAATCTGCTCAATCAAACCGTCCTTTTCGCCGTAATCTTGCGGAGAATAGATATTGAGGGCTGCAGAGTTGACTGACTCCACGTCAAACAGATAACGGTAATTGTATTTGGAATCGTCAATCTGACCGATTTCCACCAAATCATTCGAACCAACCGGTCTTACCGTAACAGCAAGAGCCTGTGATTCATTGTTGCCGGCAATCTCATCCTGCGCATAGACAACACGTGCCTTCACATTGAATTGTCCCTCCTTGGCAGGTTGCCATGACATTGTCAGAGAGGTTGTTTCCCCTGCCGGAAGCGATGCTTGTGAATCAACCGTTGCCAGTACGGTATTCTGGTCGGCATCAACCAATTCGGCCTTGAAGGAAGCAGCAGGATTAACACCCTTATTTTCAATTTCTACCTTATAATCGTAAGACTTACCGGCTACAACCGTTTTCGGACCTGAAAGCGATTTCATCAGCAAGTCATTATCAGCCACTTCCTCAAGTGTTATGTCCGTCATGTAGAAGAATGAAGCACCTTGCGGGGAAGTGATATGGAAACCGAGATTGTAATAGCCCGACTTCTCAACTGTAACAGTATATTCTTTTTGTGAGAACACATAACCTGACGTTACCGGACTGAAGTCGCTGACCAACTGAGTCAACTCTTCAGGTGCAGCACCCTGGCCGATATAAAGTTTAAGGTTCTGGTTGGCAAGAGCGCGCTGGCTGAATGTACCTTTGTATGACTTGCCTGCCTCCAAATAGAAATCATGTGAAATCAACCAATCATCGGCCGGACCAAACGGATTATAGCTTGTTCCACCGTTATATTCCATACATCCGCCGTTATATGTGGAACGGGCCCATGTATGTCCGTCACCGTTGGCATCGACAACAAGCCATGAAGCTGCAGCCTCATCGCTGTCAAAACCACATTGATACGGGAGCTGGTTCTGCGGACCGAGTACGACTGTACGGCTCTTTGCCACACCGCCTTCTCCGGCATTCGTAACAGCCGTCACCTCATAGACATAGCTGCCCACCTTAGCAACGTTCTTGTCGCTGATGGTAGTCGCAGTCAATTTCTGACCCACTACGAAATTATCCGGCTGACGCACTACATTATAAGTAAGCGAGCTATTGTCAAACCAACCGCCATTAAGACCCGTTGCCGGTGCTTCCCAGCTGAGCGTTACAGCATCCGACGCATCTTTCGTAAGAGTCAGATTAGCCGGTACGCCTGCCATATCCTCACCGACAAACAAAGTCATCTCCGAAGGAACACCCTCGCCGTTCTCATTGACCGGCACAACCTTATATGTTGCAAGCAAGCCAGTAGAACCGCTAATCACATCCTCATAGGTTGTTTTCTCACCCGGACGAACATCCGTCAGCGAAGTTACAAGCGTTCCGTTTCTGTATACGTCCACTTTGGAAAGTGATTCCAATGCACCACCACCGAACAAAGTCGAAGGATTGGTCCAAGACAAAGTAGCCTTGCATGCTCCGTTTTCCGCAGGAGTAATGTTCAGACCTGTCACTGCCGACGGAGTATCATCTGCCGATGCTACGAACGGGATGTAAAGACCGCCTACCGACGCGTCTTTCTCCACACCCATCTCGCTGAGCACTTCCGCCTGACCGGTTGATACATCCACACGGCAGAAAAGGCTCAAATCCTCCACTGTATTGACAGTCCAGTAAAGCGTCTTGTCCGTATGGTCAAACTCCATGGAACTGTCGGCTGTCGGACGGATACCTGTCGCACCGATAAGTGTCACACCGGCGCCGTTTTTGTCAATCAAATACAAGTCGCCATATTTGGATACACCGTAAAGGTCACCGCCATAGGTAGCTGCCAGTGTAAAGAAATAATGCGACATGTTTCCTACCTTCTCCGTCGCACCTGTCGCAACATCGATAGTATAGAGGCTGCTGGTTCCGTTCTCTCCGGTACCGCCAATACTTCCTGATACCGCATACATTTTGCCTGTCGAGTAATCGTAGGTCATGTCGGAAATCTTGTTCGAAAATCCGCTCAAAGTAGCGATTTGCTTCACTTCCGCCGTCTCAAGGTCAATTGAGCAGAAAGTTTCGGCAACTCCGCTAATCATTCCCACCGTACTGTAATAGTACTTCTCGTTAAACCATGCTCCGGCAGAGATGTAAGTAGAGCCGAAAGGCCGGATAGTGGTAAATTGAGTCACATTCGGAATCGGGAATGAGACAATCTGATTGGTCTGCGCACCCTGGTCAAACAGCAAAATACCATAAGCTGTCTTTGACGACCCCGAAACCGGCAGACCGGCGGAAGGCAGAGGAGATGCCGCCCATCCGCTCGACACAGTCAGGAGACATAGCAAAAAGCACAGACCCCTGAAGAAGAGTAGTTTTTTCATCATAAATTTGGTTTCATTATAAAGTTAAAAGTAACTGGTAAACATCTAATTCATAGGATATTCCAACCGACTGTCCTGTCCAGGGCAATGAGGCTGGCTCATTCTCATTCTTGAAAAACTGTCTGTAAACGCAAGAAATAATTGACAAATTAACGAAAAACATATCAAAATAAGTGCAATTTCTCAAAAAAATACCGATTTTCACACATTTTATCCTTTTTAATAAAAATCAAAAAGGAGCAACGATGATACACCGTTGCTCCTTTCCGAAAAAATTTGGAACTATCGTAACCGTTATTTGGTACGGAGGAAGCTATAGCCAAAGCGCTCGCAAGCGGCTTTCTCCAGCTCTTCGCGAACCGACGGGTCGGCTATGGCGATAAGTGCTTTCGCACGCTGAGCCAAGTCTTTTCCTCGCAGATAAGCGATACCATATTCGGTAACCACATACTGTGCCATCGCGCGCAGTGTCACCACTCCGGCACCCGGAGACAACACAGGGCGAATCTTCGAATGTCCCTTGCCGGACAAAGCAGTAAGGGCAATGAAGGTCTTTCCGCCTTCCGAACGCGAACCGCCATACATGAAGTCATGCTGGCCGCCTACGCCGGAGAACATACGCGTACCGATGGAATCGGCACAAATCTGACCGGTCAAATCGATTTCCAGCGCAGAGTTGATGGCCATCACCTTCGGGTTCTGTGCAATGCGGAACGGGTCGTTGGTCCAAGCCACGTCCTTGATGATAACGTCTTCGTTATAGTCCATGTATTTGTAAAGACGCTCCGAACCCAGCGCGAGTGAAGCTAAGCTCTTGCCCGGCAACACCGTTTTCAGACGGTTGTTGATGACTCCGCTTTCAAGCAAAGGAAGCACGCCATCGGTCATCGCCTCCGTGTGCAAGCCGAGGTCCTTATGGTTGGCCAAAGCCGACAGTACCGCATTCGGAATACCGCCTACGCCAATCTGAAGGGTCGCTCCGTCAGGTATCTGCTCTGCAATGTAGCCGCCAATCTTCTTTTCCTTCTCGTCAGGAACTGGAGTCGGCACCTCCATCAACTTATCGTCAACCTCCACACAAGCAGCAATCTTCGACACATGAATCAAAGCGTCACCGTAAGAGAACGGCATCTGCTTGTTGACCTGTGCGATGACTATCTTGGAACATTCTACGGCACCCACCGTCAAGTCGGCAGAGACACCGTAGCTGCAATAACCCTCCTCGTTCGGAAGCGAGACGTTGAGCAGCACCACGTCGAAGGTAATCAGTCCATCGCGGAAGAAACCTGGAATCTCACCGAGAAATCCGGGGATGCACTGTCCGTCGCCACGGTTGATGGCTCCACGCACGCTGTTGGCAATGAACAAGCTCACCGGATAGAATGACTCACGCATTCCCGGCTGGCAATAGGCAGCCTCTTTCTTCGCCACTCCGAATCCTGAATACACCTCCACGCCCTTCAGCTCGCCGGCACGGCGTGCCATAGCATCGGTAAGCACTTCCGGAATGGACGTACTGCCCTGCACATACACCTTGTCATACGACTTGATAAGCTTGACAGCCTCATCGGCTGAAACGTATTTTATCATATCGAGATTTAGTTGTTACTGTTAAACAATGCCAGACGCTCATCGAGCACCGGGAACTGCGCATCAGTCATTACTGAAGAGCAGGCACGGATACCCTCCTGGCGGCTGCCGGTCGTACTCAGAGAGATGGCTGAAATACCGTAACGGAGCAATTCCGCAACCAGTGCGTCGCCCGTATATCCCTTACGGCCAATCGTGAAGAAGAATCCGTCGCTGACATTCTCGTCAAGGTCCTTATCGTAAACGATGTGGAAACCGTTGCGCACGAATATCTCTTTCATGATTTTCGTACGGCGGGCATACTCGCTCGTTTCTGTCACGAAGTCCAGCGTACCGTCACAAGCCGCGTCATACATGGCTGAGAGCGCATACTGTCCGGAATGAGAAACGCCGGAAGACAGCGCATACAGAATCACGTAGACAAAGGCGTTGCCAAACTCGCCGATACCGAACTCCTCAGCCAGCGTGTCGTAGTGACGGTGGAAAAGCTTGTCGGAAATAGCCACCACTGCCTGACGCTCACCTGCATAACTGAATATCTTTGACGACGACAGCATCAGCATGTAGTTGTCAGTGTATCTCGCAACCGTCGGCTGATACGGAGCCTCAAACGGATGGCTCAAGTCCTTGCGGAAGTCCATGCCGAGATAAGCGAGGTCCTCCATGACGATGGCATCGTACTTCGTTGCCAGCTCACCGATATAGGACAATTCCTCATCCGTCAGACAAACCCATGACGGGTTGTTCGGGTTGGAATAGACGATGGCCGCAATATTGCCGCCTTTCAGAATTTCTTCCATTTTCTCCTTCAGTTTCGCGCCGCGATAGTTATAAACGTCGAAGTCGCAAACTTTGTAGCGGAGAATCTTCACCTGCAACGGTTGAACAGAAAAGCCGGGATTGATAAAAAGAACGGTGTCCTTCTTCGGGTTCACACGACAGCACATCATGAACGATGCAAACGTACCCATCATGGAACCGACGGTCGAAATGCAGCTCTCAGGAGCCACATCGATACCGACAAATGCCTTGATAAAGCGGGAGGCGCTTTCCTTCAGAGGCTGTATGCCCATGATGTTCGGATACTTATTGGCTACGCCGGCGTCGAGAGCCTTCTTCTGCGCAGCCACGCCCACTGCCTGAGCGGGCAGACCCGGAGAACCGATTTCAAGATGAATGAACGGCTGTCCGCTCTCTGTCTCGAGTTCTTCGGCAATGCGTGCCATCTGACGGATGGTAGCCTTGCTCGGGTCGGCAATGTCCAGACGTTTCAATACGCCGTCGACCGTATCTTTACTGAATGGAATGTTCATAGAGCCTATGCTTTTGATTTAAGAGAATATTCCAGACCTGCGCGGAATGCCTTCAGGTTCATCTCTACGATTTCCTCTCCCTTGCGGCCGAAAATGCGGCGGATACCGTCTTCCAGCTTTTCAGGGTCGATGCCTACAAACGGAGCAGCTGCACCGAGCAGCACGATGTTGCTTGCGCGTGCCGTAGCCACTTTCTTCGCCAAGTCGTCAACGTCGATTACCACATGGTTCTTCACCCGTGCGATTTCCTCCTGGAGTTTCTCCATGTCGGGATAGTTGTCAATGTTGACAAACGGCTCGGAGTTTGTAATCAGCCAGCCTTCCTTGCTCAGATAAGGAAGATAGCGCAGTGCCTCCATCGGCTCGAGAGAGATGATGAGGTCGGCCATTCCCAATGGAATCAAGTCTGACATGATAGGGTCAGAGCTGATACGCAGGTTCGACTGTACGTCGCCGCCGCGCTGGCTCATTCCGTGCACTTCGGCCTGCTTGATATAAAGTCCTTCTTTAATGGCAGCTTCGCCAAGAACGGTAGCGATTGACAAGATACCCTGTCCGCCTACACCCGACAATATTATATCTGATTTCATAGCGTTGTTTTTTACTTTTTTGCGTGACGTCTTGCTGTTTGGATACACTCTCTGCGCGGAATGATGACTGACACTCCGTTATACTCGATTTCCTCCTTGATGATTTGCTTCATCTCGTCCATGTTCTTCGGAAGAGGAACTACGACGCGGATATGCTCCGGCTCTACGCCGAGGCCCTGGCAAATCTGCTCGAAGCGGCCTGTACCGGCTGAGTCCTGACCACCGGTCATACCTGTCGTGAGGTTGTCGGAAATCATCACTACGATGTTGGCTTTCGCATTGACAGCGTCAAGCAAGCCTGTCATACCGGAGTGAGTGAACGTAGAGTCACCGATTACGGCTACAGACGGGAACTGACCTGCATCAGCAGCACCCTTGGCCATCGTGATGGAAGCACCCATGTCGATAACTGAGTGGATGGCACGGTAAGGAGGCAGGAAACCGAGCGTATAGCAACCGATATCACTGAACACCTTCGCGTTCTCATATTCTGCAAGCACTTCGTTCAATGCGCTGTACATATCTCTGTGACCGCAGCCCTTGCACAATGCCGGCGGACGCGGAACGACAAGTTTCGACGGCTCATGCTGTTCGGGAGGAGTCATGCCGAGAGCTGTGATGATAGCATCCGGCGTAAGCTCTCCCGTGCGGGGAAGCTCGCCTGTCATGCGGCCCTTCACCTTGACACCATTGTCAAGCAAGCCACGCACCTGCTCCTCTACAAACGGTTGTCCGTCCTCAATCACCATCAATGACTCGCATTGAGCAGCCATTTCGGCAATCTTGTTCTTCGGGAGCGGATATTGTGAAATCTTCAATACAGGGTAAGGAATACCATTCTTGAAGTGTTCCATCAGATAGTTGTAGCCGATACCGCAGGCAATGATGCCGAGCGACTTGTCGCTACCTTCATGATATTGGTTGGCACCTGATGTCTCCGATTCCTTGAGGAAACTCTCATTGTCGGCAATCAGCACTTTGTAGCGTTCCTTTGCCACCAGCGGCATAAGCACCCACTGGCGCGGATTGGTCGGATATGACAATTCGTTCGGCTTGCGCACCTCGGCACGCTTCACAACGGCGCGAGAGTGAGCCAGACGGGTTACGACACGGAAAAGCACAGGAATCTTATACTTCTCTGAAATATCGAATGCCATGCGGATAAGGTCATAGGCCTCCTGCTGGTTGCTCGGCTCGAAAGTCGGCACCATGGCAAACTTGCCATAGAAGCGGGAGTCTTGCTCGTTTTGTGAGGAGTGCATGGATGGGTCATCGGCAGCTACCACTACAAGACCTCCGTTGACACCTGACATGGCTGAGTTGACAAATGCGTCAGCGGCCACGTTCATACCGACGTGTTTCATACATACAAGCGAGCGTTTTCCTACATACGACATGCCCAAAGCGGCCTCCATGGCAGTCTTCTCGTTAGTTGCCCAACGGCAGTGAATCGTCCGTTCTTTGGCTTCTCGACTTAATTGAATATACTCGGTAATCTCTGTTGATGGAGTGCCCGGATAAGCGTACACCCCTGAGAGACCGGCGTCAAGCGCGCCTTGCGCAATCGCCTCATCTCCCAATAGAAGTAATTTTTCTTCCATAGTATTTAGATAAATTGACTGTTTTCTTCAAATATAGCGACAATTCCATAGCTGACAAAACATTTGGCAATAAAAGAGTTTAAAAAGAGCCCGTAAAAAATATGTTATTGAACATAAAACCGCCTTATACGTCTGATTATGTAGCAATTTGCCATTTATGCATAAAAAAACCTCCGCCCTAAAAAGACGGAGGTCACATATTTTCTTGCCGGAATACTCCGGCTGCCTCATGAGCGGCGTTTATTATTTTGCAGGAGTTGCAGGCGCTGCCGGAGCATCCTTCAAGTTAAGTTTCTGCTTAACGAGCGGAGTCACGTCGATAGCGTCCTTACCTGTGTGAACGATTGACGGAGAAGTAAGGTCGAAGATATAAGTGAAACCATTCTCATCGCCAACAGCCTTGATGGCAGTCTGGATTTTTTCCTGAATCGGAGCCATCAGCGTCTGTTGCTGACGTTGCATGTCCTGAGCTGCTACCTGCTCGAAGTTCTGAATCTTGTTCTGCAATTCAGCGAGCTCCTGCTCACGGCGTTGCTTGATTGATTCCGGGGTGTCAGCAGCGAGAGCCTGATATTCTGTCAGCTTCTTCTGGAACTCGTCACCCAAAGCCTTGTATTCTGTATCATACTTCTTGGATACTTCCTGCAAGGTTGTCTGAGCAGCCTTCACTTCCGGCATGAGAGTAAACACTTCCTGTGTGTTCACATGACCAATTTTGTTTTGAGCTGCAAGTCCCATAGGAACGACCAAAGCAGCTGCCAATAAAATTTTTTTCAACATTTTGATTTTATATTAATTGTTATTTTGTTTCTGATTTTCTGCAAAGATAATGCACTGCGGGCGAAATGACAAATCAAAATGCAATTTTGAGATTTCCCACTCTTTTTCCCACTCTGTCCCCTTCGTGCAACATCGCTTATTCCTTCGAATAACCCAGCTTCTCAAGCACTTCGTTGCTGACGTCGATTCGCGGTGAGGCAAAAATGATTCCTGCCGAAGAAGCGCGGTCGAAAATCACCTGATACCCTCTCTCGTCAGCCACTTTCTTAATCGCTTCGTAGATGTCGTTCTGGATAGGCTCCATCAGCGACTGGCGCTTCTTGTAAAGCTCGCCGTTCGGTCCGAAGTATTTTGCCTGAAGCTCGGCAGCCTCCTTCTCCTTGGCCACTACCTCTGCCTCTTTTGTCTTCTTTTGCTCATCAGTCAGGAAGACCATATCGCTCTGATAGTTCTTGTAGAGAGTCTCAGCCTCCTTAGACACAGCCTCCACCTCTTTCTGCCAGCGCTGCGACACCTGGTCGAGCTGCACACTGGCCATCTCGTATTGTGGAATATTCTTGAGAATATACTCCATATCGACAAGCGCATATTTCTGCGCCGAAGCCGTCACGCTGAACAAAACCGTCAGGGCAGCCAAAATCATAAACTTCTTCATAGCTTTCAATTTTAATCTATAATGTTATGACATCAACGCTTCGCAAAAGTTTAGCCGGTCAAGATTAATTGTAGTTTTTTTAGAACTCTTGACCCAGGATGAAGTGGAAGTGACCACCACCCTTCTTGCCGTAAACGGTGTCGAAACCGTAACCCCAGTCAATACCCATCATACCCACCATCGGGAGGAAGATGCGGACACCGACACCGGCAGAACGCTTGAGGTTGAACGGAGCGAAGTCTTTCACGTCAGTCCATGCGTTACCACCCTCAACGAAGGCAAGACCGTAGATAGTCGTGCTCGGTTGCAGAAGGAACGGGAAGTGAAGCTCCATGCAGAAGCGGGTGTAAGCGTAACCGTCCTTAGTCCACGGAGTGAACGCACCGTTGTCGTAACCACGGAGAGCGATAGTCTCCTGTGCGTACATGTAGCTTCCCGACATACCGTCACCACCGACATAGAACGTCTCGAACGGAGACTTCAGATATTTGTTATAGCTACCCAGCAAACCGATATCGGCACGGGTCATCAACACGAGTGTCCATTTGCCTGTCGGGTCGGTAAGCGGAGTATAAGTGCGTGATTTGAATTTCAGCTTCCAGTACTCAATCCAGCGGTACATCTCTTTCTTCGCTGCCTGTGAGCCGTCAGCTGCCAATGCCTGCCAGTTCTTGTTGCTGAACAATGATACAGGAGGCGTAAGGCTGAAGTCGAGTGAGAACTGGCTACCGCTACGAGTGTAGAGCGGGTTGTCGATACTGTTACGCGCGAGCTGCAAGCCGAGGACGAACGCGTTTGACGTACCGTTGTTCATATAATAGAGGTAATCCCAGTTCTTCAGGTTGTACCAGTTGTAAGAGAGCTGACCTGTAAATGTGAAGTAGTTATCCGGCCAGTTCAAACGCTTACCGAAACCTACTGAGATACCTGCCATCTGCAAGTACTTGTTCGGGTCGTAAGCATTCTCGTAGCTTGCCTGATAGTAATCGGAGTTGTAACCGTAGCTATAGCCCCAGCCACCCATCATATACGGGTCGTAGTAGTTCTTGCTGTAGAAGTTGGAGTTCACACCCGTCTGACGTGAATAGTGGGCAGATACGGAAAGTGAATTCGGACGCTTGCCGCCAAACCATGGTTCGAAGAACGAGAGGCTGTAAGCCTGATAGTACTTCGCGTTGGTCTGAGCCGAGATAGTGAACGTCTGTCCCTCACCCTGCGGGATGATACCCTTATAGGAACTTGGGTTGAACAGGTTCTTGATTGAGAAGTTGGAGAACTTCAAAGCCACACGGCCGATGACACCTGTCTGACCCCAACCGGCAGAAAGCTCTACCTGGTCGTTGTTCTTTGACGTAAGGTTGAACAGCAAGTCCACTGTTCCGTTCTCCGGATTCGGTTCCGGCTTGATGTCCATGCTTTCAGGATCGAAGTGACCGGTCTGCGCAATTTCACGGGCAGAACGCATCAAGTCTTCCTTGGAGAACAACTCACCCGGACGCACGCGGAGCTCACGGCGGATAACCTTTTCATAAAGGCGGTCGTTACCGTTGATGATGATGCTGTTGATACGAGCCTGCGGACCTTCGATGATACGCATCTCGAGAGCAACAGAGTCACCCTCCACCTTCGATTCGATTGGAACGAGCTGGAAGAACAGGTAACCGTTATTCATATAGAGGTTGGCAACGGCATCGTCGTCTTCCATCGTACGCTTGTTCAGCAAAGTCTGGTCGTAAACGTCGCCGGCCTTCATGCCGAGAATGGCATTGAGGTGAGCCGATGAGTAAACCGTATTACCGGCCCATGTAATGTCAGAGATAAAGTACTGACGGCCTTCTTCCAAAGAAATATGCACATCGACCGTCTTTTCGTCATGCTGCGAAACGCTGTCTTTCAGGATACGCGCATCACGATAACCCAACTCGTTGTATTTCTTAATAATGAGTCCGAGGTCGGTCTCAAAATCCTTGTCGACAAACTTCTTCTGACGGAACAGATTGACGAGACGGGCCTTCTCATTGGTCTTCTTCATCACGCGCTGAATCTTCTTATCGCTCAGCACCTGGTTACCGTCGATATAAATCTTGTGAACCTTTACCTTGTCGTTCTTATTGATATTAATGTCCACAATCATCTCATTCTCCCGGCTCAAGTCAGGTTTCTGAAGGATGTTTACCTCTACGTTGGAGAAACCTTTCTGCTTGAAGTAGGCAGTGATAATCTCAGTGGCACGGTTGACGATGTTCTGCGTAATCTGGTTACCCTTCATCAGACCAAGGCGTTCCTGCAAATCCTCACGCTCGCCTTTCTTCACACCGTGGTAGTTGATTTCGGAAATACGGGGTTGTTGACGGAGGTCAAACAAGAGCCAAGCCTTGTTGCCACACACTTTCTCCACTTTAATCTGGATTTTTGAGAACAGACCCTGACGCCAGAACCGCTTGGCAGCGTTCGTAATCTGGTCGCCCGGAATTTCGACAACATCGCCGACAGAAAGTCCGGAATATCCGATTACGATATATTCATCGTAGTTGTCGGCACCGGTCACACGCATGCCGGCAATCTCATACTTCTTCGGCATTCCGGAGAAGATCATCGGGGGATTGTAGATTGTATCGTTAGCCTCCGCAGCTTTCGACTCAAAGCCGCACGCGGAAGCAATCACTAATAATACAAGTAATAGTCGGTATAACATATCTTTGCAAAGTATTTTCGTTCAGGATTTAGTTCTCAGTAACTTGTTCGCTCGTCTTTCCGAAACGCCGTTCACGACGCTGGAAATGAAGGATGGCATCACAGAATTCCTCTTTGGTGAAATCCGGCCAGAAAGTATCGACGAAATAGAGTTCGGCATAGGCAATCTGCCACAACAGGTAGTTGCTCACACGGCAGTCACCTCCGGTGCGAATCAGCAAATCGGGGTCAGGGATGCCGGCAGTAGCCAAGTTGGCCGACACAGTCTCCTCGTCGATGTCCTCCAACGAGAGTTTGCCGGAAGCCACGGCGGCAGCCACCGAGCGCACAGCCTCTACGATTTCCCAACGGGAAGAGTAGCTGATGGCAAGCTGCAACGTCATCCCCGTACAGCCGCTTGTCGCCTCTACGCATTCCAACAGACGCGCACGCGCATATTCCGGCACGCGGGCCAGATTACCCAGCAGGCGCAACCGCACGTTGTTCTTAATCAAATCGGGAGTTTCCTGCGCTATTGCCTCTGAGATGAGGTGCATCAGGGCGTCAACTTCTTCCTGAGGACGGTTCCAGTTCTCAGTAGAGAAGGTATAGAGTGTCAGATACTTCACTCCCAGGTCGGAAGCAATTTCCGTCACCTTCCTCACACTGCCTACCCCCTCAATATGCCCCATCGAGCGGTCGAGGTTACGCTGTTTTGCCCAACGTCCGTTGCCGTCCATAATGACGGCCACATGCTGAGGCAGGCGCTTCTGTGATATTTCGTTTATTTTTTCTTCCAGCGACATACGGATTGTCTAATATTTTTTATTTAATCGACATAGTGGCAAATCTTGCATATTTCGCCAAATTCATACGAAATACTGAACATCAAGGTCGGACACCAGTCGGTATTCTTCATCATTCCACTTTCGATAAGATTCAGGTCTTTCAGACCGTCCACCTTATCACCCATCATCATGCGGGCCCTCATTTCAAGGCCAAGATTGAGACGGGGTTTCAACTTGTACTTCACGCCGAAACTTATCGGAATCTCCGGGGAGAAGGCACCGCTGCTCGAATAGGCAGCTCCAAGTCCCAGCGACAAGTACGGAGTGACGCGTTTCAACTTACGGTAATCGTTGTTCATTCCGAAACTCAGGAAGTTGAACTCAAACGCTACCGCTGCGTCGTAATACCGTTCAGAGAACGAGTAGGTTTTTCCGCCCGGATAGTGGATGTTGAAATCGGCCGAATTTCCTTTGATTCCGGCTGTTGCCAAATCCACCTTCACGGCAAACCGTTTGTTTATCAGATAGCGAAACAGGAAGCCGCCGGCAAAACCGGGGTGCTTCAGCACGTTTCTGTTTACATCTCCCATGTAGCTGCTCATTCCCAGCGACACACCGCCCTCGTAGCGGTACTCCTGGGCATGCGCACCGGCTCCCGCAAGCAAGACTGCAAGAACCAGCAAAACCGTCTGTCTTAAGTTGTATGTCTTTACACGTTGCCTCATATAATAAGAAACGCAAAAAGTCAACTTAAATTATAGAACCGGCTTAGATAATCGGTTTAAACGACAATCGGTTGACGACACCGCGCCAGATTGTATTGCTCAATGCGCCGTTGGCCTCATAGCCGCCGAACACATAGATATAAGGACATTCCCACTCATTGACAGGGGTTGACACACGGGTCTGCGCCGCACTGCCTCTCATCCATACCGGCACCTGACGAACGGCAACCGGCTCCCAGCCACTTGCCATACGCGTAGTCAATACGGAAGTGTAAACGTAAGCCTGCGCGCCGTAGAAAGCATCCATACTTTCAGGAAGTTGAACGAGGTCGTTACCCAAGCTCCAGTGCAAGCCGTTGTCAAATGACAGATAAACCTTCTTTGACAAGCTGCCGTCGGCAAGTTTTCCACCAAAGGCAAACCACACCGGATATTTATCATAGTGGAGTGTTCCAGTTCTGTTCATATAATAATAGTAGGACACGAGGGTAATGTCACGGGCTGCCGGGACACCGACATTGGAAAGTTTAGCCCAGACTTTTCCGTCAAAGCCCCACACATTGCCTGTCAGACCGCCGTCTGCCATCTGACCGCCGAGCACGAGCGCCTGCTTCGACTGTGACCAGTCGTTGGCAAAGATGACGGATTGGGAAGTTCCGCTTACAGGGAATTCCTTATCCACCTCGTCGGCATCCGCACCTGCGGGTGCGCTCGGATAGTAAGCATAGTAATACTTGCCGTCCTTTTTCTCCACGCCCAACAATGTATTGCCGTAGCCTGAAACCAGCGAATACATGGTCTTGCCCGTAGCCGACCATTGCTGTCCGCCGTCGGTCGACTTGTAGAGAGCGCCTTCGGTTGAAAGGATATAGAGTGCGTCGTCTGTTGCAATCAGCGATGATATGACAGGAGTAAAGCCGAAGTTGACAGTAGTCTTTTGCCAGTTGGCAAACATTTCCGGATTCTCGCAAGTCGATACGACATAGCCTGAAGCGCCCTGCACGAGCGTAAAGAGCGCGCCGCCGCACTGCACGGTTTTCTGCGCTACCGGATTGCTGACACCGCCCGGAAGCTCCGTGCGTTCCATCTCGTTCCAATAGAGTGAGTCACTCTTCATCTTGTGTACGTTGACAACCACTTTGTAACGCTTGGAAGAAATTCCATCGGCAGCCTTGACTGTCAGGTAAACATCACCTGTAAAGTCGATGCTGTCCGTATTTTCCGAACCGCCATAGGCAAAGGTCGTATCCTTCATGTTGGTAGCTCCTGAAATCTCAAACTCCGAAGTGGAAGTTGACGAAGCCAGCGATACCCTTGTTATAAGTCGGTCAATCTTCGTTCCCAACGGGAGTGAATCGGCATTATAAATCAAGCGACGGTTCACGTCAACCGTAAAACGCACGGAATCAAGCAACGCCATCACCGAGTCGTTCTTGGCGAGAGAAAATCCCGTCACCAACGTGTTGGATGACACCATATTATAAGACTGGTTCTCCTCTACCTCACTACTTACATTACATGATTGAACCACGAACATTACCAATGCCGTCAGTACAGCATATATCGGAATTAATTTCTTCATTTTCTAAATACCTTATTTTAAGTTGCAAATTTATAATTAATTTGTCAACTTCTAAAAAGAATTTTTGTTAAACAGTCAAACAATTTATAAAATCCGTACTTAATCCTGCCGGTATATGTGAACAATGCGATTCCCGTCAACCACTTCATCCCACACTCTACCTTGCGGAATATCAACGGCTTTCACGCCCTCTCCCAACCGACGGGATGACTGCTCGACACGGATTTCGTCCCACAACCCGGCATCCAGGAATTGCTGTTGCAATCGCGGGCCTCCTTCCACCAGCAACGACGTGACACCGCGCATGTAGAGTTGCGAACAGATGGATTGAATGGGATGAGCTAAGTCGGCA
Source organism: uncultured Muribaculaceae bacterium (assembly GCA_944321875.1). GTDB lineage: Bacteria > Bacteroidota > Bacteroidia > Bacteroidales > Muribaculaceae > Limisoma. Next base: position 80,628 of record CALUMX010000007.1, read on the forward strand.
ATAATCTCTATCTCAACATTTTTCTCCACATTCTGAAGCGGTTCGGCAAGCATCAGCAGCGTGGGCTGACCATCCGACAGCACCCGATAGTTTCTCCCGGAGAACTCGCCTCGGCTGCTGACCACCACACGCAACGGCTGACGGCCACTCCAATGCCGGGCTGTCAAGGAAGGATTGTCCATTCGTACCGTATGGGCACCCACCATAATGGCATCCACTTCCGTACGCAATTTATGGGAAAGCATCAGTGTCTTTGGTGTAGAGAACGCTTCAGCCGTTTCATCGGCAGAACGGACTCTGTCAACGAAATGGTCACTGCTTTCAGCCCATTTCATAATAATATAAGGACGCTGACGCGTATGGGCCGTCATAAATACGGCGTTCAAGGCCTTGCATTCTTCCTCAAGAACACCCGTAACGACCTCGCACCCCGTGTCCCGAAGCATACGGATGCCTCGCCCGCTCACTTCTTTAAACGGGTCGAGAGAACCTATAACCACCCGGGGAATCTTGCGGTCGATAATCAGTTTGCTGCACGGCGGCGTTTTTCCGTAGTGTGAACAGGGTTCAAGAGTAACATAAATGGTACTTTCCGGCAACAACCGCGAATCGGCTTCGGAAACGGAGGCCACGGCATTGACCTCGGCATGGCCTTCCCCAAACCGGCGATGGAATCCTTCTCCGATTATTCGCCCATCGGCTACGATAACCGCCCCCACCATCGGGTTCGGTGAAACGCTCCCCCGCCCCAACCGGGCAAGTTGAAGCGCACGTCGCATATATTTCTCTTCTATCATCATAATTCTAAACCATACAGTAATGCCTCGGCATAGCCACTCCCGAAAACTGTGTTTTCTGCTTGTCTCTGCGCTCGGCTTTCACTATCTTTGTCCATACTATGGCAGAACAAACTCTCGAACAAGCATTGGGCTTTATCCGACAGCGGTTACAGCCTAAATACACAAAAGGTGAGACGGAAGCCTTTATCCGAATCATCTTCAGGCATCTCATGCACTATGAGGCAGTGGACATTTTACTGCACAAAGATAGTGTTTTGCCCGATTTTATCAGTACGAAAATAGAGAAAGTAGTCGACGAATTGCTCAACGACCGCCCTATTCAATATATTTTCGGAGAAACTTACTTCCACGGACACGTATTCGGCGTGGATTCCTCCACACTCATCCCCCGGCCGGAAACGGAGGAGCTCGTTGACTGGATTGTGGATTCACACCCCGAAAAGGACCTGTCGGTGCTCGACGCCGGAACGGGCAGCGGCTGCATCGCCATCTCACTGGCGCTGGCGCTGAAATTTGCGGAAGTAACAGCCATCGACATTTCGGAAGGCGCATTGGCAAAAGCCGGAGAGAACGCCCGCCGGCTGAAGGCATCGGTACGTTTCGAAAAGGCCGACATTCTGAGTCTTTCCGCATCCGACGGCCGTCGGTACGACCTCATCGTGAGCAATCCGCCCTATATCGCCGACTCCGAACGGTCGGCAATGGAGCGCAACGTGCTTGACTACGAACCGGCGACGGCCCTGTTTGTCCCCGACAACGACGCGCTGCGTTTCTACCGTGCCCTTGCCCGCTATGCCAAGGACGCACTGAAGCCGGGTGGCCGCCTGTATTTTGAAATCAACAGCCGTTTCCCGGAGGAAATGCGCCAATTGCTGAAAGAGGAAGGCTTCTGCGACATCGAACTCCGACGCGACATGCAGGGACTCTACCGCTTCGCTGCCGGAACGAAAGGAGGACACAATGGCTAAAAAACCGCTGTCCTTCGACAACGCGCTGGAGCGTGCCGCCGCCTGGTGCTCGCGAGCCGAACACTCCCGGCTGGAAATCATCAAAAAGCTGCGCCGTCTGGGGGTGACTCCCGACGTGGCTGAAAAAGTGGCCGAACGCCTTGAGGAAAACGGATTTATCGATGAGGAACGCTTTGCCCGAGCCTTCGTCTACGACAAATCGCGCTTCGAATACTGGGGGCGCACTAAAATCCGCTATCAGCTCCGCCAACTGGGCGTTTCCGCCGCCGTAGCGGAAAGTGCGCTTGAAGAAATAGACGAGGAGGAATATGTGCGCAATCTCACCATGCTGCTTCAGGCAAAATTCCGCTCGCTTCCCGACAGTTCTGACCCTTACAAACAAAAAAACGCCCTCTACCGCTATGCCATGACACGCGGTTTCGAAAGCCGGCATATCACCCCGATTGTCACCTCCCTGATAAAGGGTGCTGACGATTTCGAAGACTCTCTTTCCGACGACTCATGCGACTGACCTACCTGTTAAAGAGCCTGGCTGACCTGTTCTCACCCGCCTGCTGCCCCGTCTGCGGATGCCATCTGAACGACGGAGAGAAAGGCCTGTGCCTGCAATGCCATCTCGAGATGCCCCGGCTTCGCTTCTCAGCCGACGGTAAAATGCCCGAGGTGGAACAGCTCTTTACCGGCTGCCAAATTGTAACCCATGCCGTGTCCTGCTTTGCCTACAGCCGACAGAGCCGTTATGCCGAGATTCTGAAAGACCTGAAGTACCACCACGCCCCACAGGCAGCCCTCCACCTTGCCCGCGGCTTTGCCGAAGAACTGAAGAAACGCGGATATTTTGACGGAGTAGACGAAATCATCCCGGTCCCGCTCCACCGCTCCAAACTGAAAAAGCGCGGCTACAACCAGAGCCTCCTGATAGCCCAGGTGCTGGCCGAAGTAGCACAAATTCCTGTCGGTGAAGGACTGAAAGCCATCAAGCCTCATGCCACTCAGACCGCCAAGGACACGGAGGAACGCCATCGCAACGTGGGCGATGTGTTCCGCGCCTCTCGCATGGAAGGACGCCATGTACTGCTCGTCGACGATGTGATTACCACCGGCGCGACCCTGACCGCCTGCTGCGACGCTCTGCAGGCCGCCGGAGCGGCATCCGTAAAAATCGTCTCCCTGGCTTTTGCCGGCGCATTAAATTACTGACAAAAAATATAGGACAAGACACATTTTTTCAATTATAATTACTAACTTTGCCTTCAGAAAATTGGCTTCCTATGGGTGTGTTTATCCGAGGGGGAGTCGGAAAAATACTTAACTATTTTTGACCCAATTTATTATGAAACAGTTAGAACGTCTTTTAGCAGAAAAGTTGCTTCGTATCAGTGCTATCAAATTGCAACCGGACAACCCATTCACATGGTCTTCAGGCTGGAACTCTCCGATATATACTGACAACCGCAAGACTTTGTCCTACCCTGACATCCGCAGCTTCATCAAAGTGGAACTTTCCCGTTTGATTATGGAAAACTTCCCTGAGGCAGAAGTGGTAGCCGGAGTTGCCACAGGTGCTATCGCACAGGGCGCATTGGTTGCCGATACTCTCGGCGTGCCTTACATCTACGTTCGTTCTGCTCCAAAAGACCACGGTTTGGAAAACCTTATTGAAGGAAACCTCAAGCCGGGACAGAAAGTTGTGGTAATCGAAGACCTCGTTTCTACGGGCGGTAGCAGCTTGAAGGCTGTAGAAGCTATCCGTAACGCAGGTGCCGAAGTTGTCGGCATGGTTGCCATCTTCACTTATCAATTCCCTGTTGCAGAAGCCAACTTCGAAAAAGCCGGTGTTAAATTGCTTACATTGAGCAACTACACAGCAATGCTGGAAGCCGCTTTGAAGATTGACTATATTAAGGATACCGACGTTGAGACGCTCAAGCAATGGCGCGAAGATCCTGAAAACTGGACACCGAACACTACTATTGACGAATAATCTTATATGTCGACATTTAAAAGTTCTGAGAAAATAATTGCAGCACCCCGCTCAGTGGTCTATGCCAGACTGTCTGACTTGGAAAGTTTCCGCAGCCTCGCCGACAACATTCCGGAGAGCGCGCAAGCACAGATTGGAAACATCAAGATTGAGGGTGAGACTATCACACTGAATGCAAAACCGATTGGCGATATTTCGTTTCAGGTAACAAAGCGTGTTGAAAACGAGTCTATCCGTCTGGAAACCGTCACTTCTCCGCTTCCGTTCTGCATCACAGTTTGCCTTGCCGATGATTCCGAGACGACAACAAAGGCTCATGTAGAAATCGCTATCGAATTGAATCCGATTATCAAGCCGATGCTGTCAAAGCCTATCCAGGAAGCTGCCGAGAAATTTGCGGAACTGGTGGCTACAATTCCTTATAAAAACTAAGCACAATCCTCTTATAGAAGAAAAAGCATCTCTCCGGAGATGCTTTTTTTGTTTCCGGTCCCTTACACATTCAGAGACAGACACAAAAAAATCCGGCGGGAATCCCCACCGGATTTTTCAACATATTGAGTATGCAAAAATTATGCTTTCACACGGCCTACATAAGAACCTTCGCGAGTATCAACCTCGATAATCTCACCTTCGTTGATGAACAAAGGAACGCGAACAGTAGCACCAGTCTCAACTGTAGCAGGCTTCAAAGTGTTGGTAGCAGTATCACCCTTCAGACCCGGCTCAGTGTAAGTAATCTTCAATTGAGTCTTGATAGGCATTTCTGCGTAAAGCACTGTCTCAGTAGAAGCGTCAGACACAACCTCCACAACATCGCCTTCTTTCATGAAGTCAACACCTGTAATAAGGTCCTTGTGGATAGGAATTTGCTCGAAAGTCTCGTTGTTCATGAAGATAAAGTCGCCACCTTCCTGATAGAGATACTGATACGGGCGACGTTCTACACGTACGTCTTCCAATTTTTCACCGATGTTGAAACGGCGTTCGAGTACGTAACCATTCACAACGTCTTTCAATTTAGTACGCATGAATGTGTTTCCTTTACCTGGTTTTACATGAAGGAATTCGATAACGAAGTACAATTTGCCATCCATACGGATGCAAGTTCCGTTCTTAATGTCTTGAGCGTTAATCATATAATTATATGTAAAAGTTATTGTTCTGTCAATATGGGTGCAAAGTTACCAATTTTTTCCCGAATAATTGACACAAGAGTTCAAAAAGTTTCTTTTCAGAAGTCTTGTTACTCAATATTTTTTGTAATTTTACGCCATCAATCCTTAACTACAGTTTTTTTATGCGCATTTTCAGACCTTTAGTTATCATATTTGTTGCAATTTTCAGTCTGCTCTCTTTCTCGTCCTGCGGCGACGGCGATGACCCTGTCGTACCGAAGGAACGCACCCTGTTCATGTTCTTCCCTTGGACGGGAGACCTCACCAGCTATTTCAAACGAAACATCGAGGATATGGAACAGGCCATCCAGAGCCACGGACTGAAAGACCAGCGTGTCATCGTCTACTTTGCCGATTCCCCCACTTCGGCTGAGTTGTTTGAAATCGCATGGCAGAACGAAACAGCCGTGCGCCGCCCTCTCAAGACTTACGAAACACTGAACACGAAGTCACCGGAGGCCATTGCCGCCCTGCTTTCCGACATCAAGACCATCGCACCCGCACGCCAATACTCCATGACCATCGGCTGCCATGGATTTGGATGGGTCGAATCGAAAAACAGCAGTTACGTCGCAGCTCAGCGCGCACGCCGCCCTCAGGGAGAATACCATATCACCCGCTATTTCGGAGGCAGCACCCCACAATATCAAATCGACATCGACACTTTCCGCCAGGCCATTGAAACGGCCGGCATGCACTTCAACTACATCCTGTTTGACGACTGCTACATGGCATCGATTGAGGTAGCCTATGAACTGCGCAACACGACCGATGTCATCATCGCCTCCACCTGCGAGATGATGGGTCCCGGACTGCCCTACAAAACCGTAGGCCCGCACCTGCTCGGCACTCCCGACTATAAGGCTGCCTGCGATGAGTTTTTCAAATTTTACTCCTCCTACACGGTTCCCTGCGGCACTCTGAGCGTCATCAACTGTCTTGAGGTAGGCAACATGGCACAACTCATGAAGGACCTCAACAGCCAGACCACCGACCTGTCGGCACAGGAACTGCTGTCGGTTCAGAAATTCGACGGCTTCTACCCTGTCATTTTCTTCGACATGGAAAGCTACGTCAAGACCCGTTGCCGCAACAACACCGCACTCTACAACGCATTTGCCCGACAGCTGCAGTCTACAGTCATCTACGAGGTTCACACTCCGCAATACTATTCAGCCAGCTCAGGATACGAGGACCTCAACACCAGCTCTGGTGTCAGCATATCCGACCCGTCCGTCAACAACATCGCGGCCGGTAAGAAGGAAACATCCTGGTGGAAAGCTACGCACTGATACGACGGCCGCGCAGATAGAAAATCGCAACGGACAGAACCGTGCAAATCTCTGAGAACGGCATGGCCAGCCAGATGCCGGCCTCTCCCATCACCAACGGGAGCAACAGAAAGAAGGGAACCATAAACAGACAGCCGCGCATCAGAGCGAATACCGTTGCCGGCTTTACCCGCTCCACACTCTGATAGTAACCTACCACCGTCAGATTGAGGATAAAGGCCGTAAATCCTACGGAGAACAACGGGAAACCGCCGATAGCTATGCGTGCCGCACGCCCCTCCGGCGAAACAAAGAGGCTGACCAGAAATTCAGGGAACACCACGAACATAACCGTCACCAGCAGTCCGCACAACACTGCCACACGCAGTGCCACCCGCGTCACCTTAGCCACCCTGCCCATTTCTCCCGCTCCGTAATTATAGCTGATTACAGGCTGAGCCGACTGTGCGATGGCATTGCCCACCATAAAGACAAACGGAGCATAGTAGCAGGCAATTCCGAACGCCCCGACACCGTCGTCACCGAGATAATGCATGAACACCTGATTGCCGACAAACATCAGGACGGCGAGCGTTGCCTCGTTCAGAAGTGAAGACGAACCCACCCGGCACTGCAATGCCAGGTTGCGGAAAGCCTGTCTCATCCCTCTCGCCGTCCACGGCAGCCGGCAAAGGCGCAACGTGCGTGCCTTGAAAGCGATGTAGCCGCCGACAATCAGACCGCCGGTCGCAAGGCTAATCGAAGTGGCGACACCCGCACCAAACAGCCCCATATCAAGCGGAAATATAAACAGCCAGTCAAGAAAGGCATTCTCCACAGCCGCCAGAACGCTGCAAAGCATGGCCAGACGGGGAGCACCGTCCAGACGGATGACAAACAGGCCGACCGTAATCCACATCTGAAAAATCCAGGAAGGCACAAACGATACAATGTAGTCGACCACCAACGACATCAGCGTCGGCGACGAGCCCAGCAGCAAGGCCGTCCGTTCGGGAAAAAGCAGCATCAGCAGCTCGGCAACAGCCGACACGACCGTAACCAGAATCATTGCCTGCGTCACGTTGACCCGAGCCGAAAGCACCTTGCCCCTCGACAGCAAAATGGAAGCCGCCACCGAGCAACCGGCTCCGACCATCAAGGCCACACCCGTAAAAATCATATAAACAGGAATCAGAATGTTGACGGCCGCAATACCGTCACTGCCCACTCCCTGCCCGATGAAAATACCGTCAATCGCCGTAACGGCCGATATGCTCAGCATACCGATAAGCGTGGGGAGGAATATTTTGGAAAACAATCCCGTAACATTGTCTGAATTCAAATCAAATTTTTCCATCTCAGTTGCTTTTTTTTGACGAATGCAAAATTACCATTCCTTCCACGATATAAAACGATACAATTCTTTACATATCCGACATTTTTCGATACAAAAATTTCCTCACCCGGAATTTTTATTCTATCTTTCAACCCGTAAAAACAACAACACCCATGTCCTCTCTACCGACACTCCACTTAGCCACCGGCAACTCTCCGCACTCCACCGGCATCGTCCACCTGAAGGATTTCGAAGGAAAACGCCTTGACACGAAAGGATTTACCGTCCTGCTCGTAACATCCGGCTACGCCTCCATATCGGTCAACTGCAAACTTCACCCGCTCCGTCCCGGATATTGCGCGATGCTTTTCTACGACGACCGCGTGTCATTCTCTGCCGTGTCGCCCGATTTTGAGATACGGTTCTCGTCGGTCGGTTACGAGATTATCGATGAAATACTCTACAAAATGGCATCGTCCATTCTTTGGGAAGGCTTGTTTGCCCAACCGGTTTTCCGGCTGTCCCGGCAACAAATCGTGCTGCTCAACGGATGGTTCAACCAAATGGACTGGATTGTAGGCCGACAGGACGACCGATACGGCCGCGAAATGCTGACCAACAACCTGCACACGCTGCTGATGGCAGTCGACAACCAAATGTCGCACACTGAGCAGAAACCGAGAGAGCACGGAAGAAACCGCGGATGGAAAATCATCACCCAGTTTCTAAAACTTGTGGCCCACCACTGCAACGACAACCGCGACGTCCAGTTCTATGCCGACCAGCTCTGCATCACCACTACCTATCTCTACAAACTATGCCAGAAGCACATCGGGCATTCCCCCAAAGAATTCATTGACAACCACACCATCGCAGAGATAAAGACCTATCTGACCGACACCGACCTATCTGTCCGCAACATCGCCGACAGACTTCACTTCGAGAGCGACACCTACCTTGCCCGCTATTTCAAGAAACGGACAGGGCTCTCCCCCATAAGCTACCGCAACCGCAACAAACGCTGACAGGGATATGACAACAACAGCCGGAGACTTTACCATCTCCGGCTGTTGCATCTTATGTAAAAAGCGACCTAAATATTTGGATTTGCATCAATCTCCGATTGTGGAATCGGTACGGCCAGACGAGAATCGTCGGGTTGGATAACCTCTGCATTGCTCACTTTCAGCGACTCCAGATGCCAGCTTCCCTTGCGCTCAATCGGCAGACGGTTGCGCGTATAGTCATAGAATACCAGACCCTCACCCACCAGTTCCTTGCGACGTTCCTTCAATATCCGTTCCAACGTGAAATCGGCATCCTTCAGCAGTTTGGACTCAACGGTACGGTTACGCAACAGGTCATTGATGTAACCCAGACCCTTTGTACGGTATTCTCCACCCAGCTTCAAACCGGCCTCAGCAGCGTTGAGATACATTTCCGAAAGTCGGATAATGCAAAGATTGTTATCATGCGGGTCACCGCTTTTACCCGGGAATTTCTTCAGATAGACCGTCTTGTCACGGGCTCCTGCCGGAAGACTCTCGTTGTTGGGAATAGCGGAAACCTCCATCACGCTGCGGCGCACGTCGTCGGCATCCTCGTTGATAAGCGTAAGGAAATCCTCCGAGAGAATCAGGTTATTCCAGTCCACCTTCTCCTCATTGGCGTAAACCATCGGAACGCCCTCACCACCGGAACCGCCTGACGGTTCTGTCAGCGAGAAGTAGAACTCAAACAGCGACTCGCTGGAATAATCCGTACCCCATACCGTCAGATACTCCTCTTTCGTATAAAGATGGTAGAGCGACTTGCTGTTCTCAATCACGTCGACAGCGGCCTCGTAGGCTTTCGCATAGTCGAGTTTATTCAGATAGACGCGTGAGAGCAGACCCTGCACGGCCCAATAGTTCAGGCAACCGTCTGTCTTCTCCCGGCTGAGTCCGGGAAGCGCAGTGGTCAGGTCGGAAATCACCTGGTCGTAGCACTTTGCCACAGAGCTGCGCGACGGCTTATAGGTAGCGGCAACCACCTCTGTCACAATCGGCACACCCGGCGATGCTCCGTTGTCCAAAGAATAAGGCATAGCGAAGACACGGGTAAGGTCGTAGAGAGCCAATCCCCTCATGGCAAGCGCCTCCGAGTAGATACGGTTCAGCTCCTTCGGCTCGGCATCTGTCACACAACCACGGTCAATGAAGGAAATCAGGTTGTTGGTCTGGCGAATCAGATTATAGACCACGTTCCAAGGCAACGTAGAGTTGAACGAGTCGGTCGACTTGACGTTATATTCGTAGTAAGGCGATACACGGCGACCGTCGCCCTTCGATTCACGGGCCTGCACGTCAACAGCACGGCAGTCACCGTAATAGTAATAATTGTCGCCGTAATAGCTGTGTGACGACGCGAGGCGGTAGATACCGCGCAGGGCATTGCTGGCTTCGTCCATCGTCGTCACCGCTCCCGTAGTCGGGATGGAGGTAGACGGGTCGACATCCAGCCAGTCGGCACAGGAGGTGGCGGTCATTGTCAGTGAGGCAGCCGCCAGAATCATATATAGAGGTTTCATATGCAATGATGGATTAAAGGGTTAGTTGAATACCGAAGTTAAACGTACGCATAACGGGAGCGTCGCAGAACACCTCTCCGTTGACCGGCACTTCCGGGTCATATTTGTTCCACTTGGCCCAAGTCAGGAGGTTGCTGCCTGAGAAATAGATACGCGCCTTCTCCACCATCAACTTGCGAGTCCATGACTCCGGCAAGGTCACACCCATCGTCAGACTCTTCAGACGCAGATGGTCGGTGCTGTGAATGTAGCGGGACGAGTTGGTCACACCCGAAAGCTCACCATAGACAAAGCGGGGCACATCTGTCACATCTCCCGGATTCTGCCAGCGGTTAAGCGCGGTTTCCGGCAAATTGTAGCGTAATCCGTAAATATTCTGCGTACCGTTCTCAATATAGGTACCGGCTTTGTCAAACGAATATCCGCCCAACGAGTAAGTCAGAGTGAAGCTCAAGTCAAACCATTTATAGTTAAGGATATTGGTCAGACCTCCCGAAATTTTCGGGTCAACCGACTTATAGGGAATTGACTCAGCCTCGGCGGCATTGGTCGTGAGCGTACGGTCACGGGTACCGTCCTCAAGTTCCGTATTCTTGAAATACCACGCCGAACCCGTAAGCGGGTCGACACCGGCAAACTCCTTCACATAGTACATATTGTAAGGCAGTCCCACCTTGTGAATGAACCATGTACCCTCAATGCTCTGGTCGAGCTGACCGTTGAGCGAGACAATTTTGTTCTTGTTGTGGCTGAGATTGAAGATAGTAGTCCAGTTGAAGTCCTTACCTACGAAATTCATGGTGCGCAACTCAATCTCCACACCCTTGTTGTTCAACTGACCGACATTGCTCAGATAAGAGGTGAAACCTGTCGTTCCGCTGATAGGCAGATTATAAAGCAGGTCCTTCGTATCTCTATTGTAGTATTCGGCGCTGATGAAAATACGGTTGATGAAGCCAAGGTCAAGACCCAGGTTCATATTGTAGTTCTTCTCCCATCCCAAATCTGGATTCGGCAACGACGTTTCGACCATGCCAAGTCCGCCCTGGTAGCTTTTATCGAAAGAATAGAGTCCCATAAAACCATAGAGCGCACCCGGCTGATTTCCGTTGACACCATAGGACGCACGGAGTTTCACATCGGTAAGCACCGGAGCAACCGGCTCCATGAATGCCTCACGGCTCATGTGCCACATTCCCGACACCGACCAGAAATTACCCCAGCGGTTTTCCGGCGAAAGACGCGAGCTGCCGTCACGACGGTAGCTGCCGCCCACATAGTAACGGTTGTCGAAATCATAGTTCACACGGCTCACGAGCGACAGCATCCGATAAGCCTGCGTCGATGAGATAAAACTGTTGAGCACCGAACCGTTGTCAGGCTCCGTCAATCCCGGAACATCCGGAAGATTCCAACGCTCACCGTTCGCCTTGTCTGTCTGATAGCTCTCAGCCTCATAGGCCGCCATCAGGTCCAGATGATGCACGTCATCAAACGTATGGACATAGCTGAGCGATGTGGAGGAAAGGAGTTTTCCATACTCGATGAATCCCTTTGCCGACTGCGCCACACTGCTGCTTTTCGGACCGGCAGAGCTCAACGGATTGTAATAGCGGGAATCTTTCTGAATCGTATAGTCATAGCTCAGCGTTTCCTTCAGCTTCAAACCCGGAAGCGGCTCAACAGCGGCAAATCCGGTAGCGAAAACGCGTGTCATGCGCGTACGGTTGTAGTCCAGCAGGATATCGCGCAACGGATTGAGCGTAGTACCCGGATAAGCTCCCACATACTCGCCTTTCTCGTTACGGACAGTCATCGACGGGTTCATCGTAACAGCTACGCAGTAGAAAGGATTGATGGCGGAACCGCGCTCCTCGTTCATCTCCTGATTCATTTGTGTAAACATCAGGTTGGCACCCGCCTCACCGTATTTTCCTACCTTCTGTGTCACGTTGACACGGGCAGAATAGCGGTCGAGGAAAGAGTTGCGAGCCAGACCCTCCTGGCTGTTGTAGCCGAGAGAGGCATAGTAGGTCGTGTTTTCGTTACCGCCCGAAACCGATGCCTCGTAATTCTGCTGCACGGCCGTACGGAGCAGTTCCTTACGCCAGTCGGTATAGCCGAGTGACGGCTTATAGGCATATTTTCCAATCTCCGCCTGTGCATACTCTTCGGGTGAAGCCATGCCCTCATCCTGCGCATAGTTCACAAGACCCTCATACAGCAGTTCGTAACGCTGGTCACCGTTGAGCGTAGGACGATAGTCGACAGCCGAGTTGGAGAAACCGCCGGATAAGTTGACCGACACCTGTGCCTTGCCGGCCTTTCCCTTCTTCGTGGTAATGAGAATGACACCGTTGGCGGCACGCGAACCGTAGAGAGAAGCGGCAGCGGCATCCTTAATGACGGTGATGTTCTCTATATCGGAAGGATTGAGGGTACTCATGATATTCGTCTTCGAATTGTTCATATAAGCGGCGTCTGCGCCACCCGAACTGAGACTGCCCGACGTAACAGGTACTCCGTCAATCACAAACAACGGTTCTTTCGAAGCCGAGAATGAGCCCAGACCACGGATGCGGATAGACTGGTTAGCACCCGGCTGGCCGGAACTGCTCGTGATGCTGACACCCGACGTCATACCCTGCAGCTTCTGCTCGACGCTGACTACCGGAATGTCCTTCAACACATCACCCTTAACCGTGCTGGCGGAACCGGTGAAGGAGGAACGGGTAAAATCACCGTAACCTGTCACGACCACTTCCTGAAGCGCGGTACTTTCAGGGAAAAGCAAAATCCGAACATTTGATTTATTGTCCACCCTCGCATATCGGGTGCGCATACCCACATAGGAAATCACAAGACGGTCGTCGCCCGGACGCAAAGCAATGGAGAACTCTCCATTCAAATCGGTAGCGACTCCTCGCGATTCATCACCTTTAATCGCCACCATCGCACCGATGACGGGCTGCTCATCCTCTGCGGAGATAACAGTACCTGTGACGACGCGTTCCTGGGCGAATATCTGCTGGCTGACTACCGCCAGCAACAGAAGCAATAGGATTCTAATTTTTGTCATACAGCAAACTATTCTTTTTTCCTTTAACAATCTAAACTACGTCAATAACTAAGCCAAAAGCCTCCTCCAGTGACAATATCTCCATAAATAGTCCTTATCAACGAAAATTTTCACCCTATATGACCATTTCCACTCACAATCTCACACATCTGAAAGACAACAGATTGTAGAATATTTCCCCAAGTTGCCATCCACACTCCACAATTTTCCACACTTTCATCCTTATGCTCTCCTCCTAATCCCTCCCCCGCAAAAAGCAAGGGAGGACACCTCGCGGCATCCTCCCTGAACCTGTCGGCCTTTCAGCCTTATCGTGTACGGCGAACCGAACGGACGGCTCCCGAATTATCGTTTTTAGGCTTCTTCGCCTTCTTCTTTTTCTCCTTCTTCTCGTCCTTTTTCTTGTCTTCCTTCTGCTGACGTACGGAACGGGCATTACGAGGCTCGCTAACCTCTTCCTCGTCGCCCTCGTCGAGATTCACCTCGCGTTCCTTCACCACGATGTCGTCCGACTTGCCTTCCGCTCTCAGACGGGCTTCCTCCTCAGCGGCACGGCGCGCCTCAAGTTCCTCGCGCGTAGGCACCCAGATGTGCTTGTCAAACGACTCCAGACGGTTCTCGATGCTGTCCTGCGCCACCTTCAGGTCGTCAGGGTCGGGGAATTGCTGCATGAGAGTCTGATTCTTAAGATTGCGCGTCTTGTAAATCTCGCCTTCATACATGCAAAGCTGGAAATAATCGTCGTAGTTGTATTTCGCCAGGTTGTTGTCGTCGTCCACAAAAATCGACTGCTGCGTCAGGTAAGGACGCAAATCAGCCAGCTTCACCCAGAACATCGGATACTTAATCGGCTCGCCACCGTAGTCGTCGATGCGGTGGAGCACCGGACAGATAGCGTCGACGCTGGTCGTGGTCTTGTTGTCAATGCTGTTGAACTCCCATTTCTCAATCGCATAGTAGCTCAACACCTCATTGCTCGGCACGTCGCTCTCCTCAATCTGGTATTTCGGATTCTTCTCCGTGCTGCCTTTGGCCTGCGTATAGAGAATATTGAAACGGTCAAGCATCTCCCCTACCTTGATTTTATACTGCTCCGTGAAGAGCTCGCGACCGTCCAGATACTCATAGGCGGGCACCTGTCCGTTCGTTACGAGGCGGAGAATGATGCGGAAGAGGCTCTCCTGATTCTCCGTCGGTTCCTCCGGATAGTAAAGAGCCATATTGGCCGGCTTGTTCAAGTCAATCTGACGATAGATAATGCGTTCCCACATTTTGGAGGACTCCGACACAGGGTTTTCCTCATAGAAGCCCTTCATGCGCATCGTCACTCCGGCGGTCTGCTGGTCGTCTTTCTTCGTGCGGTCCTGACGGCGCGTCACCTGGGCCTCTGCCGTCGTTCCGGCAACTCCCATCAGAGCCATCACTGCCACTATAGTTTTTATGTGTTTCATATTGCGTGTAGGAATTTTCTTTCTCTGTTAGTTTACGATTACTTCCATTGGCGACAAATCGCGCACGATTCCGTCAGGACCCTGCGCCTTCACGCGCGTGATGAAGAAGCGCTTGCCACGCGACAGGCGGCGGAAGCTCGTCTTCTGACGCTCGGAGAAGTTGGCTCCGTTCGATTTCTCCGGGATGGCGTTACCCATCGAGTCGAATACGATAGTCTCAAACTCCAGCACCTTGTACTGCACGTTGAGCAAATCGTCGTCAATGGCAGCACCGATGCCCGGTGCCGTAAGCAATACGGACTTGGCAAGCGGACGCGAACCCTTGTAGCGCACTTCATTGCCCTTCGAGTCCTTATAGGCGATGTAGGCCGTTGGGTCAGGCAACTTACGCACACGGAAGGAAGTCTTCGCTACGGTCTGCGCACGGCCGTCGATGGTAGCCGTCACCGATACCACACATTCGTCACCCACCTTCTGCGGACGTGCCACCCAGCCGTTGCCGCTGCGCGAGAGCTGGCCGTTGGACATCGTGGCAGAAACCGCGTTCTGAGCCACACCCGGCACGGAAATGCTGATAGGGTTGTCGATACCGGCATAAAGCACGTTCATCATCGTAGCCGAAACGGTAGCCATCGGCTCAATGACCGTATAGTCGGACGTAAACGGATGGCGGGAAGTCGTTCCGTCGCCGCGCACCACCTCCAGATAACCGGAATAGGTGAACGTACCGGTCCGGTCGGCCGAAACCTCATAGGTGCGTGTGTCAGCCTTCAACTGCCGGTCACCGATGAAGATGGCCGGACGCTGAGTCGTGTCGACCGCAGCCAGCACGATGTCGGCCGTATATTTGCCGCCACGCATCACCAGACGTGAGTTAGGCAGCACCAACGCGTCCAACTGGTTGACGCGCACGTCGCTCGCATCCACATTGTTCAGGAGTGATGCCAGCGCCTCACCTTCGGCGAAAAACAGGTCATTCTGCAACTTCGACAGCAGCGTCACGGATGCCACCACCGGCATATTCTCAAACATGCCGACCGGCCACGGCGCGCGTATCATCGTACCCGGCTGCTCCACCGGATTGGTCGCCAGAGCCTTCTTGATGGCCGCCTGCTTCGACGTGTCGGGCACGAACGAGGCGATATAACTGCTGTATGCGTTCAGTCGTTTCTGGAGTA
This sequence comes from uncultured Muribaculaceae bacterium, assembly GCA_944321875.1. Taxonomy (GTDB): domain Bacteria; phylum Bacteroidota; class Bacteroidia; order Bacteroidales; family Muribaculaceae; genus Limisoma. Next base: position 96,442 of record CALUMX010000007.1, read on the forward strand.
GCTCACCGTTACCGAAGCGAATCATCACCTTAGACGAAGCCTCCAGATTGTCCTTGTTCTGAATATTGTTGACATCACCGTCGCTTCCATCGGCATCCTTGACGATTTCCACCTTCAGTGAGTCAATATAGTGACTCAGCGCCATTGTCTTCTTCCTGACATCGGTCGCCTTGTCATACCACACCTTTCCCTTCTGGGGGTTCTGTTTGGCAAAATCCTCAAGCTGGGCATAGAGCGCGGCATTACGGTCGCTGAAGTTACCGTTGGTACGCTTCAGGCCGTCCTCGACAAGACTGAATCCGTTGAGCACGTCGCTCGATACGTTGAGCGCGAGCATCGCCGTCAGAACGATGTACATCAAGTTAATCATCTTCTGACGCGGAGACATTCTTGCCACATTTCCATTTGCTCCCATTTTCTATTTATACAGGCTTTAGGATTAGTTTTACTTTTCTGTTGACGTGTTGTTCTCTGCTACCGGTTCTTCTTTCTGCGGTTCCGGCTTCACCGGCTCCTGCGGAGCTGCCGCCATCGGACGGTACATATTGACCGACATGGCCGTCAGCATCTTCTCATAAACGGAATTCAACTGCTGCATGTACTGTCCCATCTTCTGCGTTTCCTGGCAGTAGCGGTCGCTTTCGGCCGACGCACGGTCGTACATACGGCTGATTTCCTTCAGGCCGCGGTTCACACGGTCAATGTTGTCAAGCTGCGAAGAGATGCTCTTCAGCTGAATTTCGTAGATAGTGTTCAGTCCGGCCAGGTTGCGGTTGAGGTCCTCCATCTGTGTCACATAGCCGGCTGAGGTTTGAGTGATGGTCTCAGAGTTGTCAGTCACGGCACGATAGCTCTCGAGCAACGTGTTCGACACCTTGTTGAGCGCCTCAGTGGTCTCGCGCAATTGGACGAGCTGGGCTGTGATGGCCACCATCTGGTCGGTATATTGGGCCGTTACCTCGCCCGAAGGAACCGCACCTGCGACACCTCCGCCGACAACGCCCATGGCCTCACCCTGCACAGGCTGTCCGGCGCTCACCGGCGCACCGCCTACAACAACCGAGCCTCCGCCCTTGAAGTCGGGACGGTCCTCCGGGTTCTTGGTCTTGAACACAGGGAACACCTCTTCCCAATGGTACTCACGCGGTGGACGGTCGAATGCCGTCAGTATGAACATCAACACCTCCGTTCCCATACCAATTGACAGCAACGCGTTGCCGCCCGGCAGGTGAAGGATTTTGAACAGCGCACCCCAGATGACAATGGCGGCACCGATACTGTATGCGAAGTTGAAGAAACGCTGTCCCTTCTCTCCGGAAAGGAATTGCTCAACTATATTTTTATATTTCTTATACTTGCCCATAATGCAGCAAATTTTTAGAGATTGGTTTTCGTTGTATTAGTTTCTTATTTCTTTTTGCCCTTTCCCTTGGCGAATCCCACCTGCGTGCGTACGCAACGGAATCCGATAAACGAGCGTTGCTCGTTCTGGTATTCCCACATGCGGAGGTCGGAACGCACGTTGTGCGCGATGTCCTTCCACGAACCGCCACGCACCACTTTGCGCTTCATGCGGTAAGGGTCCTCCTGAGCAGCGTTGTAGCGGTATTCAGGGTTGATGTCGTCGCGCAGACGGTCGAGGCTTTCCGTATAGGCCGTCGAGGTCCACTCGCTGACGTTTCCGGCCATGTCATAGATACCGAAATCGTTCGGCTCATAGGTACCGACACGGGAAGTTATCAGGTTGCCGTCCTTCACATAGTTGCCCTCGCCCGGCTTGAGGTTGGCGTAGAAGCAACCGTCGTCGGAAATAGGCATGTCGCCCGACCACGGATAGCGGTTTTCGTTGACACCGGCACGTGCTGCATATTCCCACTCAGCCTCTGTCGGCAGGCGGTAAGGCTCGATATAGACACCCTGCTTGCCCAGTGAGCGGCGCAGATAGTCGGTACGCCATTTGGCAAAAGCGTTGGCCTGCTCCCACGACACACCGACAACCGGGTAGTCGCTATAGCCCGGATGTGAGAAATAGAGGCGCACGTAAGCCTCGTTGTATGAGTTTTCAAAATCGTTTACCCACACGGTCGTATCAGGATAGATATTGACGATATAGGTATTGAGGAAGTCATATTCGCTCGACAGCTGACGCGTGATGGTCTCACGGATAATCTCACCCTCGTCGTTGACATAGGCCGTATCCTTTGAAATCATAGGAGCTTCCGTCGGAACGGGCACGTCGGTATTGTAATTGCGGCGGCGCGGGTCCAGGCGGTTCTTACGCTTGGCTGCCTCCGTGAGGTCATACACCTCGTAGCGGTAATTCATCTGAGAAGCATCCAGCTCGCTGACGCCCGTCACCGGATTGTAGCGGTAGACGCTCTGAATGGCGCGCAACTCGTCCTCCGTCGGGTTTTTCCACGGAATAGGCTTCTTCCAGTTCAGGTAAGGACGTATCGGGTTACCCTCATCGTCCTCCTGTATCTTGAATTCCTCATCGCCTCCGTAAGCCGGGTCGGCCAGACGCTCGCGGATAATGGAGTCGCGTACCCAGTAGACAAACTGGCGGTACTTTGCATTGGTCACTTCCGTCTCGTCAATCCAGAACGACTCAACCGACATTCCGTTGGGGTTGGCCTTGATGTTCCAGGTGGAGTCATCCTGATTCGGACCGACTTTCATCGACCCGCGGTCCACCAACACCATGCCGTAAGGAGTCGGCTCGGCAAGGGCTACGCCTCTGATACCGGTCACTTCGCCACCGCCATCGCCCATCGTGGCACGCGGTGCGAACGCACAAGAGGCAGTCATGCTTGCCAATGCCATATAAATTGCAGCTTTTTTCATATTACATTATACGAATACTCTTATGTTTGTTTTTATTTTTTCCTGACAGATTGAGTTTCATCCGGTAGCCCACCATCACCTCGTGGCTTCCGCTGCTGGCTTTGGCAATGGCGGAAGTCGGGTAATCGTAGCTGTAGCCGAGGAAGAAATTCTTGTATTCAGCTCCCAGCTGGAGCGTCACAGCGTCTTTCCAGCGATAAGCCACGCCTCCCGAAAGAAACTTGTTGTATCTCACCCGTGCAGTGAATTCCGGCTGCCACAATGTCGACAAATCCGAACGCAAGAACACTGACGGCTGTATCTCAAATAACGTATTTTTTATTGGAATATTGCCAAGGGCCATAAAATAAAACATCCGGCCGGCCTGGCTCTCATAAAGATTGTCGGAAGAACCCTCCTCCGTATTGAGAGAGACGACGGGTTGCATGATGTGAGTCATTGAAATGCCGGCAGAGACATAGCGGTGGGTGTAGAACACACCTGCATTCATATCGAATGCCGTGCCGTGGAGGTCGCTCTGCGGAATGCCCGCATCCGTACCCTGGTGATACTCGTCGTCTTCAGGAATCACGACTTCGGAGCCCTTGAACGTCTGGTCGAAGAATCCAAGTTGCAGACCGATGCTCAACTCTCCCTTAAAGACTTTCAGCTTGTAGGACACCTGTGCGCCGGCGTTGATGTTGGAAAAAAGTCCGAGACTCTCCTGTTGCAGGAGCAGACCCACGCCGATACGCTTGTTCAGAATTTTCACCGGCATGTCAGCACCGCCGAGAAAGGCTTTCGGAGCGTTCGGGATGCCCATCCACTGAAGGCGCGAGCCGGCAGTGATGTTCAGGAAATCAATCGTTCCGGTTGCTGCCGGGTTGTAGTAGGTCGGCATTGCCCAGTACTGCGACAACTGCGTGTCAAACTGTGCCCACGCCTGATTACAGCCTGCCAGCAACGCAATCAACGCAAATAATATTTTAGAAACTCTGCTCAATGTCTTATTCAAAATAGAAGGTAAATACAACCATGTTGGAAACGGCTTTGTCGAGCGACTGCGTGAACTTCAGTTTCTCCGGGTCGTCAACCAGGTCGGGACGGTCTTTCTTCAGCACGTTGTTCAGTCCGAAACAGAACTTCACTTCCGGGATAAACTTGAAAAAAGGCACATAGACGTCAAGACCGAAGCCGACGGTCAGATAAAGTTCCTTGCCCGTAAGCTGCAACAAATCGCCGTCCTTACGCTTTGTCACGTCGAGCGCAGCCATCGCACCGGCCGTCACATAAGGGCGCAGATTGTGATAGCGCTTTCCCGACATTTTCAGGTCGATGGGAATCACCACGCTGCTGTTCTTCAGGTTCTGCTTCTCAATCTTTCCCGTAGTGGCCTCACGGAAAGTCACGTTCTTACTGCCGAAATACATACCCGGAGAGAGACGCAGGTTGAAATGCTCCGCCAAGCGGAGGTCACCCATAATGTTGACGCAGAAACCGGGAGCCAGCTCTGCCACGTCGGCAAACCACGCCTCCCCTTTCTCGTTGACATAGCCATTGTTGGTGAGCCACAGGTTCTGGTTGTGGAATCCGATGGAGAATCCGTAGTGCAGACGTTTCATGTCGGCATAGGGACGGTTCAGAATCTTATCGTTATCCTGAGCTCGGCCTGCAAAGATGCCGATGACGAGCAATAGTGGTAATATGTAATATCGTAGCCGTTTCATCTATGCTTTTAACGTAAAAATGCCGCCGTTATTGCAAACATCGGCAAATTTACATAATTTTGAGTGCATCAACTTAATTTTTGGTATGAAAGATAACGATTGGAAGCAAAGACTCAACATTGTCTACTCGACAAATCCCGATATGCAATACGAAACAGCCGACGAGGAAGAAATCGTGGAAACCCTGCCGCCCGAGAAACAAAAGTTGCGGGTAATGCTCGACAAAAAGAACCGCAAGGGCAAGGAAGTGACGCTCATCACTGATTTCGTGGGAACCGACGACGACCTGAAGGAACTGGCCCGCATGCTGAAAACAAAATGCGGTGTCGGCGGCTCGGCCCGTGGCGGCGAAATTCTCATCCAGGGCGATTTCCGCCAGCGGGTGAAGGACTTGCTGACGGCCAAAGGCTACAAAGTGCGTATCATTTAAAAAACTGAGGGAAATTCCGTATGATTTACATCTATAAGGCTTCGGCAGGCTCTGGAAAGACGTTCACGCTCGTGCGCGAATACCTGAAACTCCTGCTCGGCAAAAAGGGAGAGGACGGGCGTTACCGCCTCGACGAGCATCCGTCCGACAACCACCGCTCGATTCTGGCTATCACATTCACCAACAAGGCGACTGACGAGATGAAGAAACGTATCGTCAAGGAGCTTGACATCCTTTCCAAGCCCGACGGCGGCAGCCCTTACCTGAAATTTCTTTCCGAAACGTTCGGTGCGGAACCGGAGAAAATCCAAACGTGCGCCCACACGGCCATGGTGCAGATTCTCCAGGATTTCACCAACTTCAACATCAGCACCATCGACCGGTTCTTCCAACTGATTCTGCGCACTTTCGCGCAGGAATCAGAACTGTCAGGCAATTACGGAGTGGAGATTCAGGACGACTATGCCATCACGGTAGGCGTCAGCGACCTGAAACAGTCGCTCCGTCTGAACGCCGACAAGGGAAAGGACAATCAGGACTACCGGTTGCTGATTTCCTGGCTCGAAACCTTTATAAAATCGAAAATCAACAACGGAAAGACCTGGGATATCTTCTTCGTTCCGTCCCAGCCAAGTCTGAACAGCGACTCGCTTGCCAAATTCGCACAGTCGCTTTTCAAAGAGACGGTCAAGAACTACAGGCAGGAGCTTATCGACTACCTGAGCGACAAAAACAAGATTAAGAATTTCCGCCAGGCACTCAACGAGGAAATCGACCGGCTTACGGAACTGATAAAGCACAACGCGGAAACCTGCCTACAATTGACGGAATCCCTCTGCAACGACAACGGTCTGGAGCTCCTCACAAGTCCTCAGAAGCGACTGAACAAATGGGCCAACGGCGACCTCGGCAAGGGCGAGACCATCGCTGTTAATGACGGCACAATCGCGATGTTTAAGAAATCGAAGAACAAGAAGGTTGCCGAACAGGAGAACCAAAACACCACCCTCTGCGGACTTGTGGAGGAAATCAACGAGACAATCAGCCGGATTGCCTCGTTCAAAATGATTGCCGACAACGTTTTCCAACTCGGCCTGCTGGGTGACATCTATCAGTATATCCACCAGTTCACGACCGACAACAACGTCATCCTGCTTTCCGATACCAATGAAATGCTCGGCCGTATCATCAGCGACGACGACACGCCGTTCATCTACGAGCGCATCGGCATGAAACTGCGGAATTTCCTGATTGACGAGTTCCAGGACACGTCCAACATGCAGTGGCAGAACATCAAGCCGCTCGTCCGCAACAGCCTGGCTTCCGGCAACGACAACCTGGTCATCGGCGACGTGAAGCAGAGCATTTACCGCTTCCGCGACTCCGACCCGAAGCTGCTGCAAAACGAGATTTACAACGATTTCCCGCGCCAGACCGACAACAGCCTGAGCGAGACGAAGGATGCCAACACCAACTGGCGAAGCGCCAGAAATGTGGTCGTATGGAACAACACGTTCTTTTCATGGCTGGCTGAGGAGCACAACTTGGACCAAATCTACGACAACGTACAGCAACAGGTGGCCGACCGCAACCAGAGCCGTCCGGGCCATGTGGTCATCGACCGTATCGAGACCAATACGGAAAGCTCATCGGAAGGGGAAGGAGAAGAGGACGCAACCGAAGACTCTGAAGAACGCAAATTCGATGAAATCGCTCTCGACCGGATGATTGAAGACATCGTCGACCTCACCGAGCGTGGCTACCGGCAAAAGGACATCGCCATCCTGGTGAACAAAGGCAAGGAAGGCGAGCAGGTCATCAGCCGCATCATGCGTTATAACAGGGAGAAAGAGGCCGATAAAAATGCGCTGAAAGTGGTTTCGGAGGAGTCTCTGCTCATCTGGAACTCACCCGCTGTCAAAATCGTGGTGAGCATGCTTGCAATGCTCGACAACTACAAAGGCATCTGCGACTCTTCCGGGCAGGAGAATACGCCTAAGAACATCACGCTCATCATCAAGGACTTCCACTCCAACATCGCCCGGGGAATGACCGACACTTCAGAAGCGTTTGCCGAGGCCGTCAGAAGCTGCGGAAAGGACAAATTGTCGTTCGACAGCCTGTTTGACTCCGGTGAATGCGCCGCGCTCGACACCATCGCCGAACGCCTCATCCAGCAGCTTCCAGAGCATCTTATCCGAGAGAACACTCCCTATCTGCAGGCGTTTATGGACTGCATCATCGACTACATGAGCCGCTACGGCTCCAACATCCATTCTTTCCTTGACTGGTGGGAAGATACGGGCAAGAAAATCGCTATCTCGTCACCGGCCAACATCGATGCGCTGCAGGTGATGACCATCCACAAGTCGAAAGGACTGGAGTTTGCCTGCGTCCTGATTCCGTTCTGCAACTGGACCTACGACAAAGGCGGTCTGGAATGGATACCGACCAGCGAGGTGGCCGACAGCCTGAAGGATTTGAAGGTGGAACTGCCGCCCATCCTGCCCGTCAAACGCTCGACAAAGCTGGACAAAGGAATATTCGAGAAGGCTTTCTCCCAACTTAAACAGGAGAGCGTAATGGATTCCGTCAACAAGACGTATGTGGCGTTCACCCGCGCCGGCGACGAGCTGATAATCTACTACCCTGCTCCCAAACCGAAGAAATCGAAAAGTGCTGACAACGACAGTAAGTCGGTCGATGCCGACCTGGAGAAATTCATTTCCGAAAATGCGGCAGTCAACATCGACGGACGGATTACCGACAGCGAGCATGCATTCGAAGTGGGCAGCAAGACAACTCCCCAAACCGACAAGCAGGAGAACTCCAACCACGAAATGCCGGCCTACACGACTCTGAACGAGACTGCACGCGACAAAACGGCGAGCAAATGGAAATTCAAGGTGCCCGACGAGCTGTCGGCAAGCCGCGATTCGGCCCGCTTTGAAGGGGTGATGATGCACAACATTCTCAGCGCAGTCCGCGTCAGAGAAGACCTCGACCTGACGCTGCGGAGGTTTCAGGCCAAAGGATTCATCACGGAAGAGGAACAAGAACGGTTCGGCAAACTGCTCCACGAAGGCCTCGACAACCCGGCGACAACTGAATGGTTTGCCCCGGAAAACAAACTGATGCGCGAGCGCGACATCGTGAACAAGCAAGGCGACCTCTACCGGCCTGACCGTGTGGTACACCGCCCCGACGGCTCTCTGATTGTCATCGACTATAAGTTCGGCGAACGCGACGACAAGAAGTACGCCCGTCAAGTAAAAGGCTACATGAACATCCTCACCGCAGCTACCGGACAAAAGAACATCAGCGGCTATGTCTGGTATGTGACCGACAATGAGATTCTGAAAGTATAAACCCGCTACCTCAACAAACGACGAGGCCGCCCTTCCACAAAGGAAAGGTGGCCTCGCTGCATTTAGGATTAGAGCCAGCGTTTGAAGCGGCGGATATAGAGATTTTTGATGAACTGCGTGAGTACGCAATAGCTGACAAGGATGGCAATAAGCCATGGGAAATAGCTCAGAGGCAGCGGCGTGAGTCCAATCATCGAACCGACCGGAGTGAACGGCAGGATAATGCCGATGGCCATAATGAGCAGTGTAAGTCCGGTAACAGGCCAGGTGGCGCGGCTCTGGAAGAACGGAACCTTGCGGGTACGTATCATGTGCACAATCAGCGTCTGCGACAGCAAGCCTTCAATAAACCATCCCGACTGGAAGAGCGACTGGCTCTCCGGCGACTGGCAGGCAAAGACATACCACATGAGCAGATAGGTAGCGATGTCAAACAGGGAACTGATAGGTCCGATATATATCATGAAACGACTCAAATCGGATGCGTCCCACACACGCGGCTTGCGCAGATATTCCGGATCCATGCGGTCAAACGGAATCGTAGTCTGTGAAATATCATAGAGCAGGTTCTGAATGAGCAGATGGATAGGCATCATCGGCAGGAACGGGAGGAAAGCACTGGCTACGAGTACGCTGAACATGTTGCCGAAATTGGAGCTGGCGGTCATCTTCACATACTTGTTGATGTTGCCAAACGTCTTGCGGCCTTCCAGCACGCCATCCTCCAGCACCATCAGGTCCTTCTCAAGCAGGATAATGTCTGCGCTTTCCTTGGCAATGTCGACCGCGGGATCCACCGAAATACCGATATCCGACTGGCGCAATGCGGAAGCGTCGTTGATGCCGTCGCCGAGGAAGCCGACCGTGTTTTGCTGCTCCTGAAGCAACCGGATAATTTCCGTCTTCTGCAATGGCGTGAGTTTTGAGAACACGGTGGTCTGTGCTACGGCTGCCCGCTTCATGGGGTCGGACAGTTCGGCAAATTCCGGTCCTGTCAGCGCATAGGTGGTATCAATGCCCACCTGACGTGAGATAGTTCGCACCACAGCGTCATTATCACCCGAAAGCACCTTCACCTCAATGCCGTGCTCACGCAACTGCCTTACGGCGCTGGCTGCCGACTGTTTGGGAGGGTCGAGGAAAGCAAGGTAACCAATCAGTACCATATCGAACTCGTCCGACACGTTGAAACTATGCTCCTTCTCGATAAACGTTTTCTGTGCCACTGCAAGCACCCGCATACCCTGATTGTTCATCTGTTCGCTGATTTCGCGAGCTTTGGACTTCATTTCCGGAGTGAGCGGATGCACCTCGCCGCCAAATTCCGTGTGTGAGCAGATGTCGAGCATCTCCTCAACGGCACCCTTCGTAATAATCTGGCGCTTGCCCTGACGGTCCTCTACGACTACCGACATGCGGCGGCGCGTGAAGTCGAACGGTATCTCATCGATTTTCACATAGTTATCCTTCAGATGCTCCATGTTCAGATCCTTCACATGGGAAAGAATCGCCTTGTCCATCAGATTTTTCAAGCCGGTCTGAAAGAAACTGTTGAAATAGGCATGACGGAGGATACGGCGGTCGGAATCCGTCGAGCCGTCGGCATTGATATACTTTTCCAGCACAATCTGGTCGCAGGTCAGCGTACCGGTCTTGTCCGTACAGAGAATGTTCATCGCTCCGAAATTCTGAATGGCATTCAGGTCCTTCACGATGGTCTTCTTCTTCGACATGGCTACCGCTCCTTTCGAGAGATTGGCGGTAACAATCATCGGAAGCATCTCCGGCGTGAGTCCCACGGCCACAGATACGGCAAAGATGAAAGCATCAAACCAATCATGCTTCGTCAGGCCATTGATAAGGAACACAAACGGAATCATCACGAGCATAAAGCGGATGAGCAGCATGCTCACCTTGCTGATGCCCTTGTCGAATGCCGTAGCCGCACGGTGTCCGACAATGCTTTTAGCGATAGTGCCGAGATAGGTATTGTTGCCGGTCGCAAAGACAATGGCTTTGGCTGAGCCGCTGACCACGTTGGAACCCATAAAGCAGATGTTGTCAAGCTCCACGACGCTGCCCACCCGCTTCCGACCGACCGTCGTGACCGGCTGCTTCTCAATGGGGTCGGACTCACCCGTAAGTGACGACTGGCTGACAAACAAATCCTTCGCCTCAACGATGCGCACGTCGGCCGGAATCATGTCGCCGGCAGCGAGCAGCACGATGTCGCCCGGAACGAGTTCGTCGATGCTGATTTCCTCCGCGCTTTCGCCGTTACGCACCGTGCTGCAGGTGTTTGTCACCATTCGCAGCAGTGCCTCGCTCGACTCGTTGGCCTTCCATTCCTGCCGGAAGCGCAGGATGGCACTGACCACCACCATCGTAAGAATGACAATTATTGAGACCCACTCCTGCTCGCCCGGCTCGGCCATCAGTACGTCAAGCACGAATGAAACGATGACAAGCAGCGTCAATACTCCGATAAAGGGATTGATAAAGGCCTTGACAAACATCGCCAAAGGCTTCTTCCGCTTTTCATGGGCGACCTCATTGCGGCCGTACTCTGTCTGTCGGTTCTCCACCTCCTCCGGGGAAAGCCCGCCGGGACGTGTGGCAAAATGCGCATAGACCGACTCCGGAGTCTGAGAGGATGCGAGAAATACTTTTTCTGCGTCAAATGCATGTTCCGATTGGTGTCTTAGTTTCTTCCACTTCATAACTTCAGTTTTTACGGCGTTAATACTGCGTTTTCTTTTCGTCGGCAAAGTTAGGGCGAAACCCGTGCAGAGGCCGTTAGAAACCAATTAGAGTGGTATTAGAAAACTATTAGAACCCGGAGGCTCAGACGTGCGGAAGTTCGACAACGAAGGTTGTCCCCTTCCCTTTCTCCGAAAGCACGGCAATGTTGCCGCCATGCAGGTGGATTATCTTCTGTGCCAACGCCATGCCGATGCCGTGACCATCCGCTCCGGCCGTATTGTCACCCCGATAGAACAGTTGGAAGATGCGTTGCTTCTCCTCCTCCGTAAGCCCCTTACCCGTATCGGAAAGGCGCACAGCCGACCATTCCTTCCAGAAGGAAATCTGAACAAACGAGGTATTGTTGGCAGAATACTTGCAGTTATTTTCAATCAAATTAGAGAAAGCAATCGTGAGCAGATAGAGGTTACCGCTGACAGTGATAAGCGAATCGTCGTCCGACTCCTGCTCAAATATCAGCTCCACCCGATAGCCCGGATGAGCACGCAGAATCTGCGCGCGCACATCCAGAAGGAGTTCGTCAAGGCGTATTTCCTGCATTTTGATAGCCTCTTTCCGATAATCGGCCTTGGCCAGATTGAGCAGACCGTCAATAAGCCGGGTCATGCGGTGGGCATCGTTGAGAGCGTTGGACAAAGCCGCCCGGTATTGCTCCGGCGTGCGGTCTTTCTGCAGCGTCAGGTCAATCTCGGCCGTAAGAGCGGCCAACGGCGTGCGCATCTCATGCGACACATTGCTGACAAACATTTTCTGTGCCTCAAACGAGCCTTCCAACCGTTGCAGCATGTCGTTGAACGTGATGCTCAATTCGCCCAGCTCGTCCGTCTTGCTCGCCACCGGCAGACGGCGGTCGATGCGGGAGGCGGAAATCTGCTTCACCTCGCGCACGATGGTGCGTATCGGCTTCAGCGAGGAACGGGCAAGCAGGTAACCGACGGCAAAAAGCACCACCAGCCCGACGGCAAAAAGCGCGCCGAGCGTACGCTGCAGCTCTGCGATATTGTCATGCCCCACACCGTCGTAGGCGGCTGCCGTAACCACATAAGGCTTCCCCTCAAACTCATAGACAAATCCGACCGCCTGATAATCACCGACAGTAAACTCCTCGTTCCGCTCACGCAAAATCCGGGCAATCATCTCCGGCGTTTCCTTGACGATGTCGTTCACCATCGCATCGTTATAGAGCATCTGAAAATCAGGTGTATATACCGCCACCTCCACCTCGTGGATAAACTCACGGTTGTTCAGATAGATGGCCTGCATCAGTGCCTTGTCTGTCTTCTTTTTCAGAAAGAGATGCGCCTTCGTGACGCCCTCGCGGTGCAGGTCGTTGTAGAACGTACGGCTGCGTGTATGCTCGCTGACAAAGTAGATGGCCACCATGCAGAGGGCAAACACCGTAGCGGTCACACAAAGATATTTCAGGGTAAGGGCTGTGCGGATTTTCATAACTTGTCGGCACTACTGTCCCGTAAAAGTGGATAAATAGTTCTTTGAAATTATTGAAATATAGTCAATTACACGGTTTTTTGAAA
>CALUMX010000008.1 GCA_944321875.1 uncultured Muribaculaceae bacterium
GTGACTCCGACAGGATTCAAACCTGTAACCTTCTGATCCGTAGTCAGATGCTCTATTCAGTTGAGCTACGGAGCCAACAAGCATATTTTTATCAAAAAAGTGACTCCGACAGGATTCAAACCTGTAACCTTCTGATCCGTAGTCAGATGCTCTATTCAGTTGAGCTACGGAGCCTCTTATTTTCCGTTTGCGAGTGCAAAGTTAGCAAATATTTTTCATATGCAAACTTTTTTCGCAAGAAAAATAATATTTTTTTCACGCCAATATGGCAATCTACTATCAATCAACCGCTTTGTCAATTCTAAGAATTTCGAAAGAAGGTGTCCAATCTTGGTAATAGAAAAGATTTCCACCTTTCCATTCCACTTCACCCAGCTGAAAATCGACAGTTTCACTTCTCACATAATCCTTCTTTGGAGAAAAACAGCCACCGACACCCCTGTTAACTGCCATCCGGTAATTGTCAATTCCCGACTTATAGAAATTGACCACATCCGAAGTATCATCTACCTCCAGCAATCCGAATGACATATCAACCGGCACCCAGCCTATCCCCTCATAATAGACCTCCGCCCAGTCATGCATGCCTTCCCGTCCGGGATGCAGCATCCATCCGCTTTCCCAGCGCGCCGGAATACCGACACTGCGCAAAAGCGTGATGTAAAGCAACGAGACCTGTCCGCAATCGCCATAACCTCTCTCATAAGTATATTGCGCCAGATTCGGGATTGTGCTATACTCTCTCGCTCCCGCCCAAGGGAAATGAGCATTAATCCAATCGTATATCAGTGACGCCTGCTTGACCGGATTTGTCTCCCGCCCCACAATAAGCGCAGCCTGACGCTTCATCTGCGGAGTCAGATAGATTTGCGGCGCCTCATCTGCCGTATAACGACGATAAAATTCCGAAGTTTTGTCATAAGGTTTCAAATGAGAGAGCAGATATTCTCTTGAGAAAAACTGTGCATACACATCATAGGAATACACCGCCTCAAAATGCGCAGGCTTACCGGACTCCGCGCAGCGCTCCATATAAAGAGAATTATGAATTGAGCCGTCGGACATTGTCACATCATCCGACGAGAAAATCAGCCGTACATTCCGCTGCCTGACCGATTCCAGCGGATAAGGCATCCAAACCTTGATTTTTTCGCCAGCCGGCACAACGTCAGCATTGACATCAATGGCGAACTTCACCGTCACACGCTGAGGCTTGCTCAGAAACAATTCTCCCCCGCAATCCGCAATCGCAGCACGCGCACAACCGGCATACAACTCAACCGCCGACCGTTCCTCTGCCCGCTTCATTCCAGAGAGCTCCGGCACAAGACGCTCCAGATTGGAAACCGATTTCCGGAACATATATTTTTGTCCGTCTATCACTTTTGTTTCTATATAGTTATTCTTTTCCCAAACAGAAATAAGTTCCTCCGTTACGTGCGGGTACTTCTCCTGTATCTGTCGGACGCCATCGGCAAACGGCACACGGAAATCCCTGCGGATGCGCTCCATAATAGACAGTACGGAATCTTTCTCATAAGCGGAGAATTCTTGCTTATTCTTCAACAAGAACTCTACTTGCGAGAATTCACCCGCTTCTACCATTTCCGTTATCGATTGCGGCACTGCCGCCTGCAGAGACACTCCCATCGACAAAGCCGCTGTCAAAACCAACAATTTTCGCATATCTCAATATTTTTTCTCAAATATAACTCATTCTCCCAACGCATACAACAGACTCTCCCTCTTTTTTATCCCCGACAAATTGACAAAATATGCCGAGTGAAATTTCACTTATTCAAAAAAGGATTGTAAATTTGTGGAATAAAGAAAAAATGCTTTAATCGAAAAGCAAAATACATACAACATTATATTATAGATAACTATGGCAAATCCTGAATTTAAGTATCGTCCGATGTTCCAACTCGGCAAAGACGACACTGAGTATTATTTGCTGACCAAAGACTATGTATCGGTTAGCGAGTTTGAAGGCCACCCAATTCTGAAGGTGGAAAAAGAAGGCTTAACAGCTATGGCAAACGCTGCATTCCATGATGTATCGTTCATGCTCCGCCGCTCTCACAACGAGCAGGTAGCAAAGATCCTCAGCGACCCGGAAGCAAGCGAGAACGACAAGTATGTAGCTCTGACATTCTTGCGTAACGCCGACGTAGCAAGCAAAGGCGTACTCCCATTCTGCCAGGATACAGGTACAGCCATCATCCATGGTGAAAAGGGACAGCAGGTATGGACAGGCTTCTGCGACGAAGAAGCCCTCTCTCTCGGTGTCTACAAGACTTATACAGAATGCAACCTCCGCTATTCTCAGAATGCCCCGTTGACAATGTACGAAGAAGTGAACACAAAGTGCAACCTTCCGGCTCAAATCGACATTGAGGCAACCGAAGGCATGGAATATCACTTCCTCTGCGTTACCAAGGGTGGTGGATCTGCCAACAAGACATACCTGTATCAGGAAACAAAGGCTATCCTCAATCCGGGCACACTCGTTCCATTCCTCGTTGAGAAAATGAAGACGCTCGGTACGGCAGCCTGCCCTCCTTACCACATCGCATTCGTAATCGGCGGCACATCTGCAGAAAAGAACCTGCTCACTGTGAAGCTCGCTTCAACACGCTATTACGACAACCTGCCTACTACTGGTGACGAAACAGGACGTGCGTTCCGTGATGTTGAACTGGAGAAACAAGTACTCGAAGAAGCTCACCGCATCGGCCTCGGCGCTCAATTCGGTGGTAAATATTTCGCACATGACGTGCGCATCATCCGCTTGCCGCGTCACGGTGCATCCTGTCCGGTTGGCTTGGGTGTATCCTGCTCCGCAGACCGCAACATCAAATGTAAAATCAACAAAGACGGTATCTGGATTGAGAAGCTTGACAGCAATCCATCTGAATTGATTCCGGAAGAATTGAGAAACGCAGGAGAAGGCAATGCTGTGAAAATCAACCTTGACCAGCCGATGGAAGAAATTCTCAAGGAACTCGACAAATATCCGGTATCTACCCGTCTGTCACTCAACGGTACAATCATCGTAGCCCGCGACATCGCTCACGCTAAACTCAAAGAGCGCGTAGACAACGGCGAAGAACTTCCTGAATACTTCAAGAACCATCCGGTTTACTACGCAGGACCGGCTAAGACTCCTGCAGGAATGGCCTGCGGCTCAATGGGCCCGACAACAGCAGGACGTATGGACCCATACGTTGACCTGTTCCAAAGCAAGGGTGGCAGCATGATTATGCTCGCAAAGGGTAACCGCTCACAACAAGTTACCGACGCTTGCCAGAAACATGGCGGCTTCTACCTAGGTAGCATTGGTGGTCCGGCAGCTATTCTTGCTCAAAACAACATCAAGAGCATCGAATGCGTTGAATATCCGGAATTGGGCATGGAGGCCATCTGGAAAATCCGCGTTGAGGACTTCCCTGCATTCATCCTCGTTGACAACAAGGGTAACGATTTCTTCAAACAAATCAAACCTCGCTGCGCTGGTTGCAAGTAAATCCCAATTGAAATAAACTATCTGACAAAAAAGACATTGAGCAATCAATGTCTTTTTTGTTTTGTTGACATCTTTTTAAGATTATCGGTCGATTATTATTGTACCTTTGCTAAAACCTACAAAAAACCGCTTATGAAATTCCAAAAATCTATCCTCCGAAACATCGCTACGACAGCATGTCTGTTCTACGCGACATCACTCTCGGCATTGGACTTTACGGTTCTCTCCGATATCCATGTGATACCCGGAAACGAAAACGAGAGACAACTTTATCAAGCAATTCAGGAAATCAACCAAAATGATTCTGAATTTGTCATCGTATCCGGCGACTTGTCCAATGAGGGCAGCGACGAACAGCTTCACAACGTAAAAAAAATTCTCGACACGCTCACCAAACCAGTATATGTTATCCCCGGCAACCACGAAGATACATGGTCGCAGAGCGCAATGAAAACCATATCTGACATCTGGACAAGCGACAGATTCGTTTTCGAGACTGACAGCCTCGTATTTATCGGCATCAACTGCGGTCCATACATGAAAATGGGTGACGGACATATCAAACAGGAAGATTTGATTTGGCTTGATACGGAACTGGCCCGCCGTTGCAACACCTCAGGGAAAAAGGTAGTTTCCGTCAACCACTACCCTATCAAGGAAGACCTTGACAACTATCAAGACTACTTGAACATTCTCCACAAGTACCCGACCATCGTGCACATCTGCGGACACTACCACGTCTCAAGATACTACAAAGGCGGCGACATTGATGCCATTATATGCCGGGCTCTTGACATGACCAAGAAAAATGACGGATATGGATACACCAACTTCTCTATCACACAGGACTCTGTTTTCGTCAACAACAAAACAATCGGACAGCCTGAACGCAGGGAATTCGCATTCTACATTCACGACCAGCATCCGGCCTACGAATATATTGAACCGGAAAAATTCCCAGAAGCAGAAGGATTCTCCATCAGAAAGATATATCAAGACAATGCCTCTATCTTTACGCGGCTTGCGGTAGACAAAGACCGCATCATCTTCGGCAACTCTCTGGGTCTTGTGAAATCTATCGACATGGACGG
This sequence comes from uncultured Muribaculaceae bacterium, assembly GCA_944321875.1. Taxonomy (GTDB): domain Bacteria; phylum Bacteroidota; class Bacteroidia; order Bacteroidales; family Muribaculaceae; genus Limisoma. The sequence goes on from CALUMX010000008.1 coordinate 4,618, forward strand.
CAACGAGCAATGGTCAATACGCACACAGGCGTCGCTTTTCTCCCGTCCGGCATTGACAGACAGCACTGTTATCATTCCAACCGCTGACAAACGGATACTTTGGCTGGACAAAGAGAACGGACAAATGTTGCATGACAAGACATCTGAAGGTCCGTACGTGGCCGACGGACTCATTGTCGGCGACCGACTTTATCAGGGAGGATACAAGAAGTTCGAATGCTGGAACGCTGCCTCAGCGGAACTGGTATGGAAAATCGACGCCAACAACTACTGCCAGGCCGAGCCAGTCATTGATGGCGATGACGTTGTTTTCGGAGCTTGGGACTCTTATTTGCGTTGCGTAAACCGCACGACCGGAGAATTAAAATGGAAATGGAACAACGGAAGAGAAGTCACCCTGCTCGGTCCCGGCAACTGCGTACCGATGGTTACCCCTACACGGGTCATCGTCGTAGCTCCGGACCGCTACATGACAGTCATCGACCGCCAGACAGGCAAGGAAATATGGCGCACAAATTTTGACGGCAAATACAAAGTCCGCGAAAGCCTCGGTGCTTCCGCTGACGGAAAAATTGCCTATGCAAAAACAATGGATGGCCAACTTCTTGCTGTCAACATCACGAAGAATACGCCGGAAATAGCATTTGTCGTAGATGCCGGACTCGGCTACGAACATGCTCCTTGTATCGTCAAAGAATTTGAAGGCGTCATCTATATGGGCTCCCGACAAGGTGTCGTTGTGGCCGTCGACGCCGCAACACAGAAAGTTCTCTGGCAACACCGGTGCGGAACATCAGAGGTCAATGGTTTTGAACTGCAAAACGGTAAAATCTACGCATCTCTGACAGAAGGAGCTATTTGGGAATTTGACAAGCTCTAAAATCACGAATTGAAAATATACCCAATAAAAGCGTCGCCCCTAAGGTGAATTCCTTTAGGAGCGACGTCTTTCATTTTTTATAGGAGAAGCTGCTTCTTTGAGAAAAACTGTCTAACTTTGCAGTTCAAAAAAAATATCAAATAAAACAGCTATGAATCTACCTCAAGACCCTTTTATGCTGATGAGCTACATCAATCAGCAGTTGCGCGACAATTACAGCTCGCTTGACGAAATGTGCAAAAGCCTCGACATCGACAAGGATGAAATTACCTCTAAACTCAATGCCGCCGGGTTTGAATACTCTCCCGAGAACAATAAGTTCTGGTAATCCAATTAACGCAAGAATTTAGGAGCTGTTATATAGAATCCGAAGCTCACTCCAACCGACCAGTTGCTTTCCGGCGCATTAAAATAATTTCCGTAAAGGCTGAGTGAGGCAAAAGAGAAGTTATAGACCAATGAGGCTTCTCCCATTACGTCTACACTTCCAAACCAGTCACCATAACGGGGACTGCCGTCAAAATTCTTCTCAATAGTCCGCATCGGGCTGAAACCATAAACTTCCAGACGCAAAAGCATATTGTCAAGAAGTTTAAACACCGGCATCACACCTCCGGCAACAAACGAGTTGGCCCGGAAAGATGGAATGAACAAGCCCTTGCTTGATTGGGTCGGAGCAAAGGCCGGCGCCTGTGCAATGGATGCGAGATAGTTCTCATATAATTTCTTTGTTGATGCCAACGCATCCAGTCTCATTCCCAGACTAAACCGATTGGACAACACAAAATATTTCTGCATATCCAGTTCGATTTCGGCCCACTTGACCCGACTATAGTCAGTCGTATATTCCGGCAGGATGTTATTCACGTACCGTTCCGAGCCAAGAACACCGGCGGCATTAACCACAATACGGCTTCCCCTCGATGGATACACCTCATTATCCAACGTGTTGAAATCATAGGTTACGCCAACTTTACCCAACTTGTACCGGCCTTCGTTCTGCGTTTCGCGAATGTTGCCTATCAAACCGCCCTGCGTATAGAAATGAGGATTCAGATAACCATACCCGACAGTCGCGTTCAATTTCGCGTGACGTCCAATACCGATTCCAAGTCCTGCTTTGACGTAGAATTCCTTCTCTGTCAAATATGACGGATGGTCACTCTCAAAAAAGAATGCGTCATCCTCATAATAATTCTGACGGAATGCAGCAGTCTGCACATTGAATGACGTCGGCAATCCAGACTGTATGAGCATTCTGGCATTCAGAAGTCCTCCATAATACGACTGTCCGACCCACCCTTTTATCTCACCAGAAAAAGAGTTCAAATCCAGCGTCTCATAATTAGCCGAGACAAAAGCCAAGCTATTTGTACTCGAAGTAATGTAACCTCCGATTCCTAAGCCTATATCATTCTTCACAGAAGCCTTCATCCGCAAGGTGAACAAGCGTGAATCCGGCTTAAACTCCGGCTCAAGCACCAAATCGCGGAATTTACCGGATGTAATCATCTGATAATATACGTCCTTTGCCTTCGCAATATCTACCGTATCACCCGGATGCTCGAAAAACATATGACGCATATACTTCTCTGTCTGCCGGTTAGTTCCTTCTACAATCAACGAGTCGAACTTCACCGTCTGCACCTTGCATTTGTAAATATCACGCCGCAACGCAATGCTTTTCGGGTCTACACCCGGTCCTGTACGCTTCTTAATGGAGTCAATCATGGAAATGGTCAAGTCATAACCCCGTTTGGCAATTTCTTTGGCTTTCGGGAAGTCCAACAACCCATAATCCTTACAATCAACATGCAACTTGATACCGTCTTTCTCCGGCAGCGAATAATCATCCTGTTGGATAATCATACTTTCAAGCTGAGAAATCAGATTGGTTACATCCGGCTTTTCTCCGGTAGAGACATCGACTCCGATAATGACATCCGGAGCAAAATCCTCCTTCATTACACTTACCGGGAAATTATCATAAATACCTCCGTCAAACATCGGAAGTCCGTCCTTCTCGATAGGCTTGAACACCGCCGGGAACGTCATCGACATTCTGATGGCATCACCTAAGTTGCCTTTCGACAACACTACCTTCCGCTTATTGTAGACATCGGAGGCAACGCAACGGAAAGGCACAAACAACTTGTCGAAATCATTCTGACACACAGCCGTGTGAGGCGCAAACATCTCGACAAATCCGAAATTCATCGGAATCGGACTGATTAAACTTGAGGGCAGCAAACTTGTCAATGAAGTCGAATCGCCCTTTCCTATGTTAAATTTAACCACCGCCGGTGATTTCTGCGGTTTCAAGTAATAATAGGTTAAAGCCGGGTCAATCTTACCCGTTGACCAATTTGAAAACTCATCCGACAAAATCAAATCGACAATCTCATCGGGAGTATATCCTGCCGAGTACAAACCGCCGACAATGGCACCCATAGAGGTACCCGCCACGAAATCTATGGCTACTCCATTTTCCTCCAACGCCTGAATCACTCCTGCATGGGCTATACCCTTGGCACCACCTCCGCTAAGCACCAGACCAACCGTCGGACGATGAGTCAAACTGTCGCTACCCGCAAGCGTAGCGGCTGGCATTGCAGCCGAAACCGACAGTATCAATAACAATACAAGAAAAATCCGTCTCACCTTATGACTCAATAAAAGAATCCTTAAAACCTAAGAAATACAACACGCCGTCAAGTCCGATTGTCGATATGCTCTGCCGGGCAGACTCCTTCACCTTTGGCTTTGCATGGAATGCAATACCCAAACCGGCAACCGTGAGCATCGGAAGGTCGTTCGCTCCATCACCGACAGCGATTGTCTGAGCGATATCCACCCGCTCCACTTGGGCCAGCAAGCGCAGCAATTCTGCCTTACGCTGCCCGTCGACAATCTCACCCACATAGTTACCCGTCAGTTTTCCGTCAACAATCTCCAGTTCATTCGCATACACATAATCGATACCGAACTTGTTTTTCAAATAATTTCCGAAATATGTGAAACCACCCGACAAAATAGCGATTTTATATCCTGCACGTTTTAATACGGTCATCAACCGCTCCACACCTTCCGTTATCGGCAAATGCTCCGCAATGTCTCTCATTACCGACTCATCCAGACCTTTCAACAAAGCGACACGTTCCCGGAAACTCTCCTTAAAATCAATCTCGCCTCGCATGGCCCGTGCCGTAATGTCACGCACTTCTGCCCCAACACCAGCACGGTCGGCGAGCTCATCAATCACTTCCGTCTCAATCAGCGTGGAGTCCATATCAAAGCATATCAGCCTGCGACACCGGCGATAGAGCGTGTCCTGCTGAAGTGAGATGTCAAATTCCAACTCATTGGCCAACTCCATAAACTGTGACTGCATCAGCGCATAGTTCTTGGGAGTACCTCGCACAGAAAACTCTATACAGCCTTTCGATTTAGAAATATTCTCTACCGTATCCGCCAAAGGCATACGGCCGGTCAACCGTTGAATTCCATCAATATTCAACCCCTGCTCTACAATCACCTGAGTAACGGAAGCAATCTGCCGGGCAGTTATCCGACGTCCTAAAACCGTAATCACATAGCGGTTCTTACCCTGCAAGCCTACCCACGTCTCGTAATTCTCAACCGATACAGGAGAAAAACGTATCGCTACATTCAACTCCGAAGCTTTAAACAAAAGCTCCTTCAGAATGTCGCCACTCTTCGAGCTGTCGGTTTTGAACAGAATGCCAAGAGAAAGAGTGTGATGTATGTCAGCCTGGCCAATGTCCAGGATAAGCGCTTCATATTTTGCCAAAATCTCAGTGAGAGCCGATGTCACTCCCGGACGGTCGGTTCCCGAAATATTAACCAAGATTAATTCTACTGCTTTTTCCATTATCCTATTATTTGAATTATCATTTTCAAAAATACTTTTTTTTATCGGAACCCCCACTATCATCCGCCATATTTCCCACGAAAAATCGCAAGAAAAGCCAATATAAATTTTACCAAATGAAAGCAAAATAATGAAAAAATCGCAAAATGCTTTGTATTAGCGCAAAAAATGCGTATCTTTGCAGAAATTTTTAGAAAAAATAGAGAGAAAGAGTTCTCTCTTTCGCCGAAAATCGGCAGGGGCTTTTCTCAGGTGGACTCCCAAGAAAGCCCTTAGTATGGACTCTAATTTATTTTAATGAGGAAAATTTTAGCAACGATTGCGGTTTTCGCAATCCTTCTGTCATTCACCTCAGCACACAACGCCAATGACGTCGATACAAAAATTGATGCATTCGCGCCCAACTTCAAGGTTTCCAATAAAAACACCGAATTATCGCTGAGTGAATTAAGAGGAAATTATGTTCTCGTAAACTTCTGGTCGTCAGACAATGCTGACTCAAGAATCCGCAATATCGAATACGACCGTTTTACGAACAACAACGATGCTGTCAGCTATGTGTCAATCAACTTTGACGACAATTCAAAACTTTTTCAGGAAGTATTGAAAAATGACAGAATCAACTCGGAAACGCAATTTCATTTAGAAGATGGAAAAGAAAATGAAGTGTATAAGCGGTTCCATCTTGAGAATGGATTCAACAGTTTCCTGATTAGCCGCGAAGGTAAAATCATGGCGGTGAATCCAAGCAAGCAAAAATTGACTGAACTTTTATGTCAATAACCACAGAAGCCGGAACAGTTGTATGTTTCATACGAATTGGTCCGGTTTTTTAGTGCAAAAATGTGCCATATTTTTTTGGCATATTTTTTGCCGCTTTATCAAAAAAAGTAAATTAGCTAAATCACACTATGATAAAATTTAAGAACGGACTTTACGCAGACGAATCTTCTACCCCAATTTGCTCTGTTTTCACCAATTTCGAAGACGATGCAAACAACGGCGATATTGAGAAGCAGATTCTGACAAACGATATTCCCATTCTGGCATTGCGCAATATGGTGCTATTCCCTGATGTGGCAATTCCTGTGGCTGTAGGACGAAAGAAATCTCTCGCCCTCATCAAGGCTGCCCAGAACAAGAAGCTCCAGATTGGCGTCGTATGCCAAAAGGACGAAAGCGATGACGACCCGGGCTTTGCCGAGTTGCATTCCGTCGGCGTTGTCGCTGAGATTATCAAGGTTCTCGAATTCCCTGACAACACAACCAATGTGATACTTCAGGGACGCCATACTTTTAAATTGGAATCAATTACCAGCGAGACTCCTTATCTCAAAGGCAACATTCAGTTGATTGACGAGGAATTCCCGATGGAGAACGACAAGGAATTCGAGGTTCTGATTGACAGCCTTCGCGACACTACCATCGGCATGCTGGAAAAGATGGGCGGACGCATGAATGAATTGATTTTTGCCATCAAAAATATCGAGCATCCCGTCCACCTTGTAAACTTCCTGTGTGTCAACTCTCCGCTCGACGCCGCTATCAAGCAACGCCTGCTTTCGACTTTCTCGATTAAGCAGCGCGCACTGAGCTTGTTCTCACACATGAACAGGGAGGCTCAACTCGTCGAAATCCGCGCTGACATCGAATCCAAAACTCAGCGCGACATTTCAGAGCAGCAACGCGCACATTTCCTCCAACAGCAAATCCGCACTATTCAGGATGAGCTGGGTGATACTGACGACCAAGACATTGACAATCTCTACAAACGAGCTTCCGAGAAGAAATGGGGCAAAGAGCAGCAAGAGGCCTTTGAGAAGGAAATGAAGCGACTGGAGCGTCTACAGCCTCAGTCACCGGACTATTCTGTCCAATTCAACTACATAGAGACATTGCTCGACCTGCCATGGGGAGAGTTTACAACCGATAATTTCAATCTCGACAACGCGGAGAAGCAACTCAACAAGGACCATTACGGACTTGACAACGTCAAAGACCGCATTTTGGAGCATCTCGCCGTATTGAAACTCCGTGGCGACATGAAAGCCCCGATTTTGTGCCTGTACGGACCTCCGGGAGTCGGCAAGACTTCTTTGGGACGCTCTATTGCCGATGCGCTTCACCGCAAATATGTCAGAATATCTCTCGGTGGACTGCATGACGAGGCCGAAATCAGAGGTCATAGAAAAACGTACATCGGAGCTATGCCCGGCCGCATAATTCAAAGCTTGATTAAGAGCAAAAGCTCAAACCCGGTGTTTGTACTCGACGAAATCGACAAACTCGGCAAAGATTTTAAAGGCGACCCGGCCTCTGCCTTGCTTGAAGTGCTTGACCCTGAACAGAACTGTCATTTCCATGACAACTATATCGACATGGACTATGACCTGTCCAACGTGATGTTCATCGCCACTGCCAACACGCTGTCGACACTCTCTCAGCCATTGCTCGACCGTATGGAACTCATCGAGGTTTCCGGCTACATTCTCGAGGAAAAAATTGAGATTGCCAAGAAATATCTTGTTCCCAAGCAGTTGGTAGAACACGGATTTGAGAAAAAGGAAATCGAGTTTCCTAAGGCAACACTAACAAAGATTATCGAGTCCTATACAAGAGAATCCGGAGTCAGAACGCTTGATAAGAAAATTGCCAAAGTACTGCGCCGAATAGCGAGAGAAAAGGCATTAGGAAAAGAATATCCGAAATCAATTACTCCGGCTCTGCTTAAGACTTACCTTGGCACGGAGGAGTTTTCTTCCGACAAATACGAAGGCAACGACCAGATTGGCGTCGTAACAGGCCTTGCATGGACTGCCGTAGGCGGTGAGATTCTCTTTATCGAATCATCTCTGTCAAAAGGCAAAGGAGAAAAACTCACTCTTACAGGCAATCTGGGCGATGTGATGAAAGAATCGGCTGTTATCGCACTCCAATACCTGAAGGCGAATGCTGCTAAATTTGGCATTGACGAAACAGCATTCGAGAGCTTCAATGTGCACATCCACGTTCCAGAAGGTGCAATTCCTAAGGACGGACCTTCTGCCGGTATCACAATGGCTACCTCTTTGGCTTCTTCATTCACACATCGAAAAGTCAAGGACCACATCGCAATGACCGGAGAAATCACACTTCGTGGAAAAGTGCTGCCGGTTGGTGGTATCAAAGAAAAGATTCTCGCTGCCAAACGTGCAGGCATCAAAGAAATTATTCTTTCTAAAGAAAACCGAAAGGACATTGAGGACATAAAGGAAATCTATCTGAAAGGACTCAAATTCCACTACGTTTCAACAATCAAGGACGTACTTGACATTGCACTGACAAACGAGGTTGTAAAAGACTAATCCAACCACACAATAAGAGATAGGGGTATTGGTAATAAAACCAATACCCCTATTTTTTATCCAAACAACAGCAAACTCCCAATTTGCACAAAGCCAGATAACACATCAAATATATGATAATACCTCATCTCAGTACTCCAAAATAATCAATCATTCAGCAAAATTCGACATTTACAAACACACCTACCGCCCCAAGTTATCTCCAACAAAGATTCATCCCACAGGCCCACAAAGCGACTATCGGACACTACACATCAGCACGATACGCAGCCTACCACAAACTCATAAATTTCAAAATAACCATTCTGTGCACAAAACTTTATCATAAAAAAACAGGAGGGCAGACTGAATGTCTGTCCTCCTGAATATTTGTTAGTCAGCTTATATTACTGAAGTTTGAATGTTACAGGCAATGTGTACCATACGTTCACAGGCTGACCGTTTTGCTTACCCGGAATGAAGTTCGGGAGTTTCTTACAAACGCGGATTGCCTCGTTATCCAAATCACGGTCTACGCTACGTACAACCTTAACGTTGCCAATAGCACCAGTCTTAGTTACGACGAATTGAACGATTACACGACCTTGAACACCATTCTCGATTGCCATTGGCGGATAAACCAAGTTATCACCGATGAACTTGTAAAGCGCAGCGTCACCACCAGGGAACTCAGGCTTCTGTTCTACGAAAGTGAAGACCTTTTCAGGTTCTTTTTCTTTCGGCTTCTCTTGAATGATCTCAACTTTTTGTTCAGTAATCTTGCTGATATCATCAGTACCATCATCGAAATCGAGGGCACCGGCGATTGCCGTGTTCTGTTCCAAGTCAGATTGAGATTTCACTTCGTCTTCCTCCTTAACTTCAGAGTCATCAACGATAGCGATTTCTGTCATCTTTTGTTGGTTAACAATTTCTTCCGGCGGAGTTTCCGGTTGCTCAATTTCAATAACAACTTCTTCTTCCATTTCCTCTTCCGGCTCTTCAGCATCAATCATAGCCATTTGCTCTTGTTGAGCTGCTGCCGCAAGCATTTCACGCTCTGCAATCTGCTGCTGAACCTTCACGAATGTGAAAATCAAAGCAGAAACGACAGCCAAGCCGATAAGTACGAAAATGAACGCTTTATTGTGACGGATATCAGAAGCCTTACGGAGCTGATATGCACCAAAATCTTTGTTCTTACCTTCAAAGATTATGTCACGCCACTCTTTTGATGAAAGATCTACATCTTTTGCCATTTTTTCTTTTCTTTAAGATTCAACAATAAACTTCGACCCATTCATCACTTTTTGCGAGGATGCTTTGTCAAATAATCCTTCAACAGGATAGAGTCCTGATGATTGAGGTTATCAATCTGGAATGTATTGATACCATTGATCTGCATCTCGTCAAGAGCACTTACCAAGTTTGCAAATGAAGCTTCCGGAGTAGCCTTAATGATTACAACGGGCTTATCTTCAATCTTGTCAGAGCTAATGATTTCCTTTGACCGTTTCTGATACTCTTCGTTGGAAATCTTTTCAGCCTGCCACTCCTTCTGGAGTTCATCAAGCTGCTTTACAACTTCCTTATTCTTGATGCGAAGGACATCACGAATTTGGTCAACAACACCGGCATTAACTGTACCGTTTCCTTGTTCCGGCTCCTTGATGTTGTTTTCTGTAATAACACCATCCTCGCCTACACCTGGCTTACCTTCATAATAGTAAACATAGTTACCAAGGATACGTCCCGGCTTCTTGCCGTCTTCCGATTCAGCACGTTCAGAATCCACAATGATTGTGAACGCCTCTGATTGCTTTGCTTTGTTTTGGTTTTCCTTCTCAACCTTTTCGTTTGTCGGGAGAATAATGTTCAAAGTCTGAGACTTGAGCATAGTGGTACAAAGCATAAAGAACGTAATCAGAAGCATGTTCATGTCAACCATCGGAGTGAAGTCGACATGGATGTGCATTTTCTTTTGGGCGCCTTTTTTCTTTTCACCGCCGCCGCTTTGTTCTATTTGTGCCATACTATTTATTCTCCTTTAAAGAGGTCATTAAAGTAAACCTATTCATCTTCATTGTTTGCAGGTTGTCCATTACAACGTGAACTACAGAATAAGGTGTAGTTTCATCAGCTTTAACGGCAATAACCTTACCTTGACGAAGCAAATCAAATGCTGTACCCTCTTTGTCGATTGTACCGTCCGGCTTCTCTACGTCACACTTGATATCTTGTGCAACTGTCTGATAAGCCTGCATCCAGATTTGGAATTCGTTAGGATTTGATTGGAACTCCTTACGAGAGTCAATAGGAATTCCGGCCATGTTACCGGGTTGATCCGGTTTCATTGCAAGGTCTTGTTCCTGTGGAGTCATACTCAAGATAGCTGGAAGATTAGCAAATGAGCAACCAAACATGCTGAGGCTGCTGAATGCTTGAACCTGAGCTTGAGTCAACTGTAGAGGTTTGTCCTTATGAAGCTTGTTGTATGTAGCAACTGCTTGCTCCAATACTTTCATTCGTACCGTGTCGCTCGGCATACTCTCCGCACCAGTGAAAGAAATGAACACGTGTTCTTCCGGGTCTACAAGCACTGTCACCAAGTTAGACGCTGGGACAGCCAACTGAGACACTGAAGACGGTGTCTTTACAGTCACAGGTTCTTTCTGCAAAAAGGTTGAAGTCAACATGAAGAATGTAAGCAAAAGAACAGTCACGTCACTCATCGCCGTCATGTCGATGAGCGTGCTTTTCCTTTTGATTTTTACTCTTCCCATATTTTTAATTTTTTACCTTAAGTTACAGATTAGTGAGTAGCTGCGAATGTTTGTACGATAGAGAAACCGATTTCGTCGATTGCGTAAGTAAGATTATCGATCTTATTTGTGTAGAAGTTGTAAGAGATAACGGCCAAAGCACCAGTTGCAATACCGAATGCAGTATTGATAAGGGCCTCAGAGATACCTACTGAAAGTGCCATTGAGTCAACAGAACCACCACCAGCACCAAGAGCGGCGAATGAACGGATCATACCGATAACCGTACCGAGAAGACCGACGAGAGTACCGAGTGTTGTCAAAGTTGCAACGATCGGAAGGTTTTGTTGCAATGCCGGCATTTCCAAAGCTGTAGCTTCTTCAACTGCTTGCTGCAAAGAAGTAAGTTTTTGTTCCTTAGTCAACATTGTGTTAGCATCCATTTCTTTGTACTTCAACAGAGCTGAAGATACTACGGCTGCAACACTACCTTGTTGCTTAGCGCAAAGTTTCTGTGCACCTTCGATATCGTTCTTAACGAGACATTTCTTAACTTCAGCAACGAACTTAGAAATGCTACCTTTACCTTTAGCGCTGCTAAGAGCGATCCAACGTTCTACTGACAATACGATTACTGTCAAGAACAAAGTTTGAAGAACAGGCACGATAACACCACCCATGTAGATTGTTCCTAAGAAGTCACCAGGAAGTGGGTGCCCTGTTGCGGGATCGAAGTGGCTCGGATCACCGAATACAAACTTGTACAAGCAAACAGCAACAACTGCACAGCAGATGATTACCATAAATGCATTTTTGATACCACGAACCTTGTGTTCGCCTTGCGCTTTAGCTTTTGCTGCCACAGGTTTTTGTGGAGTGTTAGGCTTTTGAGCTTCCATAATTAAATTGTTTTGTTGTTTAAATTAGTTTAAAATAGTTAATAATGTCAATATATCTTTAAAAGACTTTTTCTACCACTATCCTAATTTTACCGACAAATGTATTACAATATTTTTATATATCCAAAGCAGTGATACTTTTTTTTAATTTTCATCTTATTTTTTAAGACTAATATAATTTTCGTTTCTCTTGGCTAAAAGTTTTCACACCTTAATTTTATCATAGCAATTTTTTTTAGTACTTTTGACACAAAAATAACACCAATTTAATACTCGCAATAATGCTTGACTTAATACGAATTAAGAAAGGATTAGACCTGAACCTTATCGGCGAGGCCGATGGCAAGGTTTCCCAGCCGACCGGCATTTCGGGAGAATACGCCATCATTCCTGACGATTTTTATGGTCTGATTCCCAAACTGCTCAAAAAAGAAGGTGAGACAGTTTTATCCGGAGAAGCAGTGCTCTATGACAAAAATCATCCGGAAGTAGTTGTCACCTCTCCTGTCAGCGGAACCATCAAGAAAATCATCCGTGGCGAACGCCGCAAGATTCTCGCTGTAGTGATTGAGGCTGGAAGTGAGCCGCAGACGGCTAAGACATTCAAAACAGACGCCGGTTCTGCCGAGCAAGTCAAAACAACCCTCCTGGAGTCCGGACTTTGGGCTTTGATGCGCCAACGTCCCTACGGTATCATTCCAGACAAAGATGTTACGCCACGAGACATATTCGTGACCACATTTGATTCCGCTCCATTGGCTCCCGACCATTGCCTTATGATGGACGGCAACGAAGCCAACTTCGAGAAGGGATTGTCAATTTTGGCTAAGCTGACAAACGGGAATGTATATATAGGTGTAACACCCAATCATCCTTATGAGTCAAAGAGTGCTACATCTGTCATTTTTGAAGGCCCCCACCCCGCCGGCAACGTAGGAACACAAATTGCCCACATCGCACCGGTCAATAAAGGTGAGACCGTATGGGCTTTGGACGCAGAGACAGTTATCCGCATCGGAAAGCTGTTCACAGAGGGAAAAGTCGACTACTCCTGCATTGTGACTATCGCCGGAGAGAAAGTCAAGACTCCTCAAAATGTAAAGACGACAATGGGCATTTCCCTGAAGACACTTCTCGGAAACAACATTGACGGAAACAATACCCGAATCATCGCCGGAAACGTATTGACCGGAGTTCAGGAACAACTCGAGGGTTTCCTGCATTTCCCATACAGACAGATTACAGCCATCCCCGAAATCAGCAACGACTGCGAATTTATGGGATGGGCCTCACTCAGCCCCAAGAAATACAGTGCAAGCCGCACATTCTTCTCCTGGCTGATGCCGAAAAGCAAAAAATACAGTTTTGACGCAAAAATCAACGGCGGCGAGCGTGCCATCATCATGGCCGGCGAATACGACAAAGTATTCCCAATGGACATCTATGCGGAATACCTTATTAAAGCCATCATCGCCCGCGACATTGACAAGATGGAGCAACTCGGCATCTACGAGGTCGTGCCTGAAGATTTCGCGTTGTGTGAATTTATCGATACATCCAAGATTGAGCTACAACGGATAGTAAAGGAAGGCTTGGATTATCTCAGAAAAGAAACCAACTAAAACCCAACAATCGTGAAAAGGTCTTTAAAGAATTATTTCGATAAAATAAAGCCGCAATTCAGACCGGGTGGAAAGTTCCAGAAATTCCAGTCGGTTTTCGACGGCTTCGACAGCTTTTTGTTCACGCCCAACACTACATCACAACGCATCGGCGTGCACATTCATGACAACAACGACTCCAAACGCACGATGATTATCGTGGTTCTTGCCTTGATTCCGGCCTTGCTGTTTGGCATGTATAACGTCGGTTATCAGCGCTACCTGTCAATCGGCACTCCGGAGCCTGCTTTCTTCGATGCATTCCTCTATGGTCTGCTTGCCGTATTACCCAAAATCGTAGTAGCTTATGTTGTCGGATTGGGTATTGAGTTCATTTCAGCACAAATCCGCCATCACGAGATTCAGGAGGGATTCCTCGTTTCCGGTATCCTCATCCCGATGATATGCCCTATCGAGACTCCGGTCTGGATGATTGCTGTTGCGACAGCTTTCTCGGTAATCTTCGTTAAGGAAGTCTTCGGCGGTACGGGTATGAACATCTTCAACGTGGCACTTATGACCCGTGCGTTCCTGTTCTTCGCTTATCCGTCAAAAATGTCGGGTGACTCAGTGTTTGTCGCAAGCGACTCTATCTTCGGACTCGGCAGCGGTCAACTCGTTGATTCCTTCACAGGCGCCACTCCCCTTGGACAGATTGCGACAAGCGGCAGCCTTACTCCTGCTGTTACAGGTATCACAGGTAACGAGCTCTCACTCTGGGACATGTTCCTCGGTTTGATTCCCGGTTCCATCGGCGAAACATCTACACTCTTCATCCTTTTAGGTGGCTTGATTCTCCTCTTTACGGGTATTGCAAGCTGGCGCATCATGCTCTCTGTATTTGTCGGAGGATTTGTTATGGCGTTCATTGCCAACACTTTCCCAAGTGCCACTTACCCGGGTTCGGCTATCAGCCCGCTTGAACACATCTGCCTGGGCGGTTTCGCATTCGCTGCCGTATTCATGGCTACCGACCCTGTCACTGCAGCTCATACCAACATCGGTAAATACATCTACGGTTTCCTCGTAGGTGCCCTTGCGATACTTATCCGTATCTACAACAGCGGTTATCCGGAAGGAGCTATGCTCGCCGTTCTGTTCGGTAACGCGTTCGCCCCGCTGATTGACTATTGTGTAATTGAATCAAACATACGCCGCAGAATGCGCCGTGCTAAACGATAATTACGACTATGAACAAGCAAGGTAATTTATATACAATACTTTACATCGCAGCAATCGTTTGCGTTGTAGGAGCCGCTTTGGCATGGGTATCCCTCTCGCTCAAGCCCAAGCAGCAGGAAAACATCGAAATTGACAAAATGCAGCAGATGCTCAGCTCTCTGCATATCACGTCAGAGAAGGAAAATGCGAAGGAACTTTATGCGAAATACATCGTTGATTCCTACATTGTCAACCTCAATGGAGAGAAGCAGGAAGGCAACGCCTTTGACGTTGACATTGCGGCTGAAATCAAGAAAGAGCCGGCAGAGCGTCTTTTGCCAGTGTTTGTCTGCCATGTCGACCAGTCAACAAAATACATTCTGCCTGTATATGGTGCCGGACTTTGGGGACCGATTTGGGGTTATATCTCAGTAAACGAGGATGGTAACACCGTCTACGGAGCTTACTTCTCCCACCAGGGCGAAACCCCGGGTCTGGGTGCAGAAATTGCAACTCCCCACTTCTCACAACAGTTCAACGACAAGCACCTTTTCGTCAATGGTGAGTTCAAATCAATCGCCGTTGAAAAGAAAGGCCAGAAGCCTGCCGATGGTGCTGAATATGTTGATGCCATTTCCGGTGGTACAATCACCAGCAAGGGCGTACAGTCCATGCTGAAATCATGCCTGGAATGCTACTCAACATTCTTAACCAATCTACAAACCACTAAATAGTAACGACAATGGCACTACTTAACAATAAAAACAAATCGGTATTATTCAATCCGTTGTCAAAAAACAATCCTGTGATTGTGCAAGTGCTCGGTATCTGTTCGGCACTTGCTGTTACTGCAAAGCTTGAGCCGGCTCTTGTCATGGGTGTTTCCGTTACAGCCGTCCTTGCCTTTGCCAATGTGATTATCTCATTAATCCGTAAAACAATTCCTAACAGCGTTCGTATCATCGTTCAGCTGGTTGTCGTAGCCGCACTTGTAATCATTGTGGACCAAATCCTCAAAGCTTACAACTACGAAGTCAGCAAGCAGTTGTCGGTATTCATCGGCCTGATTATCACCAACTGTATTCTGATGGGACGCTTGGAAGCCTTCGCTCTTGGCAACAAGCCTTGGCCGTCATTCCTCGACGGTATCGGTAACGGACTCGGCTACACCATCATTCTGGCCATCGTTGCTACCGTTCGTGAGATTCTCGGCTCCGGCACACTGCTCGGCTTCAAAGTTATCCCACAAGCTCTCTACGATGCCGGATATGAGAACAACGGTCTTATGATTCTGCCTCCGATGGCTCTTATTACCGTTGCCTGCATCATTTGGGTACACCGTTCCCGCAATAAGGATCTCCAAGAAAAGAACAATTAGAAACGACCGTAAATTATGGAAAACTTAAATTTATTCATACGTTCCGTTTTTGTCGACAACATGATTTTCGCATACTTTCTGGGTATGTGTTCTTATCTTGCTGTATCGAAAAACGTTAAGACAGCCTTCGGACTCGGTATCGCTGTCATGTTCATGCTCGTAATCACATTGCCTATCGACTACGCTCTCGAAACTTATTTCCTGCGTCCTGGCGCACTCGCATGGCTCAACCCTGAGTTTGCCGACATCGACCTGAGCTTCCTGAGCCTGATTCTGTTTATTGCCGTTATTGCCTCGGCGACACAATTGGTGGAAATGGCCGTTGAGAAGTTCTCTCCGAGCCTCTATGCCTCTTTGGGTATATTCCTTCCGTTGATTGCCGTAAACTGCGCCATCCTCGGCTGCTCCCTCTTCATGCAGCAAAGAGACTTTGGCTCAGCTTGGACAGCCACTGTTTACGGTGCAGGTTCCGGCCTCGGATGGTTGCTTGCCATCGTCGGCATCGCTGCCATACGCGAGCGTCTGGCCTACTCCAACGTTCCGGCTCCCCTCAAAGGCATCGGTATCACATTTATCATCACAGGTCTAATGGGAATTGCTTTCATGAGCTTCCTTGGCATTAAAATTTAATAGAAGTCATGATTAACAGTATTTTACTTTCAACAAATATGACAATCATTGTGGGAACGGTGCTCTTCCTGGCAGTAACGCTGCTGCTCGTTGCCGTACTTCTGATTGCGAAAAAATACCTGGTACAATCAGGTAAAGTTCATATTTCAATTAATGGAAAACGCGACGTTGAGCTGGAAAGCGGAAGCACTCTCCTCTCCTCTCTCGCCGCTGAGCAAGTGTTCCTGCCTTCAGCCTGCGGTGGTGGAGGTAGCTGCGGACAGTGCCGCGTACGCATCCCAGAAGGTGGCCCGCAAGCCATCCCGACTGAAGCCGTACACCTTACAAGAAAGGAACTGCTTGACAACTGGCATCTTGGTTGCCAGGTAAAGGTTAAGGGTGACATGAAAATTGATGTTCCTGAGTCCGTTCTGGGAGTTAAGGAATGGGAATGCGAGGTAATCTCCAACAAGAACGTCGCAACTTTCATCAAAGAGTTTATCGTGCAATTGCCTAAAGGCGAGCACATGGACTTCATTCCGGGCTCTTATGCTCAGATTAAGATTCCGAAATACACCATGGACTATGATAAGGACATCGATAAGTCGCTGATTGGCGAGGAATACCTTCCGGCATGGGAAAAATTCGGGCTGTTCAGCTTGAAGTGTAAAAACGACGAAGAAACTATCCGTGCCTACTCCATGGCCAACTATCCGGCTGAAGGCGACCGCATCATGCTGACAGTACGTATCGCAACACCTCCGTTCAAGCCGAAACCACAAGTCGGATTCCAGGATGTAATGCCGGGTATCGCATCTTCCTACATTTTCACCCTCAAGCCGGGTGATAAGGTAATCATGAGTGGTCCTTACGGAGATTTCCATCCGCATTTCGACTCTACCCGTGAGATGATTTGGGTAGGTGGTGGCGCAGGTATGGCTCCATTGCGCGCTCAAATCATGCACATGACCAAGACGCTCAAGACAACCAACCGCAAGCTCTCCTATTTCTACGGAGCACGCGCACTCAACGAAGTATTC
Source organism: uncultured Muribaculaceae bacterium (assembly GCA_944321875.1). Taxonomy (GTDB): domain Bacteria; phylum Bacteroidota; class Bacteroidia; order Bacteroidales; family Muribaculaceae; genus Limisoma. The sequence continues at coordinate 22,223 of CALUMX010000008.1, forward strand.
TACTTGCAGGACTTCTTGGAACTGGAAAAGGAATTTCCGAACTTTACGTTCCATCTTGCCCTTGACCGTCCTGACCCCGCTGCTGATGCCGCTGGCGTTAAGTACACAGCAGGATTCGTTCACCAGGTTATGTACGATACTTATCTGAAAGACCATGAGGCTCCGGAGGATATCGAATACTACATGTGTGGACCTGGCCCGATGAGCAAGGCTGTAGTCAAGATGCTCGACAGCCTCGGTGTCGAACCGGAAAGCATCAGCTACGACAACTTCGGCGGATAGGACACCGCTTAAACTTCATAAAAACAGGGGATACTCCATCAGAGTATCCCCTGTTTCCATTTTATCCCCTACTCTCTTGCAAAAAACTGCAGATACGAAAAATTAGCCTCAAAATATTGGTCGAATTCTCAAAAGAACCTATATTTACAAATGGGAAATTCACATCCTCAGAAATATCTAAGAACCTTTAAGAACATAAACAACAAATACATATGTTAGGCAGCATAATCGGCGACATCGTGGGCAGCACCTACGAGTTTGACAACATCAAGACAAAAGATTTCCCCTTTTTCAAAAAAGGCTCGGAGTATACAGACGACAGTATCCTCACCATAGCGACGGCCGATTGGCTGCTCCACGGAGGAGACATTGCCCGCTATTACAGCAATTATGCGACGAAATACGATTCTCCAATGGGTGGTTACGGGCCGAGCTTTCGCAGATGGGTAATCCAAACGCAACTGACAGGCGACTATCAGCCTTACAACAGTTGCGGCAACGGCAGTGCCATGCGTGTAGGTCCGGTTGGATGGGCTTTCAACACCAAGGAAGAAATCCTACATTACGCCCGAATTTCCGCAGAATGCACCCACAACCATCCTGAAGGTATCAAAGGCGCGCAAGCCGTCGCGTTAAGCATATTTTTAGCCCGTCAGGGCGCCTCGAAAGAGGAAATACGACAAACTATAGAGAACGACTTTGGTTACGACCTGGCGCTTTCTATTGATGAAATACGCCCACGTTATTCCTGGAGAGGACTTGACGGACGCATTAATGGGGGCACTTGCCAAGGCAGCATTCCACAGGCCATCCGCGCCTTTATCGACGGAACGGACTTCGTGGATTGCATCCGTAATGCCGTCAGCATTGGCGGCGACAGTGATACTATCGCCTGTATCACCGGTTCTATCTCTGAGGCTTACTATGAAATTCCTACAGAAATCTATCAGAAAGCCTGGGATTATCTACCAAAGGAATTTCAAGAAACAATCACAGCATTCGAACGCAAATACCAACAAAAATAATAGAAGCAATACTCACTACAACACACAAGCGCCTGCGAGACTTATAATGCCCCGCAGGCGCTTGTATTAATATAGTAGCTGATAAAAATATAGCTGATAAAAAAAGAGGAGCTGCATCAGTCGATACAGCTCCTTGAAAAGTCTTATTATGTCCTGAGTGTTGTCTCAGGGCTTGTCAATCCGTCGGAATTAGGCGTTTTTTACCTTCTCAACAATAGCCTTGAAAGCAGCCGGATTGTTAACAGCGAGGTCAGCAAGCACCTTGCGGTTGATTTCGATACCAGACTTGTGGATCAAGCCCATCAGCTTAGAGTAAGAAAGGTCCTCCAAACGAGCGGCAGCGTTGATACGCTGAATCCACAATGCACGGAAATTACGTTTTTTGTTCTTACGGTCACGATAAGCGTAAGTCAAACCTTTTTCCCATGTATTCTTAGCAACCGTCCATACGTTCTTACGGCAGCCAAAGTAACCTCTGGTAAGTTTTAAAATCTTTTTTCTTTTAGCTCTTGAAGCTACATGATTTACTGATCTTGGCATTTTCTTTCAGTTTTTTGAATGTCAGCGGCAAAAAATGCTCTTTTGGGCTGACCATTCGGTTAGTAAAAAAATAAAATCTCTGTAATTAAAAGTAAATAACCGCACTTATTATCTGATTGCTAACAAATCGCGTACGTTGCGAGTATCGGCAGCAGTCAATGTAGTAAAGTGACCGAGGTTTCTCTTTTGCTTTTTAGTCTTCTTCGTAAGAATGTGACTCTTGTAAGCATGTTTTCTTTTAATCTTTCCTGATCCGGTAAGGGCGAACCTCTTTTTGGCACCGGAATTAGTCTTAACCTTTGGCATTTTTTTCTTTTTTAAATTACTATTTTATTTATTTCGGCTATACGAAACAGCCTCTTTCTTACTTCGTTTTCTTTGGAGTGAGCATGATAATCATGCGTTTGCCTTCCAATACAGGCATCTGCTCTACCTTACCAAACTCTTCCAAATCATTGGCAAAACGCAACAGCAGGACTTCGCCTTGTTCCTTAAACAAGATTGAACGTCCGCGGAAAAATACATAAGCTTTCACTTTTGCACCTTCCTTCAAGAATCCCATGGCGTGCTTCAACTTGAAGTTGTAATCGTGGTCATCTGTCTGAGGTCCGAATCGGATCTCCTTCACAACTACCTTCGTAGACTTCGCCTTTTGTTCTTTCAAACGTTTCTTTTGTTGGTAAAGGAACTTTTGATAATCCAAAATCTTACATACGGGCGGAACTGCATTTGGAGAAATTTCAATCAAATCCATCTCCTGCTCCTCAGCCATGCGCAATGCCTCCTGGATGGTATAAACCCCCGTCTCGACATTATCACCGACCAAGCGTACTTCACGTGCATGAATTTGCTCATTTATCGCAAATGCGTCTTTCTTCGCATTTTTGTTGTCGTTTTTACGTTGTGGAGCATGCTGCGCCCCGGACTCTTGTGGTGTTTTTGCCATTAAGTTGATTAATAATTTGTCAGTTCTTCTATTTCGCGAACAAAATTCTCGGCAAAGGTAGAAATTTTAACTGAACCTTTATCACCTTCGCCCTGTTTTCTTACAGAAATTTCACCATTATTAACTTCTTTTTCACCAACAACGAGCATATATGGAATTCTCTTCAACTCGTTATCGCGAACTTTCTTACCGATTTTCTCATTTCGGTTGTCAACAACAGCACGGATTCCCTTTTCTGCAAGAGTCAGTCGAACCTGTTCTGCATAGTCATTGAATTTCTCACTGATTGGAAGGATAGCACATTGCTCCGGTGCCAGCCAAATAGGAAGATTACCGGCTGTGTGTTCAAGAAGCACGGCTACGAAACGCTCCATTGAGCCGAACGGTGCACGGTGAATCATAACCGGACGGTGCTTCTGGTTGTCAGCTCCGGTATATTCCAAATCGAAACGCTCCGGAAGGTTGTAGTCAACCTGGATAGTACCCAACTGCCAACGACGGCCGATAGCATCCTTAACCATGAAGTCGAGCTTAGGACCATAGAAAGCAGCCTCGCCATACTCAATACGCGCCGGCAGACCCTTTTCCTGGCAAGCCTCGATAATAGCCTGCTCAGCCTTCTCCCAATTATCCTCGCTACCGATATATTTCGAACGGTTCACTTTGTCGCGCAATGAAATCTGAGCTTCAAAGTTTTCAAACTTCATCGAGCGGAACACGATAGAAATGATATCCATTACACGGAGGAACTCATCCTTCACCTGATCCGGACGGCAGAAGATGTGGGCATCGTCCTGAGTAAAGCTTCTTACACGAGTCAATCCGTGCAGCTCTCCGCTCTGCTCGTAACGGCAAACCGTACCGAACTCAGCAAGACGCAACGGCAACTCACGGTATGAGTGCGGCGTATTCTTGTAAATCTCACAGTGGTGAGGACAGTTCATCGGCTTCAAGAAGTACTCTTCGCCCTCTTCTGGTGTATGAATCGGTTGGAATGAATCCTTTCCGTATTTAGCATAGTGTCCGGAAGTGACATAAAGCATCTTATTACCAATTGGAGGCGTAATCACTTCCTTATAGTCGTAACGACGCTGAATCTTGCGGAGGAACTCCTGAAGGCGCAAACGCAGTTCCGTTCCCTTCGGCAACCACAAAGGCAAACCCTTGCCGACTGTTTCAGAGAACATGTAAAGTTCCATTTCCTTACCAATCTTACGGTGGTCACGCTTCTTGGCTTCCTCAAGCATAACCAAGTACTCATCCAGCATCTTCTTCTTCGGGAAAGAGATAGCATATACACGGACAAGCTGGTTGCGAGTCTCGTCACCTCTCCAGTAAGCGCCGGCGAGCGACAAAATCTTCACAGCCTTGATAACGCCCGTATTCGGCAAGTGCGGTCCACGGCACAAGTCGGTGAACGCTCCTTGCGTATATGTTGTAATCGAGCCGTCTTCCAACTCGCTAATCAATTCGCACTTGTAAGTCTCGTTGCGGTCTCCGAACATCTTCATTGCATCTGCCTTAGAAATCTCAGCTCTGACCACAGCCTCTTTCTTTGCAACAAGCTCAGCCATCTTAGCCTCAATCTTTGCAAAGTCCGCGCTGGTAATCGTATGCTCACCCGGATCTATATCATAATAGAATCCGTTTTCGATTGCCGGACCGATACCGAATTTCACACCGGGATACAATTCTTGCAACGCTTCAGCGAGCAAGTGGGCAGAAGTATGCCAGAATGCATGCTTGCCTTCCGGGGAATCCCATTTAAAGAGTTCTATTTCAGCGTCATTCTCAATTGGGCGTGCCAAATCCCAATCCTCACCGTTGATTTTCGCAGCAAGTACGTCCTGCGCAAAACGTGAGCTGATGCTTTCTGCAATCTGCAACGGAGTTACACCCGCCTCAAACTGCTTGACACTTCCGTCTGGAAATTTAATATTCATAATTCTAAGTTTGTTTTAATCACCACATAAATACAACTAATGCATGATTTAGTTGCAAAAATACTGAATTTATCAATTAGTTACCTAATTTTCTGTTAAAATATTTAATTTAAACGGCCTCTCATCCTTTTCAGCACGTTATAGGACGATACGATACCCAACTCTCCGGCCCGGCTGAGGTCTGCGACACCCTTATCCATGTTACCCATCCGCAGATAGGCAATGCCGCGATTATAGTAGGCCTGACCGAAATCCGGTTTGATGGAAATAGCACTCGTATAGCAACTGATTGCCGCCGTATAGTCATTCTGATTATAATACAGATTTCCTTTGTTGAAATATGCATAAATCAGCTTCGGAGACAATTCAACCACCTTGTCAAAGTCGGCTACCACCGACTGCAAGGCTGCCTGTTCGAGCAATCTCTTCGCCTCTTTCTCCTGACCGCCGTTATCGCCGGCCATTCCATCGGCCATCATCTCAAAATAGCGGGCATTGGCACGGGCGAAGTATGCCAGCACGAAATTAGGACTCAATGCAATCGCATCCGTAAAATCGGAAATAGCCGCATCATAGTCTTTCACCAGCATGAAGCTAAGACCACGTCCGAAATAATCGACAGCTCTCTTCGAGTCATTTCCTAATAAACTCGTATAGTGTCGGATTAGTTCAAACTGCGTCTCAATGTCACGCTCCGACAATTGAGAATTGACGTTTGTAATGTATAACTTGTCACGCAAGTAATAGCTTGAGTTCAATTCATCTATTTCCTTTTGATAGAACGCATTCTCACGAAGCTCCGTCGGCTTGTCATAGTAAGACAGAATATACAAGCCTTCGATTTCAATAGCGAACTCATAATTCTGAACCTTACCTCTGTACTTATTGTCATATTCCGGCTTGACGGCATTCTCGTTTTTCACGACAACAAGCGACTGGAATTTCTTAATCACATCCTCTGGAGTTTCCTCTTCCTTTTCTCCATCATTTTTCCCGGCATTATCAGCAATCGCGTGACGTTTCAACTCCTGTTCTTTCTGCATTTTCCGCATCTTGTTGTAGTCACGCTCGCCACCGGCCATGTCGCCCATCAAGCGCTTGCTCTCACTTCTTGCAAAATAGACCATCGGCAAATAGGGATAAGCCTCCAGCACCTTGTCAAAATCGGCAATTGACTTCTGGTATTCCTTAATATCCTGATATAAGACACCACGGTTATACAATGCCTGATAATTCTCCGGCTCTCGACTGAGGACAAAGCTGAAATCCTCAATAGCCTTGTTGACATCGCCTACCTCCATTTTCAAAAGAGCACGGTTGAAGTGCGCCGGCACATTCCCCGGGTCCAATCCAATGGCATAGTCAAAGTCGGACATCGCGCCAAAATAGTCATCAACCTTATAGCGAAGGAAAGCCCTGTTTACAAACAGGTCGGCTTTCTTCGGCTCCAACTTGATGGCCCGGTCCATATCGGCAATGGCTTTGGGGTAATCCTTGTTTTTAGACATTTCAATATCGGCACGCATCAGATAGGCACCGACATTATTCTCGTTTAAGGAAATACATTTATTCAAATCCTCGTAGGCTGCCACCGTATCCTTCATCATGACATTCAACTGCGCCCGCCCCAAATAAGCGTTGTCATATTTCGGGAAAAGCGACAACAACTTATCGAACGTTTGCTTCGAACTGTCATAATCCTTCAGATTCTGCTGGGCAATAGCTTTGTTCAACAGGAAAAACTTATTTTCCGGCAGGTATTTCAAACCCTTGTCGTAATCAGCCACAGCACCCGCATAATCACCAGTAGACAATCTGGACAACGCCCTTACCTCATAGGCGTCGACAAGAAACGGATTTCTCTCAATCGTCAACGAGCAGTCAGCCTCCGCTCCCTTATAGTCCTCCAGATAGAATTTAGCCAAACCTCTGAAGAAGTAAGGCTCCGCCATATATGGACGCGATTTTATGACCTGATTAAAATACTGAATCGACAAAATATAATCCTCAAAATACAAGGCGTTCTTTCCGATGGTAAAAACCCGCTCAGCATCCAGCTGGCCAAAACAATTGAAAGCGGAGGATGCGAGCAGTCCTATAAATAATAAAACCTTAAATGCTATCTTTTTTATCATAACAAAACGCTTGAGCGGTACAAAAGTAATGCAATTTCACCAATTATCAACATTCATTTTTACCGAAAACAAGTATTTGAAGATTCATTAACGCTCCCTTCCCGCCAATTCCCGCAGTCTATTCGCCCTACGGCTTCCCGAAAAAGGCATCCATTGCCCGACCACCCACAGCCGCCCAACGGCCCGAAAACCTTTAATACCAATTCTTTCAATCTAAATTTCGCCATTCGGCGATTTTTCCGTATCTTTGTTACCATATTTATATAGGTCAGGTATATTAATAATTTAACTCTGTTTTAGGTAACAACTTTTATGGAAAATCAGCAGCACATAGTGATTATCGGAGGCGGATTCGCCGGTTTAAACTTAGCCAAGAAACTCGACAAATCTAAATTTAAAATCACCATTCTTGACAAGAACAACTTCCACAGTTTTCCCCCGCTGTTCTATCAGATAGCATCCTCCGGATTGGAACCGAGCAGCATCTCCTTCCCTTTCCGCCGCGAAATGAGGAAAATGAAGAATACCCATTTCCACTATGGCGCCGTACTGAAAGTGGATACCGAAAACTCAATCATCCACACGCAATTCGAAGAAATCAAATACGACAAGCTTGTCATTGCCACAGGCACGACCAACAACTTCTTCAACCAACCGCAACTCAAGGAAAAGGTCCACACACTGAAATCAACCGCTGAGGCCATCCGTCTGAGAAATGAAATCCTTGACCGGTTGGAACGCGCCTGCATCACGACCGACAGCGAGCGCCGCAAACAGTTGCTCAGCTTTGTCGTAGTGGGTGGCGGACCGACAGGTGTGGAAATCGCCGGTGCTTTAGGCGAAATGAAGCGCTACATTCTCCAACGTGAATATCCGGAAATCAGCAAGGACGACGTGCGCGTTATCCTCATTGAGGGGACAGACCGTTTTCTCCGTACAATGAGCGAACGGGCATCGGCCGACGCAGCCAACTACCTCGGCCACCTGATGATTGAGACACGTCTGAACTGCCTGATGGAATCGTACGAGAACAACATTCTCCATCTTTCCAATGGAGAGGACATCTATTGCGAAACGCTCATCTGGACAGCCGGCGTAACCGGTAATGTCATCAAGGGCATGAACCCGGACTCCATCGCCCGTGGCTGCCGCTACATCATCGACGACAGCTATCGAGTAAAAGGATACGACAACATCTACGCCATCGGCGACATCGCGTTTCTGTCCGACACTCAATATCCCAACGGATACCCACAAGTCGCACAGGTGGCAATACAACAGGCCAAGCACCTCGCCTCTCAACTGAACGGACAACCCGTCTCCAAATTTGTCTACAACGACAAAGGCTCAATGGCTACCGTAGGTAGAAACCGTGCCGTGTGCGACCTTAATTTCACCTACATGTACGGCCGTCCTGCCTGGCTCACATGGATGTTTATTCACCTGATTTCAATCTTGGGCATGCGTAACAAAGTCAATGTACTGATTAACTGGATTTGGGCATACCTCTTCTACAGCACATCCCTACGCTTACTGCTCCGCCCTGTTAAATATCCAATCCGGAAACACTGGATTGACGAATAATTAATTTTTTAATTCACAGACTATGAGAAAAACGTCATTCATACTGATGCTCGCAGCGAGTGCCTTGCTCCCATCCTGCGGCATTCTCCAAGGAAACAAAGCCATCAAGGCTGAAGTCAGCATACCCGACAATGCCAAAAAGAGAATGGACAAGACACTCAAAAAAGACCAGGCCAACCTGCTGTATGGAGAATGGATTATCCTGTCAGCCTTCGGTCAGGAAACCGACGGCAGCGAGGACCTTCCATTCCTGCAATTCAATGCCTCCGACAAGAAAATTTACGGCAATATCGGACTGAACATCGTGAATGCCAACTACTCCACCGCTCACGACTCTCTGTCGATTCGCAACATCATCACTACTATGATGTCATCCGAATTCGACATGCAGGAGAGCCTCATCAACCGCGCTTTGAACGAAGCGACGCACTATGAGATACAGAACAAGCAAGGACAACGCTATCTGGACATAACCAATAGCAGCGATTCTGTGGTGCTTCACCTTAAGCGCCACAATGCCGACGTTATTTCCGGCGCATGGAAAGTGCTGACCATCGAAGGCAAAAGCGTGGAGGAATATCCTATCCAGCTGGTTATCGACGTGCCGGAACTGAGAATACACGGCAACGCCGGCTGCAATATCATCAACGGCATCATCGGACTGGACAGGAAAAAAGACTGGTTCATCCAATTCCACAGCCTGATGGCTACGCGTATGATGTGCGACCCCAAGACGATGGCCGTCGAACGCGACTTGATGGTAGCGTTGGAGGAAGTGGAAATCATCAAGATGATTGACGGCAATACTTGCTCACTTCTCGACAAGAACCGTAACGAGGTTCTTGCGCTTAAGAAAATTGACTTTTCCGCTGAATAGCGTCATTTAAGAAATGGATTTCAAACTGCAATCCCCCTATCAGCCTACCGGCGACCAACCGCAGGCCATCGAGCAGCTCTGCCAAGGCATCCGGGACGGCGTACCCAGCCAGACCCTGTTAGGCGTAACAGGGTCCGGAAAGACGTTTACCATGGCCAACGTCATCGAACGCGTCAACCGTCCCACCCTGATTCTTTCTCACAACAAAACCCTGGCAGCACAGCTCTACTCGGAGTTCAAGTCGTTTTTCCCACAAAACGCGGTACACTATTTTGTGTCATACTACGACTACTACCAGCCGGAAGCCTACATCCCGTCGTCCGACAAATACATCGAGAAAGACTTGATGATTAACGACGAGATTGACCGTCTCCGCCTGGCCGCCACCACGGCTCTGCTCTCCGGCCGCCGTGACGTCATCATTGTGTCCTCCGTATCCTGCCTTTACGGCATCGGCAATCCCGAAGATTTCGACAAAAACGTCATTGAGATTAAGGTGGGACAGATGATTTCAAGGAATGCCCTGCTCCGCAACCTGGTCGACTCGCTCTATTCCCGCAACGAGATGGAGCTTGGCCGCGGCCAGTTCCGCGTAAAGGGCGACACCGTCGACCTCTACCTCGCGTATGAGGAAATCATCATCCGCATCATCTTTTGGGGCGACGAGATTGAATCCATCACAGCCATCAACCCTCACACAATGGAAATTGAGGCCGAACTGGACGGTTACAAAATCTTCCCGGCCAACATTTTCGTCACGACAAAAGAACGTACAGCCTCTGCCATCGGGCAAATCGAAATTGACCTCGGGAAACGAGTGGAAATGTTCCGCAACGAAGGCCGCGACACAGAAGCCAACCGCCTCTATGAACGTGTCACCTACGATGTGGAAATGATTCGCGAAGTGGGTTATTGCTCCGGCATTGAGAATTATTCCCGCTATTTCGACGGCCGTCAGCCAGGCGTGCGTCCATTCTGCCTGCTCGACTATTTTCCGAAGGACTATCTCACCATAATCGACGAGAGTCACGTGACCATTCCACAAATCCGTGCCATGTACGGTGGTGACATCTCCCGAAAAATGAACCTCGTCGAATACGGCTTCCGCCTTCCAGCAGCCATCGACAACCGCCCGCTCAAATTTGAGGAATTCGAGGAAGCTACCCACCAGACGATTTATGTGAGTGCCACTCCGGCTGATTATGAGCTGGCAAAGTCGGAAGGTATCGTCGTTGAGCAACTTATCCGTCCGACAGGATTGCTGGACCCGAAAATTCTCGTACGGCCGTCACGCGGACAGATTGATGATTTGCTGGAAGAAATCAACCTCCGCATCGAGCGCCACGAACGCGTTCTTGTCACCACTTTGACCAAACGCATGGCCGAAGAGCTGACCACCTACCTCACAAAATTGAATATTAGTTGTGCCTATATCCACTCCGATGTCGACACAATGGACCGCATACAGATTCTCGACAGTCTGAGAGCCGGAGAAATTGACGTACTGATTGGTGTCAACCTCCTTCGTGAGGGCCTTGACCTGCCGGAAGTATCACTGGTTGCCATCATCGACGCCGACAAGGAAGGTTTTCTCCGTTCCCATCGCTCGTTGACGCAGACTGTCGGACGTGCCGCACGTAATCTGAACGGTACAGTTATTATGTACGCCGACAAGATAACCGACTCCATGCGCCAGACCATCGACGAGACGGAGCGCCGACGGGCTATTCAATTGAAATACAACGAAGAGAACGGCATTACCCCACAAGCAATTGTCAAGGAGCGTACACCGATTATCGGACACGAGCCGAAAGAACGCATCACCGACATACGACTTGCTGCGCCCGAAAAGGCATCCATGCCCAAAATCGACATCAAGAGCCCATATAAAGAATTTCATCCTCAATCGAACATTGCTGCCGATCCGGTTGTTAACTATATGTCTAAGGACAATTTGGTCAAAGCCATCGAAAAAGCACGGATGGACATGATTGAGGCCGCCAAAAACATGGACTTCCTTTCTGCCGCGCAACTTCGGGATGAGATGCTGAGAATGGAGGACAAACTAAAAGAAATGAACGAATGACCACGGAAATTCAACAACATAGAAAAAACACCTGGCTTCCAACAACCAAAAAGGAATTGGAACGCCTGGGGTGGGATTATCTTGACGTAATCCTGTTTTCCGGCGATGCCTATATCGACCACCCCTCCATGGGATGCGCCGTAATCGGCCGTTTGCTCGAAGCCCACGGCTATCGGGTGGCAATCGTGCCTCAACCCAACTGGCAGGACGACCTGCGCGATTTCAAGAAATTAGGGAAACCCCGCCTGTTCTTCGGTGTTTCGGCCGGAGCGATGGACTCAATGGTCAACCACTACACGGCAGCCCGCCGTCGCAGAAGCGACGATGCCTACACGCCCAACGGACGTGCCGGCGCGCGCCCGGACTACCCGACCATCAAATACACCTCCATACTTAAAAGCATCTACCCTGACGTACCGGTCATTGCCGGAGGCATCGAGGCATCCCTCCGACGCCTTTCCCACTATGATTATTGGGCAGACTGCCTCAAGCCGTCCATTCTGCTTGACTGCAAGGCTGACCTGCTGGTTTACGGTATGGGAGAACGCCCCATTCTGGAAATAGCCCGCCGTATTGCCGACGGAGAAGACATCCGCCAAATCGACGACGTCATGCAGACGGCAGTAATTCGCCCAGCAAAGGAAATACCGGCAGATTCCGACGAAGACCTGGTGCTTTATTCGTTTGAAGAATGCATGAAGGACAAGCGCAAGCAGGCCTCCAACTTCAAACACATTGAAATAGAATCCAACAAGTGGCATGGCAAAACCATCTGGCAACGGCACGGAGACAAAGCGGTAAAAGTCAACCGTATGTTCCCGCCGATGACAGAAGAGGAAATTGACGCATCGTTCGACCTCCCGTTCACACGCCTGCCTCACCCGAAATACAATGGCAAGCGCATCCCGGCCTATGAGATGATTCGCCATTCAGTCAACATGCACCGTGGGTGTTTCGGAGGCTGCGCGTTCTGCACCATCTCTGCCCACCAGGGCAAGTTTATCGCTTCCCGAAGCAAGGCATCCATTTTGAAAGAGGTGGAACAGATAACCCGGATGGAGGATTTTAAGGGATATATTTCCGACTTGGGTGGACCGTCTGCCAACATGTACGCCATGCATGGCAAAGACCTTTCCATTTGTCAGAAATGCCTCCGTCCCTCATGCCTGCATCCCCGCCCCTGCAAGAACCTCAACAACGACCACCGGCCGTTGCTTGACGTGTATCATGCCGTCGACGCGTTGCCAGCCATCAAGAAATCGTTCATCGGCAGCGGCGTCCGCTATGACTTGGCGATGGCGACCCACAGCGACCCTAAAGTTAATCAGGCCAACGCAAAGTACATCCGCGAACTGATTACCGACCATGTTTCCGGCCGTTTGAAAGTAGCGCCGGAACACACCTCTGATGCGGTTCTGGACTGCATGCGCAAACCCTCATTCGACCTGTTCTATCGGTTTAAGGACATTTTTGATGATTTAAACAAGAAACTGAATCTGCGCCAGCAGCTGATTCCCTATTTCATTTCATCACATCCTGCCTGTCATGAGGCAGACATGGCCGAATTGGCAATCATAACCAAAAACCTCGATTTCAGGTTGGAACAGGTACAGGACTTCACTCCGACACCAATGACGCTGTCAACGGAAATTTACTACACAGGCATACACCCCTATACCGGAGAACGGGTATATGCAGCCCGTACCCCCGAAGAGAAGCTCAACCAGCGGAAATACTTCTTCTGGTACAAACCGGAATATGCGAGTGAAATCCGACGCTCACTGCTCTCCATGCACAGGCGCGACCTGATTGACAAGCTTTTCCATAATCACGCAAAAAACAATAAGTTTCACAAACCTATAAAATAACTTTTTATCATGAATCTAAAATCATCTCTCATGGCAGCTTCGATTCTTGCCGCTTCCGCAGCAGCGACCAACGCTCAGGAAGCTGCTCCTATCACGCGCCCGGACTACACCGTCACCGACGGAAAGTTCACTCCGGAGTTAATCGAGGCTCTCGGACGGGTTACCGACCCTCAGGTCTCTCCCGACAACAAGACAGTGCTCTACAACGTTGAGTTCATCAGCCTGGCTCAGGACAAAGGCAACAAGGAACTTTGGACGATGAACATCGACGGCAGCAACCCGAAGCAGCTCACCACAACTGCACAATCCGAATATAGCGCCGTTTGGATTAACGGTGGAAAACAAATTGCGTTTATGTCGCCGGCCGATAACGGCATGCAGCTGTTCATCATGAATGCCGACGGTACGAACCGCAAGCAAATCACCAACCTTGACAAGGGCATCGGCGGATTCCTTTTCTCTCCTGACGAAAAGAAGATTGCCTTGATTTGCAACGTGAAATACGGTAAGACAGTGGTTGACCAATATCCGAAGCTTGACAAAGCAAAGGCTTTTATCGTTGACGATTTGATGTACAAGCACTGGGACGAATGGGTAACAGAAATTCCTCATCCGTTCATCGCCAACGTTACTCCGGATGGACTGACTGACATGGTCGACATCATGGAAGGCGAACCGTACGAAGCTCCGATGAAGCCGTTCGGCGGCGTTGAGTCATTCGCATGGTCACCCGACTCAAAGCAATTTGTTTATGTTTCGAGAAAGAAAACAGGCATGGAGTACTCTCTCTCTACCAACTCCGACCTTTACATGTACAACCTCGAGACAAAAACAACTACCAACCTGACTGAAGGAATGCTCGGTTACGATACAAACCCTGTATTCTCTCCGAAGGGCGACAAATTGGCTTGGCTTTCAATGGAACACGACGGATATGAGTCTGACAAGAACCGCATCTTCGTCATGGACATGAAGTCCGGTAAGAAGACCGACTTGACAGAAAACTGGGACTACACAGCCAACACTATCTGCTGGAACCCTAACGGCAAGTCCATCTACTTCGTTGCTCCTTATCAGGGACCGTCTCCGATTTTCACTATCGATGTAAAATCGAAGAAAGTAGAAGCCATTACGGACCAAATGTGCGATTATGAGACAATCGTACCGGTTGGTGACAAGAAAATCATTGCAACACGCCACTCTATCGAAATGCCTAACGAAATCTACCTCGTAGAGAAAGGCAAGGCTACGCAATTGACTAATGTCAACACAGAACTGCTCAGCAAGCTCGCTCCTATCACGGTTGAGGAACACTGGGTACCGACAACCGACGGTAAGAAGATGCTCACATGGGTAATCCTCCCACCGAATTTCGACAAGAACAAAAAATATCCGGCTATTCTCTACTGCCAGGGTGGTCCGCAACAGGCTGTCAGCCAATTCTGGAGCTACCGTTGGAACTTCCGCCTGATGGCATCACAGGGTTATGTCGTAATCGCGCCTAACCGCCGCGGTCTTCCGGGATTCGGAACAGAATGGAATGCTCAGATTTCCGGCGACTACGGAGGTCAGAACATGAAGGACTATCTTGCAGCCGTTGACTACATGGTAGAAAAACCTTACATCGACGCTAAGCATATCGGTGCGACAGGCGCAAGCTACGGTGGCTTCTCTGTTTACTGGCTCGCAGGTCACCACGAAAACCGCTTTGCAGCCCTTCTTGCTCACGCAGGTATCTTCAACACAGAAGCACAATACCTGGAAACAGAAGAAATGTGGTTTGCAAACTGGGACCTCGGTGGCGCATTCTGGGATAAGAACAACGAAGTGGCACAACGCACTTTCGCAACATCTCCTCACAAGGCGGTTGACAAATGGACGGCTCCTATCATGATTACCGTAGGCGAAAAGGACTACCGTATCCTCGCTTCTCAAGGAATGATGGCCTTCAATGCCGCTAAGCTCAGAGGTATTCCGGCAAGAATGCTCGTTTATCCGGATGAAAACCACTGGATTCTCAAGCCGCAGAACGCTCTGCTCTGGCAATACGAGTTCTTCAAATGGTTCGACCAATGGTTGAAACCGGCAAAATAATAAAGTAATTTACTTTAAAAGCCTCCAAAAGCCAACAACTTTTGGAGGCTTTTTTCATCCAAAAAATCAAGTAAACTTATTTTGGCTGCATTCTCCTTTTTATAACTTTGCCCAGAAATTTCATGACATACGTATATGAGAGCGTTCCCGATTTTTATCATATTATTACTGTTCTTAGCAACCGGATGCGAGAAGCCCGCCCCTCGACCGGATACTCTTCTGTCCGTAGCCGATTCTTTAATTAACTGCAAGGCGTATGACCAAGCCCTCCTACTCCTCAAAAATAATGAAGGTAACATTGCTCCGACGAAACAGCAAAACCTGATGAAGGAATTTTATCTGAAAGAAAGCAGAATCTATCAATTATGCGGGCTTTATGAGGAAGCAAACCGATATGCTAACAGAGTACTCCACACGCAAGGTATCAATGACAGCCTCCTTTATCGGACATATATCCAGCTCCATACCAATTATCTCTACATGGGAGAAAAATGGAAAGACAGTTCAAAATTCTATTTACAGAAAGTACTGAAATACAATCGTAAAGAAACAGAATTGACCGCCTCCATATTCTATTTTCACACTGCAAATTTCCCCAAAGCACTTTCCTTCATCAATCAATATCTAACACGCTCGCTGACAGCCGGCGAACAGAAAGCCGCACTCATCCACAAAGGACAAATTTTTTGGAAATACGGGATGCCTGATTCTGCATTTCACTATACCCTCCAGGCACAACAGATTCACTCTGACGATATAAACCTGAACGCGGCGGCCTATTACACACTTTACAACCTGTCTAAACAGCAAGGGAAAGAAACAGAAGCATTAGAAAACCTTGAGCATTTTACAACCCTATTCGATACGCTCGCCTCCAATTTCTCAACGAGTATAAATGACCTGCAGGCTGCCAATGGTAGATATCAACTGAGAATCCAGAATTTGGAACACCGCAGAAACACATACGCCATTATCATTTCCGGACTTCTGCTTATCATTGCTTGTCTTGTGACGGCCTTCATAATTATCAGAAGGAAACAGTTTAAAATAAAGAATCTGAGACAGACATTAGCAGAAAGTCGCAAACAGATTGCCGAATTACAAGAAAAGGAGGAAGAATCATCCCTGTCCATTGAGCAGGAACTTACACAGCTTTTTGAATCCAACAAGCGTCTTTCCATTCAACTTTATCAAATGACATCAACATTTCATAAATTGTCAAAAATAGAAAAATCCATCAAGGCAAACCGTATAGTTACACCTCTAACCCCAGATGAATTGCGAGAAATGGACATCTGTTTCCAAGAATTACTGCCAGACATTGTTACTCAACTCCGACAAATCAAAGGTATCAGAATCGAAAGTATCCGGTTTTGCATTCTCAGTTATCTTGGCTATACACCCAAAGTATGTGCCAGCATCAGTAATGCCGATATCTTAGCCATCAATCAGAGAAAATACCGATTAAAATCGAAACTTCCCAACCGTTTATTCATTCGTTTGTTCGGAAATTAGATTTTCGTTATACAAACTGCCGATACGTTTTATAATATATTACAAATCAATAAATTACAATTATGAAATAAATTTTATCGTTATAGGAATTTATAGTGACACAACTTAATTTTGCGGTCCAACCAACTCAATTTTATATGAAAGCTATACAATTCCTATTTCTTTTTCTACCCTTTTACATCAACGCCCAATCTCATTTTCATGGACAGGTAATAACCACAGAAAAGACTCCTTTGGAAAATGCAGTGGTCGCTGCTTGCAATGCCGATACCGTCATTCTAAACACTACAATGACCCATTCGGACGGCTCATTCTCCATTGAATCCGCCTCAACACCGGCATTCCTTCTTTTCTCCCATCTTGCCTACCAGAGTCAAATCGTCATACCTTCCACGTCTGCAAACATTGGAACTATCATAATGAAGCCACAAAACGTTCAGTTAGCAGAATGGACTATCAGTGCCGAAAGCCCCCATGTAAAGATGAAAGACGGCAAAATCTGTTATGCGGCAATGCCCATTTATAAAAATTTCCCCGTAGACAACGCTTTTGAAATCATCACCAAGCTCCCCGGCATCACAGAAAGAGCCAACTCTCTTCTTCTCTTTGGCAAAAATAACGTTGAAATCATCATTGACGGAAAACCTCAGACCCTGACACAAGAACAAATTATCGAACGATTAAAGAGTTTACCGCCCCACCGTGTCAAAGACATCGAAATAAGCTATAACGGAAATCCCCAACTCCACACTACCGGTCCTTTGATTAACGTCAATACCAGCAATGTTTCTCCTGAATCTTATGAAATCGAGACAGCAATCCATTACAATCATCGCCACCAATCCAATAGTACGGATGCCAATATCAGCCTGTCTTTTTCTAAAAAGAAAACGACGCTCAATATCACATACAATCCCCTACTCAGCGATGTCACCAACTCCTCCAATCTACACTCCTGCCATCAAATCCACAGCAAAATTTTCGACATCTATCAATCACAATCCATCCACACCACCGGATGGTTTCACAATCTATACACTGATGTTTCCTACAAATTTTCTCCACAAGCAACCCTAACACTCGGATATGACAGCAAAATTCTGCCCAAAGGCAAAGGCAATATCTGTACACAAAGCTCTCTTGCTGACAGTCGTAATGACAAGCGACAGAACAGTTACCTTCACAATTTTGCTCTGACTTTTGACTGGAAAGAATCTGTGCGTATCAGTGCAATCGGAACCCTCTATTCCTTCTTTGACAACAACAACCTAAAAATCAACAATCTCAACGGCCAAAACTCCAACATACTGGATTATGACTCCCGACAGACCATCCGCAAATTCTGCGCCTTCTTCGATTGGAAACATCCAATTGGTGATGTATTCACACTATCGGCTGGTGCAAAATATGAATATGTCCGGAACCACAACGCTCAAACATTCAATCCTGTATTCTGTTCAGAAATCCCATACGGGACAGACAGTAAAATAACGGAACAAACCACGAATCTCTATGTCCGACTGCATCGGTCATTTAGCGACCGATTCTCATTGTCAGGTAGCATCAACGCAGAAACCTATATCCTGAACCGTAACACCTCATGGCTCTTCTTTCCTCTCATCTCACTCTCCTACACGCCTGCTTCCCATCATTTCCTATCCCTCAACCTGTCAGCTCACAAAAACTACCCCAACTATTGGGATATGCAATCCAATATTACTTACATGAACGCCTACGAAGAAATCCACACGACCGATGAACTCAGGCCTTCCACCAGTTATGAGATTGCTGCCAATTATCTTTTTAAGGGCAAATATTCAGCAACAATTTTCTTCAATCATACCAACCGATATTTTACAATGGATATATACCAGCACCCGGAACGTCTGGCATTCATCTATCGCACACAAAATTGGAATTACATGCGGACCATCGGTATCAATATCGGAATACCATTGTCATATAAACGACTGAACAGTCTCATCAGTTGCACCATCAACCATGAATGGGATAAAAGTAACGAAATATGCCCGCTACCTTTCAAGCGAGCCAAGTGGTCTTGTCTAATGGCAATGGACAACAACCTCACATTGCCTCACAACTTCAGCATTAACCTGGATGCCAACTACATGTCACCTACAATTTCCGGGCATAGCAACATTAAATCCAACTTTTCTGTCAATCTTGGAGTGGAATGGAGCTGCCTGAATGACAGGGCAAAATTACGACTGAAGTGCTCTGACCTTTTCAACACTTCTGCCATACAGGTCTACGACTTTTCTGACGACCAGCATTTTCAGTTGAATATGAACCGGCAACCTCGGAATATAAGTCTTTCCTTCAGTTTCCGACTGGGTGATACATTAAAAAAAGACCGTCAGACTTCCGATACCTCTCGGTTCGGTATAAAATAAGTTGACTACATTAACTGGTTGAGAGCCTCCTCCATGCGTCGCAACTCCTCGCGGATTTCCTTCAACCGCTCAACGACCTCATGTCGTTTCGATACATTCGAACGGTTCTGCTTAATCTGCTGTTGCGCGGCATCCAGTTTCAGGCCTTTTTCCTTCACCAAATAGTAAACCATCCGTATGGTCTCGATATCGTCCAACGAATAATAACGGATATTACTTGCGTTCCGCTTGGGTTTAATGATAGTAAACTCCTTTTCCCAGAAACGCAAAGTAGAAGCCGGAATATCCAATATCTCGGCAACCTCCCCTATTTTGTAATATTTTTTCTGCGTGTCGCGCATATCGTCTTTATTCTCTTTTGCAAAAATAATAAAATGATTAATTTTGCAGACAAATTTGTGGTAGAACTTACGACGATTGTAACAGATTACCACCAAGAAGCGAATTTATTAAACTTTCAACTATATGTATTCAGCTAAGGAAATCAGAGAGTCTTTTAAAGAATTCTTCAGAAGCAAAGGCCACCAAATCGTGCCTTCAGCTCCTATGGTTATCAAGGATGACCCGACGTTGATGTTTACCAATGCGGGAATGAACCAATTCAAGGATATCATTTTAGGTAATGTACCACCCAAATATAAACGAGTGGCCGACTCACAGAAATGTCTTCGCGTAAGCGGCAAGCACAACGACTTGGAAGAAGTGGGTCTCGACACTTATCACCACACTATGTTCGAAATGCTCGGTAACTGGTCATTTGGCGACTATTTCAAAAAGGAAGCCATCGACTGGGCATGGGAGTATCTCGTTGACGTTTTGAAAATTGACGCAAGCAAACTCTACGCCACTGTATTCGAAGGTGCTGAAGACGAAGGTCTCAGCCGCGACGATGAGGCAGCCGGCTACTGGGAGAAGCACTTGCCAAAAGACCACATCATCAACGGTAACCGCCACGACAACTTCTGGGAAATGGGCGATACGGGTCCTTGCGGTCCTTGCTCGGAAATCCACATCGACCTGCGTTCTGACGAAGAGCGCGCTCAGGTTCCTGGCCGTGACCTCGTCAACCAAAGCCACCCGCAAGTTATCGAAATCTGGAACCTCGTGTTCATGCAGTACAACCGCAAGGCTGACGGTTCACTCGAGCCGCTTCCTGCCAAGGTAATCGATACAGGTATGGGCTTCGAACGTCTGTGCATGGCTCTGCAGGGCAAAACTTCCAACTACGATACAGACGTATTCCAACCGATGATTGGAAAAATCGGACAATTGTCCGGCAAGACTTACGGCAAGGATGCCAAGGTAGACGTGGCAATGCGCGTAATCGCTGACCACATCCGTACGATTGCATTCTCAATCGCCGACTCTCAACTTCCTTCCAACGCCAAGGCCGGTTACGTCATCCGCCGTATCCTTCGCCGTGCCGTACGCTATGCCTACACGTTCCTTGACCAGAAGCAGGCATTTATGTACCGTCTGGTTGACACGCTCATCGAGTCAATGGGTGAGGCTTATCCGGAACTGACCAAGCAGGCAGACCTCATCAAGAAGGTTATCAAGGAAGAGGAAGATACGTTCCTGCGTACATTGGAAACAGGTATCCGTCTGCTTGAGAAAGTCGTGACAGACACCCAAGCCAAAGGCGGCAAGGAAATCTCCGGTAAGGAAGCATTCACTCTCTACGATACTTATGGATTTCCTCTCGACCTCACAGAACTGATTCTGAAGGAAAAGGACATGACTGTCAACATAGAGGAATTCAACAGCGAAATGGCAAAACAGAAGGAACGCGCGCGCAACGCCGCTGCCGTTGAGGCTACCGACTGGGTTGTCGTTAAGGAAGGCGAAACTGAATTTATCGGCTACGATATGCTCTCTTGTGAGACATCCATTCTCCGCTACAGAAAAGTAAAGCAGAAGAACAACGAATTCTACCAGATTGTACTTGAAAAGACTCCGTTCTATGCTGAAATGGGCGGTCAGGTCGGTGATAAGGGCGTGCTCGTATGTGGTGAGGAAACCGTTGAAGTTTACGACACTAAGAGAGAAAACAACCTCCCTATCCACCTGACAAAGAAACTCCCTGCTAATGTAGAGGCTACCGTAACAGCATCTGTCAACGAGAAAGCCCGTAAAGCGACTGCCGCCAACCACACGGCCACTCACTTGCTCCACGAAGCATTGAGAGAGGTGCTCGGCACACACGTAGAGCAAAAAGGTTCATTTGTCTCTCCGACTGTCCTCCGCTTCGACTTCTCTCACTTCCAAAAATTGACGGATGATGAAATCATGGCTGTTGAGCGTCTTGCCAACTCAAAGGTTCGCGAGGCAATTGCCCTGGAAGAATTCCGCAACATGCCAATCAATGAGGCTAAGCAACTTGGCGCGATGGCTCTCTTCGGCGAGAAGTACGGCGAGGAAGTGCGCGTAATCAAATATGGCAATTCCATCGAGCTTTGCGGTGGTACGCACGTTGCCAACACCGGTAATATCGGTATGATTAAGATTATCAGCGAAGGTAGTATCGCTGCAGGCATCCGCCGTATCGAGGCCATCTCCGGCGAGGCTGTGGAAGATGCGATTGCCGACGTTCAGAACACGATAAAGAAAATCGGCTCATTGCTCAACTCCAACAACGTAATCCAAGCCGTAGAAAAGACAATCGCCGAAAACGCGGAATTGCATAAAGAAGCCGAGAACATGTTCAACGAACGTGTCCGCACACTGACAGACAAATTGCTCAGCGAAGCGACTACGTTGGCAAATGGAAATACGCTTGTCACACTCAACGGACCGCGCATTCCTGAGCTCGTTAAGAACGTTGCCTTCGCAATCCGTGAGAAATCACCAAAGAACACGATTTTCGTGGCAGCTACTGCAAGCAATGAGAACAAGCCGTTGCTGACTGTCATGATTACCGATGATTTGGTTAAGGAGGGCTTGAACGCATCTCTTACCGTAAGAGAAGCTGCAAAACTCGTTCAGGGTGGCGGCGGCGGTCAGCCTCAATTCGCACAAGCCGGCGGAAAGAACAACGACGGCCTGCAAGCAGCCTTCGAAAAGATGATTGAACTGGTTACGAAATAACGAATCATTTTTAATCCTATAAACCGGTCCTGTGGAACAAATCCACAGGACCGGTTCTTTTTTAGCCAATAAAAAAGCAGTGTCGGTGTCCGACACTGCCTTATACCTTAAAAGCATAATAATGTATTATCTGCGCTGTTGCTCCTTCTCAAGCAGCAACGCTGCCTTCTTTACCTTTCGGAACAAATCGGTTGCAAACACGAAATCGTTGAGATTCTCACTCTCGGCATGATAAATATTATCTTTCGTACCGACCCAATCCACCTTTCCCTTGCTGATGAAAACGATGTTCTCACCAATTCCCAGCACGGAGTTCATATCGTGTGTGTTGATGATTGTCGTAATGTTATACTCGTGAGTAATATCCCAAAGCAACTCATCAATCAGAATGGATGTCTGCGGGTCAAGTCCCGAGTTCGGCTCATCGCAGAACAGGTATTTCGGATTTAGCGCAATGGCACGCGCGATAGCCACACGCTTCTGCATACCGCCACTGATTTCAGCCGGATACTTATGATGCGCACCTTTCAGATTGACACGTTCCAGACAGAAATCAGCCCTGTCACGCATTTCGGCAGGTGTCATGTCTGAGAACATCTTCAATGGGAACATCACATTTCCCAAAACCGTCTCATTGTCAAACAATGCCGACCCTTGAAACAGCATTCCGATTTCCGTACGCAAACTTTTCTTCTGCGACGCACTCATAGTAATCAAATCTCGTCCATCGTAGAGAATCTTACCGCTGTCGGGTGTCACAAGACCAATCAAATTCTTCATCAGCACCGTTTTTCCGGAGCCACTCTGACCTATAATCAAATTCGTTTTACCGTCAAGGAATGTTGCATCTATACCATACAACACCGTCTTGTCTTCAAACGACTTTACCAAATTCTTTACTTCAATCATTACTGTAGCAATAATTTTGTCAACAATACGTCCATCAGCAATATCAGGATACTGCTTGCCACCACCGAATTAGTGCTGGCCTTACCCACGTCGAGCGCACCGCCCTTGACGTAATATCCGTAGAATGAGGCCACGCTGGTAATAATCACGGAAAAGAACAGCGATTTGATAATGGCATACCATACATACCACTCGACAAACATCGTCTGTATACCATAAATGTAATTTGCCACTGTGATTATATCCGTAAACTGCGCTATCAAATAACCACCGATAAGACCTGAAGCCATACTGAACACCGTCAATACCGGAATAAACGTCAGTAATGCCAGAATTTTGGGAAGCACAATGAAGTTACAGGAGTTAACGCCCATAATCTCCAATGCGTCAATCTGCTCTGTCACACGCATCGTTCCAATCTCGGATGCGATGTTGGAGCCCACCTTACCGGCAAGAATAAGACACAAAATTGAGGAGGAGAACTCAAGCAACAACACGTCGCGTGTGGCCAATCCGACCGTATAGGTAGGCAGAAGCGGATTCTCAAAGTTAATCTGCATCTGAATGGCAATTACTGCTCCAATAAACAAGGATATCACAATAACCAAGGGAATGGAATCAATTCCAAGTTTCGAAATCTCGAACACATAACGTTTCGCCGATTCCCTCCACCGGTCAGGCTTTGTCAATACCCGCTTCATAAATAGTGCATACTGTCCGAACGTATGCAAGCAAGATGTTAAGAACAACATATTTATTTCTCTGTTTTTAAATATCCGGAGATACGGAAAGCCGATTGTCACCATTGTCCTACCGCATCCTATCTCCTGCAAAGATAGTGCAAATCGGGCGCAATTAAAAATCCGAGGCTCAAGTTTTAGCATCCGGATTCTCCGACCACTGCTTATCTCATTCAGACAACGCGAATTATTCACATCACTCTCCTATCCCATATTGCGCCCCAAATGTAAGAAATAATCAGGGATTACAACCTCAACCTCTCTCAATTCAAACCATTCAACGAATTTTACGCACCGTAAGTGCTATAATTTATGTTTTTATCAGGAAATCGACCTGTAATCCAAATTTTTTCAATTATATTTGTAAAATATAGGATAGGTTCGGTCCGGACAATACAGATGACTCTTTCTCTCCGGTTGTCCTCGCTCTTCCTTCCTCGTCTTTTTGTAAAAACGTTTTTGATAAAATTTTAATCATGATTATTATAGGTATTGCCGGTGGAACCGGCTCCGGCAAAACAACAGTGGTAAAGAAAATTGTGGAAGCGCTGCCAGCTGGCGAGGTAAGCGTTCTTCCCCAAGACTCCTATTACAAAGACTCAAGCCATATCCCGGTAGAGGAACGGCAAAAAATCAACTTTGACGAACCGGCGGCTTTTGACTGGGAATTACTCATACAGCAATTACAGGATTTGAAAGCCGGAAAAAGCATTGAGGTTCCGACTTACTCCTATCTGACGTGTACACGCCAGCCGGAAACTGTCCCCATGCAACCTCGCGACGTTGTCATCGTCGAGGGTATTCTGGTATTCAGCGACGACCGTCTGCGTGACATGATGGACATCAAGGTCTTTGTAGATGCCGACGCTGACGACCGCCTCATCAGAGTCATCAACAGAGACTGCATAGAGCGCGGAAGAACGCCGGAACTGGTAGTGGAGCGTTATGAGCGCGTGCTGAAACCCATGCACAACAAATATATTGAGCCGGCCAAGAAGTATGCCGACCTGATTATTCCTCAAGGAGGCAACAACACCGTGGCCATCAAGCTTTTGAAAGAATATATTGAAGGCCGTATCCACACCAACCGATAAGCAGATTTTGTGACATGAATATTAGCGGATTATTCAACTCTATAACCAAAAACCTACACGGGCATGACCAGAAAAGTCCTGCCGAAAACAAGCCGCAGGAACCGGAAACGCACCAGCCGGAACAAAAGATGGTGCTGCGGACAGAAAATCTGGTCAAAAAATACCGTCAGCGCACGGTGGTCAACCATGTGTCCATCGACGTGACACAAGGTGAAATCGTAGGTTTGCTCGGCCCTAACGGTGCCGGAAAGACTACGACTTTCTACATGACAACCGGACTGATTGCCCCTTACGAGGGTAAAATTTTCCTGAACGACCTTGACATAACGAAATATCCTGTCTACAAACGGGCACAAAACGGTATCGGATACCTGGCGCAGGAGCCATCCGTTTTCCGCAAGCTTAGCGTGGAAAACAACATCAAGGCCGTGCTGGAAATGACCAATACTTCTAAGGAATATCAGCGGGAAAAGCTGGAAAGCCTCATCGCGGAATTCCGTCTCCAGAAAGTCAGAAAGAACCTGGGTATTCAGTTGTCAGGAGGTGAGCGCCGCCGTACGGAAATTGCCCGCTGCCTGGCCATCAACCCGAAGTTCATCATGCTTGACGAACCGTTCGCCGGAGTCGATCCGATTGCCGTCGAAGACATCCAATATATCGTCTACAAGCTGAAGGAAAAGAACATCGGTATCCTGATTACCGACCACAACGCCCCGGAGACACTCAGTATCACTGACCGTGCCTATCTGTTGTTTGAAGGCAAAATCCTGTTCCAGGGCACATCCGAGGAATTGGCTGAGAACCAGATTGTACGCGAAAAATATCTGGGTCGCAATTTCGTATTCAGAAGAAAAAAATTTGACTGATAACATAATGTAAATATCCTAATTATGAAAAAATTCTTCATATCAATGCTCGGTGCATTCACAGGTACGTGGCTTGCGTTCCTGCTGTCGGGTATTTTCGTCTTTTTCGTGGCTATCGCCATGGTATCCTCACTTTCAGTCTCGGTCTCTACCGACATTCCTGACAATTCCGTCCTCCTTTTGGACCTGTCCGGTACGGTAGCCGACAAACCATACAACAAATCCCTCCAGGAACTGGTCAACAATCCGGAAGCCGTTGACAACAGCCTGCAGGACATATTGCTGGCCATCAAAACCGCCTCAGAAAGCGAGAAAATCAAAGGAATCGTAATCAACTGCAACAACATATCAACCGGATGGGCTTCGTCAAAAGCCATCCGTGATGCACTGTCTGATTTCAAGCAGTCCAAGAAATGGATTTACGCCTACGGCCACTCCATCTCTCAAAAGGACTATTACATTGCGTCCGTAGCTGACAAAGTGTACATGAATCCGGTCGGAATGCTCGACATTCACGGACTGACAAGCCGCAGTCTCTTTTTCAAAGGTCTCTTTGACAAACTGGGCGTTGATGTTCAGATTGTTCGTGTAGGAACTTATAAGAGCGCGGTAGAACCTTATTCACAGACAAAGATGAGCGATGCAAACCGCTTGCAGACTCAGACTTATATCAACAACATCTGGAATGAATTCTGCACCAGCGTCGCACAATCCCGTCATATCGAGGCATCGACCATCAAGCAGTTTGCCGACAGTCTTGGCATGCTCAGTGACCCGAAGTTGGCACTTAGCAACAAACTGATTGACCAACTTTGCTACGAACATGAATTTGAGTCAATCGTAAAAGAGAACCTCAAATTGAAAGAGAACAAGGACATTTCCTATGTGCTGCCTGTTGAGCTGAACAACTCTCCGGAATATACGCCTAACGTATCTTCCAACAAGATTGCACTGCTCGTAGCAGAAGGCGACATTGTAGTAGAGGGACCTGAGACAAGCATTGCCTCAGCCACACTCGTTCCTGAAATCATCAAACTTGCCAACGATGATGAAGTGAAGGGTCTCGTTCTGCGCGTAAACAGCCCGGGCGGCAGCGCGTATGCCTCCGAACAGATATGGGAAGCCCTCGAGTTTTTCAAGGGGAAAGGCAAAACTTTGGCAGTCTCTATGGGTGACTATGCGGCATCCGGCGGATACTACATCTCCTGCGGAGCCAACCGCATCTTTGCCGAGCCTAATACGATTACCGGCTCTATCGGTATTTTCGGCATGATTCCGTCCATCAAAGGATTTGTCAGCGGCAAACTGGGTGTCACCAGCGATGTCGTTTCGACAACCCCCAACGCCGACCTTTCCCTGATGGAACCAATGACACCGTTCCAACGCGAAGCTATGCAGAACAATGTCAACCGCGGTTATGAGTTGTTTACAAGCCGTTGCGCTAAAGGACGCAACATTCCGCTCGATACACTGAAATCCATCGCAGAAGGACGCGTATGGGACGGAAAAGAAGCTCTCCGTCTGAAATTGGTGGATGAGTTCGGTGGCATCGACGATGCTATCCAATGGGTTGCCAAAGAAGAGAAAATCCAAAACGACTACAGCGTCTCCCTCTACCCTGTTTTTGAGGAAGACCTTCTGAATATGATATTCAAATCAGTCCCGGTTAATGCGGCAGCAGCCCAGCAACCGGCACAGGAGCTGTACCTGCAGGAAACGGTGGATAGAATCCAGAATATCCTGAAGCAAGACAAGCTCCAATGTAGAATGGACGATATTTATATCTATTAATGAACATTGATTTAAAAAAAATAATTGATGTTGCAGTACTGACTCCGATGTCATATCTGTATGGAGCCGGTGTCTTCATCCGCAATAAAATGTTTGACTGGAAGATTTTGAAATCCGTCCAGTTCAACGTCCCGGTAATTTCCGTGGGAAACATTGCGGTAGGAGGTACCGGAAAGACGCCTCATACCGAATATATCATATCTCAGCTATGCGATACCTATCACATCGGTATGATAAGCCGGGGCTACAAGCGTCAGACATCCGGATATGTACAGGCCACTCCCTACACAACGCCTTTCGACATAGGTGACGAGCCATATCAGATTTATCAGAAATTCGGTAAAAGCATCAAGGTCGCAGTCTGCGAGAAAAGAGTGGAAGGCATCCGGAAACTGCTCGCTACCGACCCGTCCATCAATCTGATTCTGCTCGACGACGCTTTTCAGCACCGCTATGTCAAGCCCAGCCTGTCGATTGTACTGACGGAATACAACCGGCCGTTCTTCAACGACCGATTGCTACCTGCCGGCCGGCTTCGGGAAAGCGCACAAGGCATCAAGGACCGGGCTGACTTCATCATCGTAACCAAATGTCCGGATGATATGAAACCGGTCGACTTCATGCTCTGCAAGAAGCAGCTTGACCTGTATCCATATCACAAACTGTTCTTCAGCAAATTCAAGTATCAGCAACTGTCACCGATATTCCGGGACGATTACACCTACGTTCCCTCACTGGAGATGCTGACTGAACGCGACACGATTCTGGCCGTAACCGGAATTGCCAATCCCCTGCCGTTAATCCGATTCTTAAAATCGTATAAGGCTACGGTAAAAATCATGCAATTCCCCGACCATCATTCATTCACGCGCAACGATATTGACGACATAGAAAAGACATTCAACTCGCTTGAAGGTCATCAGAAATTCCTCATGACCACAGAAAAGGATGCCGTACGCATTGCCAACAACCCATACATCCCAGCCGCAATGAAGAAGCACTTCTTTTTCCAGCCAATTATTGTTGAATTCATCAATAAGGATGCTGATTTCAACGCTGAAATCAAGCATGCCCTCTTGGAAAAGCGTCAATAGCAAAAGCATAACTGTACAACTTGATTTTTAACCACAAAAAATTTATAGCTATGTTGGAAAAGATTAAAGAAACCGCTGATTTTATCAGAGCAAGAGTAAGCGATATGCCCAAGACAGCCATCATCCTCGGCACAGGACTTGGCGAATTGGTAAACCACATCGAGACAACTGACGTCATTGATTATCATGATATACCTAACTTTCCTGTCTCAACAGTTGAAGGCCACAGCGGCCGCCTGATTTTCGGAAAGCTCGGCAACAAGCGCGTCATGGCCATGCAGGGACGTTTCCACTTCTATGAAGGCTATGCGATGCAACAGGTCACTTTCCCGGTACGCGTGATGAAGGAACTTGGCATCAACACCCTTTTTGTCTCCAACGCAGCCGGAGGTATGAACCCGGACTTCAAAATCGGTGACATCATGATTATCAACGACCACATCAACCTCTTCCCGGAACACCCGCTCAGAGGCAAGAACTACAACGAACTCGGCCCGCGTTTCCCGGATATGAGCGAACCCTACTCTCACCGGTTGATTAACGATGCGTTGAAGGTGGCAAAAGAAAACGGCATCAAAGTGCATCAGGGTGTGTATGTCGGAACACAAGGTCCTACATTCGAGACTCCGGCCGAATACCGTTACTTCCGTCGTATTGGCGGCGATGCCGTAGGTATGAGCACCGTTCCTGAGGTTATTGTTGCCCGTCATGGCGGTATGGAAGTTTTTGCTATCTCCGTCATCACTGACCTCGGCGGTCTGGAAGGCGTAGAACCGGAAAAGGTATCACACGAAGAAGTTCAGAAAGCAGCAGCAGAGGCTCAGCCGAAGATGACTGCCATCATGAAAGGTTTGATTAACGAATTCAAGGACTAAAATGTCGGAAACAGAAATTGCCAAATTAGGAGAATTCGGACTGATAAACGAACTGACAAAGTCCATTAAGCTACAGAATCCCTCATCACTGAAAGGCGTGGGTGACGATGCGGCCGTATTGGACTATCAAGGAAAGAAAACGCTCGTCACGACTGACCTGCTTCTGGAGGGCGTGCATTTCGACCTGACCTATGTGCCGTTGAAGCACCTGGGCTACAAGTCAGCCGTAGTCAACTTCTCCGACATCTACGCAATGAACGGCCAACCGAAGCAGATTACAGTATCCATCGGTGTATCGAAACGTTTCACGGTAGAGCACATCCAGGAACTGTATGAAGGCATTAAGCTCGCATGCGAGATTTACGGGGTTGACCTTGTGGGAGGCGACACTTCCGCATCCGTGACCGGTCTCATCATCAGCATTACCTGCATCGGGGAAGGCGAGGAAGGAAAGATTGTCTACCGCAACGGCGCTAAAGACACCGACCTCATTTGCGTATCCGGCGACCTGGGTGCCGCTTATATGGGTCTGCAACTGCTCGAACGGGAACGCGTAGCCTCAGCCGGCATGAAGGATTTCCAACCGGAATTTGCCGGTAAGGAATACATCCTTGAACGGCAATTGAAGCCGGAAGCCCGGAAAGATGTCATCAAGGCGCTTGCCGATGCCGGAATTGTACCGACAGCCATGATGGACGTTTCCGACGGTCTGTCATCTGAGATACTCCACATCTGCAAGCAGAGCAACACGGGATGCCGCATCTATGAGGACAGAATTCCTATCGATTACCAAACAGCGGTAATGGCTTCGGAATTCAACATGAATCTGGTAACTGCCGCACTTAACGGCGGTGAGGACTACGAACTGCTCTTCACAGTTCCTCTCACCTGCCACGAACAAATTGCAGCCATCGACAGCGTCCGCATCATCGGACACATGACCAAACCGGAATTGGGCTGCATGATGCTCACGCGCGACGACAACGAAATGGAACTGAAAGCTCAGGGTTGGAACTCTCTGGCTTAAGGTCGAACAATAGCGATAATGGAACTGCGGTAAATCTTCTTGGTTCACCGCAGTTTTTTTGTCGAATATGAAGGAATTTCTGATGATTATTATTATCTTCGCATAAATAATAAACGATAAGCTCAACAATCATGGTATACATATTTCGATTGATTTCAGACGAGGTTGCCAACTTCAAACTGGAAATTCAGATTGACAGCGATGACACTTTTCTCAGCCTGAGAAATGCCATTCTCGATGCCGTTGGATATACAAAAGACCAAATGTGCTCATTTATTATTTGCGATGAGGACTGGCAGAAAGAAAAGGAAGTGACATTGACCGACATGGGCAGTGACAGCGACGAAGACGTATGGTTGATGGACGAGACACGCATCTCCGAATTGGTGGAAGACGAAGGACAACGCCTTATGTTCGTTTTTGACTATTTCACCAACCGCGCATTCTTTATGGAAATGAAAGAAATGCTGCCATCCAAAACGCTCATCGACCCTTTATGCTCACGCAAGGAAGGACATGCTCCGGCTCAGAACGTCGACCTTGACGACTTTGATGCCAATATCACAAAAACAGCCGCTACATCATCCATCTATGACGATATGGATGCCGACTTCTACGGTTCTGACGGCTACAACGACGATGAGTTCGACGTTGAGGGTTTCGACGACCTGGATATGGAAAAGAATTATTAAAACAACCGACCCATATAAAAAAGCAGGGAGGACTTGTCTGCCAAGTCCTCCCTGCTTTTTATCTCCTGAAAATTCAATCAAGTATCTTTTTACGGAATTCACCGGGCGTGCATCCCTCCTGCTTCTTGAACAAGCGAATGAAATGCTGTGGATACTGAAAGCCCAACGAATAGGCAATCTCACTGACATTCATCTGCTTTTCCAAAAGATGTTTTTTCGACAAATCAATTATCTTCTGCTGAATACAATCCTGTGCCGTTTTCCCGGTTTCCCGCTTTATTAAATCGCCGAAGTAGCCGGGTGACAGACAAACGGCATCCGCAAAATAGCGTACCGACGGGAATCCTTTTCGCAGGCATTCCTCACTGGAGAAATAATCGTTGAGCAATTCCTCAAAACGCACCAGAATATCACTATTGACTTTCTCCCGGGTACAGAACTGACGGTCATAAAACCGAAGGCAATAGTCAAGAATCAACTCTATGTAGGTACAAAGCAAACTCCGACTGTGCTTGTCAACCGGGTAGCTAAGCTCATAGTCAATTTTTTGCAAGCAATCGGATATGATGGCCCGCTCCTGCTCCGACAAGTGCAATGCCTCATTCTGAGCATAATTGAAAAAATTGTACCTATTCATCTTCTGAGCAAGCGGCGTTCCATAGATTAAATCCGGATGAAACAGCAGGCCGTAAACTTCCGGCTGAGACTCCGCCTCCGCCATTTCGACCTCAACCACCTGCCCTGGAGCAAAACTGACAATAGTTCCCTCCTGATAGTCATAATTCTGCCGCCCGTATTTCAGCGTACAATTGACACCGTTTTTCAGAAACAGCGCATAAATGCCATAATTCATCTTCACATGATTCACGCATGATGTAGACTTCGTCAGGTCTACTACCGACACCAAAGGATGCTTGGTGTGCAAACCATACAATTTATTGTAGACATCAACGCAATTCAACTGAATTATTTCCATATCCGTAGTGTTTGTTTTCTTCAAAGATAACGCTTTCTTTTTAAATGAAATCATCCGACCCCGGCAATCATGAATTTTGGTAATCATTCCGTTAATACATATACAAGTTACCCTCCGGGCATCTTGTAATTTTGTAGAAAATTTACATTGAACTACTATGCAGGATATTTTTCAGCGACTCCGAAACGGAGAAATCATCCCACCTGGCGACGAAGGCTTCGAGACATTGAATAAAGAAGTGGCCAAAAGCCGGGAAATTGTAAACGAAATGAACCGAGACTGTCATTCACAGGAAAGTCTCCAAACTTATCTTTCTCGCCTGACAGACTCTGACGTCGATTCTTCAGTCAGAATATTTCTTCCATTCTATACGGCATACGGAAAAAATATCCGTTTGGGCAAAAATGTATTCATAAACTTCAACTGTACATTTCTTGACTTGGGAGGCATCACGCTTGAGGACGGAGTATTCATTGGTCCCAACACTTGCGTAATTACAGAGAATCATCCCGAAGAGGAAGAACTGCGGCATGGGCTGTACACCCGACCCATCCTAATCAAGCGCAACGCTTGGATTGGCGCAGGAGTCATGATTCTGCCCGGAATCACCATCGGAGAGAACGCCATTGTGGGCGCAGGCTCCATCGTCACCAAAGACGTTCCGGCCAATACAATCGTTGCCGGCAACCCTGCCCGCCCCATCAGAAAAGTCAAAGCTAAATAATAACAATATGGTATTCAAAAAACAACGGCGGTTTCCGATAGCACGGAAGCCGCCGTTGTCATTCTGAAAAACCGACTCTTCTTATTTCTTCTTCGTCTTAGCATTCCATTCCTTAGCCCCCTGCGCCTTCAGCCGTTCGGTAGCAGCCTTTGCAGCTTGCTCAGCCTTCAACTCATCGGCAGGAGCGGCAAAAGCATGACGGAATCCCTTCACATCGCTCCAATGTCCCCGGGTAAAGTCGGGGAACGCAACAGGCGCACACCCGTTATCCATCGACAAAGCTCCGAGCTCTGCCAATGCACACCACTCTGCCATGTCGTAAACATCCATATCCAGAGGCAATCCATTCTGCAGACAGTAAACCAACCGTGCGTCCATAATGAAATCCATGCCTCCATGGCCGCCTACTTCTTTCGCCATCTCTCCATATTTCTTCAAAATCGGATGACGGTATTTATCCTCCAACGCTTTAGCCTCCTTCTCAGCCAGGAATGTATGAGTTGACAAGTTATCCACTTCCGGCACAATTCCCGCAGCCTCTATCTGTTCGGCTTCAACGGCATAACCCTCTATAGGATATTTATTGGCAAAACCACGGGTGCCGGTCAATTGATACAACCGATTGTACGGCTGCGGACTCATTACGTTGTGCTGTATCTCAATCACCTTTCCGTTTTCCGTGCGAATCAACGTCGTCGTATGGTCACCATTACGGAATTCACCACAAGGTTCTCCCGTAGCTTTCTCCACCAGCTCCTTGCCATGCACGGATTTTGTATCCATAGCCACAAGAGTTACCATTCTGTCGCCACGATGTATGTCCAATGCCTGCGCAACCGGGCCCAGTCCGTGTGTGGCATAAACGTCACCCCTATTCTCCTTATTATAACGCAAACGCCATCCTAACTTGTCGTCCGCTCCGTTTTTCCAATAATACGGCCAGAACTCATCCAGATTATGAATATAAGCACCCTGTGCCCTGATAATCTCGCCAAATACGCCGTGCTGTGCCATGTTGAGCGCATTCATCTCAAACCAGTCATAACAACAGTTTTCCAAAATCATACAGTGTCTGCGCATCCGCTCACTCAGATTAATCAACTCCCAGCACTGCTCCAGATTCATGGCAGAAGGCACCTCAATAGCCACATTCTTTCCATGCTCCAGCGCATATTTGGCAACCGGGAAATGATGGTCCCAATCCGTAGCAATATAAACCAAATCTATATCATCTCTTTCACAAAGAGCCTTGTAACCCTCCGGTCCCGAATAGACCGAAGCCGAAGGAAGGCTCGCCTTACGGAGATATTCCTGACAAGCATCCGCACGCTCTTTCTCATAGTCGCACAAAGCCACAATTTGCGTACCGGGGATGTAAGTAAAACGCTCCACCGCTCCAGGCCCCCGCATACCAAGTCCTACAAAGCCTACTCTGACAACCTCCATTTTAGGAACCGTCAGACCCAACGCATGCTGCTGCCCTTCGGGTCGCTGCGGCACATCAATTACAATAGTACCTTTTTCCCAGTGCCAAACAGTCGAAGCCGACAACGACTGAGCCATCATTTGCCCAGCCGATAATGCCATAGCCAATACCGCACCCCAAATTATTGATTTCATTTTTCTCATTTGAATTATATTTTGAATTAATACCTTCTATTGACAAAGATAGTGCAAGGAGAGCGCAGAGGCAAAGGAAAACGAAGTTTTCAACTTTGACGACGCAGAAATGAAAGAGATATTGGACTAAACATACAAAAGAAAGCAGAAATACAATGTTTCTCACAGAAATAAAAAACGACCTTCGGCTTAAGCGCAGAAAGTCGACAGTAAAAGCGACAGTATTCCCTATGGGGAGGGAACAAAAAAAGGAAGCTCAATTGAACTTCCTTACTTAGTGGCGGGAGCAGGATTCGAACCTACGACCTTTGGGTTATGAGCCCAACGAGCTACCTCTGCTCCATCCCGCGTTGTGATTACGTGTGCAAAGGTAGAGCATTTTTTTATATCTGCAAAATTTTTTCCATCTTTTTTTGAAGAAATTTTTCATATTTTTCATAACTATCTGATTTATAATAATATAAAAATAAAACTTTTTTGAGTATTTTCTTTGGTTCCTTCCTGATATGCTCCCGTTTCTGTTT
Organism: uncultured Muribaculaceae bacterium; assembly: GCA_944321875.1. GTDB lineage: Bacteria > Bacteroidota > Bacteroidia > Bacteroidales > Muribaculaceae > Limisoma. The sequence continues at coordinate 57,551 of CALUMX010000008.1, forward strand.
TCAAGGCCAATTCATACAATAAAGGTCCCTTCTCAACTCCAGAAAGTCCCCTTATTTTCCCGACTCTCCGACATCTGCACATTTGTTGACAAAACGAGTGGTCTGGAACACTAATTTTTGCCATAATTTTTGCCATAATGAAATAATATGCTTAAATTCGCACATTATTTACGAATTTGTGCAATACAGAAACGACAAATAAGGTATGCTGAAAACAAGAGAAAAATTAATAGACATTGCCCGTCAGCTCTTTGCCCTCAAAGGTATTGAGAATACGACAATGAATGACATTGCCACAGCAGCCGAAAAAGGCCGGCGAACTGTATATACATATTTCAAAAATAAAAAAGACATCTACAATGCCGTCATCGAATCGGAGAGCGACATCGTATTTGCCAAGCTCAACGATATCGCCAACCAACCGCTTCCTCCCGACAAGAAATTGATGGAGTTTATTTTCCAGCGGTTTGATGCGATGAAAGATCTCGTCATGCGCAACGGCTCTCTGCGCGCCGGCTTCTTCCGCGACATCAGAAAAGTGGAAAGAGCACGGAAAGCCACCAGCCCCAAAGAAACCCGAATTTTACAAAAAATCCTCCAGGAAGGAGTCGATGCGGGCGTGTTTCGTATCAAGCATGTGGATAAAACCGCAATGGTAATGCTTCTCTGCCTCCAAGGTCTGGACGTTCCCTATATTCGGGACAACTTCGCAGAGTTCGGCATTGAGAAAAATAAACTTAGAGACTATTTGAACGATTTTATTTTATACGGAATAAAGCAATAATACACATCTACTATGTATATCAACTCAACAGGATTCTACATCCCAACAGAAAGAGTCGGGAACGACCACTTTCTTAATCTAAACGGATTGACCGACGAATGGATTTTGCAGCGTACAGGCATTCGCACCCGCTCAAAAGCAGGTGCCGACGAAGGCCATGACTCAATGGGCTTGAACGCCATTGAAGACGCTATCAAACATCTTCCCTACGCCGCTTCGGATGTCGACCTCGTTGTATCTGCCGCCTACGCTCCCTACGACACGGTAGCTACGCTTGCCCACGTTGCTCAGCGTAAATACAACATGGTAAACGCCAAAGCTGTCTATGCATCGGCCGCCTGCTCTTCTTTTGTCAACGGCCTTGAAATCATCGAAGGATACTTCGCCATGGGAAAAGCAACGAAGGCTCTCCTCGTTTGCTCAGAACACAACACTTATTACGCTAACGAAACAGACAAAGTCTGTGGTCACCTTTGGGGTGACGCCGCAGTCGCTTTCTTCGTATCAAAAGAACGCATGAGCGACAACGACTACACCATCAAGACTATCTACACCCACGGACTCGGACATATCGGCAAAGGCCCGCAAGGCGTGCGCCTGCGCCCAAGAGAAGACGGAATCGCCATGCCTGACGGACGCGACGTCTTCATGCACGCATGCAAATATCTGACTTCCTCGTTGCACGAGGTATGCGCTGCCAACGACATGAAGGTGGAAGACCTTGACTACATCATCTGCCATCAGGCCAACATGCGCATCGTTGCCAATGTTGCACATCAGTTAAAGATGGACAATTCCCACTTCCTGAACAACATTGAGGAATTAGGCAACACCGGCTCTGCCAGCAGCGCCCTTGTCTTTGCACAAAACACAGACAAGTTCCAGAAAGGTCAGCATGTAGCTCTCTCCGTATTCGGTGGAGGCTATTCCTGCGGTGCATTCTTAGTTGAAATCTAACGCATTAATTTATTATATTATGAAATTATTAGAAGGTAAAGTTGCGTTGATCACAGGCGCAGCTCGCGGTATTGGAAAAGCAATTGCATTGAAATATGCAGCTCAAGGATGTGATATTGCATTCACCGACCTCGTAATCGATGAAAACGGAAAGAAAACTGAAGAAGAAATTGCTGCTTTCGGCGTAAAGGTAAAGGGTTATGCCTCCAACGCAGCTGACTTCGAAGCATGCCATAACGTTGTTGCTGAAATCGTGAAAGACTTCGGTCACCTCGACATCCTCGTCAACAACGCAGGTATTACAAAAGACGGATTGATGATGCGTATGTCTGAAGGACAATGGGATGCAGTCATCGGCGTCAACCTGAAATCAGCCTTCAACTTCATTCATGCCGTAACTCCGGTCATGATGCGTCAACGCAGCGGAAGCATCATCAACATGGCTTCTGTAGTCGGCGTACACGGAAATGCAGGACAATGCAACTACTCTGCTTCCAAGGCAGGTATGATTGGTTTGGCAAAGTCTATCGCACAGGAATTGGGTTCTCGCGGCGTTCGTGCCAACGCTATCGCTCCGGGCTTCATCATTACCGATATGACAGCTCAACTTTCTGAGGAAATCAGAAAGGAATGGTGCAACAAGATTCCATTGAGAAGAGGTGGTACTCCGGAAGATGTTGCCGACATCGCCGTATTCCTTGGCTCTGACATGTCATCTTACGTTACAGGTCAGGTTATCCAAGTAGATGGCGGTATGAACATGTAATAAAACATGGTTTCACCATAACAAAGGCCGATGAATCTAACCGTTCATCGGCCTTTTTACTATGTTTTTATGTTTTTAACAAGCACTTTGTTTTTGGAATTTGTCATTTTATCTATTTTCACTAACTTTGTAGCTTAAATAAAAAGAATAACCAATGATAGAGAACACAATAGACCCGGTACTGATTGACGGCTTCAAAAAAGCGGTTGAAAACTGCAAAAAAGCCGTTGTTACCTGCCACATATCACCTGACGGAGACGCCATCGGCTCCAACCTCGCCCTTGCCCTGCTGTTGCAGAATCTGGGAAAGGAGGCAACCGTCATCACTCCTGACGATGCTCCGGAAGACATGGCTTTCCTTTCCGGATACGACTCCATCATCTCGTATAAGCAACGACCGGAAGATGCCGACCGCATTATCAACGAAGCAGACACGATATTCTGTCTTGACTTCAACGGAATCAAACGCGTCGGCGCCATGGGTGATACGCTCCGAAACGCAAAAGCCTACAAAGTAATGGTTGACCACCATCTTTATCCGGAAGACTTCTGCAACATCGTCATTTCCATGCCGGTAATGACATCCACCTGCGAATTACTCTATCGGATAATCATGCAGTCCGGACATTCCGAACTGATTACACTCCCCGTTGCGGAAGGTATTTATACCGGCATGATGACCGACACCGGCAACTTCTCCTATAATTCCAACAAAGCCAGCCTCTATACTATCGTGGCCGACCTTGTCGAACGCGGTGTCAACAAGGATAGAATCCACAAACTGACCATTGGCACCAGCCCTGAAAACCGGCTGCGTCTTAACGGATATGCCCTGGCTGAAAAAATGACTCTCTATCCGGAACACAAAGCCTCTCTCATCATCCTCACCAAGGAGGACCTTGACCGCTTCAACTATCAGGTTGGCGACACGGAGGCATTGGCAAACATGCCGCTGGCTATTCCAACGGTCATCTGGTCAACATTCATGCGCCAAGAAAAGAATTACGTCAAAATATCCATGCGCTCCGAAGGCGACTTTGCAGTCAACATACTCTGCACCAAATATTTCAACGGAGGCGGACACGCCAACGCTGCCGGTGGCGAGTTCAAGGGCACCATGGAAGAAGCAATCAAGACCTATTTCCAAATTTTCGAAGACTTCAAACAACAATAAAAAAATAGCGTTATGAAACTGAAAAATATAATCTGGCTTTTATTACCTACATTCATGACATTAGTTAGTTGTGAGGATGTAAGAAGCTATACCGAATTACTCCGTGATGAGGAGAAAGCCATCAACTCTTTCCTCGCTTTCCAGCATGTCATCACGACCATTCCTGCCGATACCGTTTTCCAGGAGGGCCCGAATGCACCTTATTACCAGTTGGATGAGGAAGGCAACGTCTACATGCAGGTACTGAAAAGCGGAGACCGCAAAAACAACAAGGCGGAAGATGGACAAACCATCTATTTCCGCTACGGACGCATCAACCTCATACGCTACAGCCAAGGGGCTGAAGACACTCCGGAAGGTAACTACGGAGATATTAGCGACATGAGCTGCTATTTCAAATTCTACTCCTACCAGTCATCATCGTCTTATGATTATGGCTACGGCTTACAATTGCCGCTCTCATATCTCGGTATCGACTGCGAGGTAAACTTAGTAATCAAGAGCCAATGGGGACCAAACAGTGAAATATCCAACGTAATCCCCTATCTTTACAACGTCCGTTACTTCCCAAGTAAGAACTAAAAATTACCATAACACCTAACATAAATCAACATGTCCTTAATCAAATCTATATCAGGAATCCGAGGAACAATCGGTGGATGCAAGGGCGACGGACTGAACCCTCTCGACATCGTTAAGTTTACGGCTGCCTATGCCGCTTTTATCAGAAAATCAACGACCAAGACTTCCAATACAATTGTTGTAGGCCGCGACGCCCGTCTATCGGGTAAAATGGTGAATGATGTCGTTGTCGGCACATTGACCGGAATGGGATTCGATGTTGTCAACATCGGTCTCGCCACTACTCCGACAACCGAACTTGCCGTTGTTGGCGAAAACGCCTGCGGTGGTATCATCATCACGGCTTCCCACAACCCTAAACAATGGAATGCCCTTAAATTGCTCAACGAGCGAGGTGAATTCCTCTCCGATGCCGAAGGCAAGGAAGTGCTGGCCATTGCAGAAGCTGAATCGTTTGAGTTTGCCGAAGTCGACAACCTCGGCCACGAGTTTAAAAATGAGACTTACACACGCCGCCACATCGAAAGCGTACTCGCTTTGAAACTTGTTGACGTGGAGGCCATCAAGAAAGCCAACTTCACGGTTGCCGTAGACGCTGTCAACTCCGTTGGCGGTATCGTAATCCCGCAGCTGTTGCGCGCGCTCGGCGTGAAGAACGTTATTGAGCTCAACTGTGAGGCTACCGGACATTTCGCCCACACTCCGGAACCTATTCCGGAAAACCTGACAGGCATTGCCGACCTGCTGAAAACAGGCTGTGCCGACGTAGGTTTCGTGGTTGACCCCGACGTTGACCGTCTGGCCATCGTTATGGAAAACGGAGAAATGTTTGTCGAGGAATACACACTGGTATCCATCGCCGACTATGTGCTTACCCACACACCGGGAGCAACCGTCTCCAACCTCTCATCCTCTCGCGCACTCCGCGACGTGACTGAGCGCCACGGATGCAGCTACTCCGCATCGGCTGTAGGCGAGGTAAACGTAGTTGCAAAAATGAAAGAGACTGGTGCAGTCATCGGCGGTGAAGGAAACGGTGGTGTCATCTATCCGGAAAGCCACTACGGACGCGATGCCCTCGTCGGTGTTGCGCTCTTCCTCTCTCTTCTTGCCCACAAGGGAAAGAAAGTCAGCGAGCTCAAGAAGGAATATCCTCAATACTGCATCGCAAAGAACAAAGTGGAGCTGACTCCTGACATCAATGTGGATGCCATTCTCGAAGCGATGAAAAAGAAGTTCGCCAACGAGAAGATTACCGATATCGACGGCGTAAAGATTGACTTTGCCGACTATTGGGTACACCTGCGCAAGAGCAACACTGAGCCGATTATCCGCATCTACTCGGAAGCCAACACAATGGAGCAAGCCGACAAGATTGCAGAAGAAATCAAGGCTATCATTCTTGAAGTCTGCAGAAAATAAGCGGGAGCCTTGACGCTCTCTTTCCGACATACGGCTGTGAACTTTCCCGTTTACAGCCGTATTTTTTCATTCTTTTCCCACTTTTCCTCACGTTCCATATAATTAAGCGGCGATTTTAACGTTTAAGTGATAGTACATTTTGCAACTATGAATATTATCCGACTCATATACATACTTCTGTTGCTGCCCTTTGCGGCAACAGCCTTCGCTCAGGTCAGCATTTCCGGAAAAGTAACCGACTCCGAAAACGCCCCCATTGAGTTTGCCACAGTCCGCATAGCAGGAACGGCCATAGGTGCCATGACCGACCTCGCAGGTAAATACTCTATCACCATTGCCAAGCAGGACACTATCGACGTTATTTTTTCCTGCATCGGATATGAGGAAATGAAACAACGGATTATCAAGCCGGACAGCAATGTCACCCTCGACGTACGCCTGCGAAGCACGACAAGACACCTGGAAGACATTGTAGTTACCGAATACCGAAAGGAAACCGACGGTATGCAGAACCTCGACGCACGGCAGTTGCAATTTACTCCGTCGGCATCAGGTAGCGGCGTTGAGTCTCTTATATCAACCATGGCCGGTGTTTCCTCGAAAAACGAGCTCAGCTCGCAATATTCCGTCAGAGGAGGCTCCTACGACGAGAACAGCGTCTACATCAACGGCATCGAGATATACCGTCCGCAACTCGTTTCTTCCGGACAGCAGGAAGGATTGAGCATCATTAATCCGGCTATGGTCGACAACATTAAATTCTCCACCGGAGGTTTCTCCGCCGAATACGGGGATAAAATGTCGTCCGTGCTCGACATTACCTACCGTCAGCCAGAGGCTTTTGAGGGACAGATTATGGGCAGCCTCATGGGAGCTGATGTTGCAGTCGGACACAACACGGGCCGCTTCTCCCAACTTCACGGCATGCGCTTCAAGCGCAACACCTCCCTGCTCGGCTCGCTTGACTCCAAAGGCGAATACGAGCCGACCTTCTTTGACTATCAGACCAACCTCCGCTATAAAATCAATGACCGCTGGGATGTATCATTTCTCGGCAACATTGCCCTCAACGACTATAAGTTCGTCCCAACGACGCGCAACACGTCCTTCGGCTTGATGGAGAACGTCAAGGAATTTACTGTATATTTCGACGGTCAGGAACATGACAAATTTGAGACCTATTTCGGAGCATTGGAACTGGACTACAAATTAAACAAATCGACAGGTTTCTCGCTGACAGCCTCCGGTTTCCAAACCAACGAGCTGGTTGCCTACGACATTTCCGGAGAATATTGGCTTGACGAAGCCGGCACCAACGACGGTGACAACTCCATCGGCGGCGAGCTGGGCGTGGGAAAATACCTCGAGCATGCCCGCAACCGACTCAAGGCTACCGTATACACAATCGCACTGAAAGGCTACACGTCACTCAACAACCACAATATCAACTACGGTATGGAATACCGTCATCAGTCGGTCTACGACCGTTCAAACGAGTGGGAAATGCGTGACTCTGCCGGATATGCGCTGCCGAATGTCGACAACCAAATCAAAATGATTTACAATCTCAGTTCCACCAACGACATGTCGACCAATAAAATCTCCTGGTTTGCCCACGACACCTACCGGCTCCCCACGGATTTCGGCCTGTTTACCTTCAATGGAGGTGTGCGTATGTCCTACTGGGATTTCAACAAGGAATTTCTCATCAGTCCGCGCGTAAGCATCGGCTTCATTCCCGCCAACAACAGCCGTCTGGCTTTCCGCCTGGCCGGTGGTCTCTATTACCAGTCGCCATTCTACAAGGAGCTGCGCATTACCAACGTGGACGAAAAAGGCAACTCCTACCAGACTCTGAACAACAAAATCAAATCACAACGAAGCATTCAACTGATTGCCGGCGGTGATTACACGTTCCGGGCAATCGACCGCCCCTTCCGACTGACTGCCGAAGCTTATTATAAGAATCTGGCGAATCTTATCCCCTACGAACTTGACAACCTGAAGCTCACCTACAGCGGACGCAACGAGTCGTCAGGCTACATCGCAGGTATCGATTTTAAGTTCTTCGGACAATTCGTTCCGGGTACGGACTCCTGGATTAGTTTCTCGCTGATGAAAACCAACGAAAAGCTGAACGGTGTTAACGTCCCGCGGCCTACCGACCAACGGTACAGCGTCGCGTTGTTCTTCACCGATTATTTCCCGAAATTTCCGAAATTGAAATTCAGTCTAAAGGGTATCTTGTCTGACGGTTTCCCGATGACAGCACCGCAAACCACCCGCGACGTGGCCTGGGGACGCTCCTCAGCCTACCGCCGTGTCGATATCGGCTTCCAATACCGACTTCTCGGAGAGCCGACCGAAGGTGTGCGTCCCTACAACTTCTGGCGCCATTTCAAAAGCATCTGGATTGGAGTCGATGTGTTCAACCTCTTCGACATTTCCAATGTCAGCGGCTATTACTGGGTGACCGACGTCAACAACATTCCGTACGCAGTCCCCAACTACCTGACCGGCCGACAATTCAACGTGTCGCTCTCCGTAGCCTTCTAATCTTCAGACATACCAAGAGAGTCAATCCACTCAAAAATAGAGGCATAGGCTTTCTCTCTCACGTCCCGGCGGGAAAGAATCAAATCATGCAATCCGTCGGTAACCGTGACTTCCGTCACCTTGTCGCCCAACCGCCGGCCGTACTTTGAAATATCATCAACATCAAGCACGGCATCTCCTGAGTTGTGCGCAGGTGACCATTCATCGCCATATACCGACTTATCAGAATGCATCAGAAGAATGGGCACCTTGATACCGGCATGTTTCCACAAATGCTTCTGTCCTTTGTGAATCGCACGCACCCAACCGGTTGTAACATCAGGCGACACTTCCAGTTTCCATGAAGTATCATAGCTCCATTCGCCGTGATAGTCTTTCAGCAGGCTCTGAGCATAGGCATTGCTGTCGCCCTGGCTTATCTTTATGTTCTTGAACGGCAATACCGAAACCACCGGAACCATCACTTTCTCCAGAAACTTACTCAAGTTCATGTCAAGGAAAGGACTGTTCAGCACAAGGCCGCGTACTTCCGGATGCTGGTCCTGATTATTCGACATATAGTAAGAAAGAATCAGGCCACCAGTCGAGTGTCCCATCAGCACGATTTCCCGATAGCCATCCTCCTTCATAACATTCAGAGCGGAATCCACATCCGCAAAATATTCCTTCAGAGAACGCACCTCGAAACGGTTCTGCCCATCCATCAGCGAACGGCCATACTTCCGCAAATCAACGGCATAAAATCCGAGACCGTGACTGACGACACTATCGCCCAACTCACTCTGAAAGAAATAGTCATTATATCCATGAACATATAACAACGCCTTGTCACCTTTTTTCTCCGTTGTATGCCGGATTACAGTAGAACGGACCTTACCACTGTAATCATCGGGCTGTTCAATACGAGTCATCTCATACGACTCTCCCAGCACATCCGGCTGCCATTCCCGTGCATCCACATCAGAGAAGGGAAACATGGCCGCCAATGCAATTGTTATTTTTTTCACTGCTTTCATTGTCGAAAAATAATTGTTTACAGGAAACAAATATACGATAAATTCGTAACTTTGTCCACTACTAATAAAAATTACATCCAATGATTTCATTACGACTGTTCAGTACATTCTTCCGCATTGGCATGTTTACTTTCGGAGGAGGATGGGCCATGATTGCGATGCTTGAGAAAGACATCGTCCGAAAACATCACTGGTTTGAAAAAGAAGAATTTCTCGACAATCTCTCGCTTGCCCAATCACTCCCTGGCATTATGGCTGTAAACGTAGCCCTTTCCGTTGGCTACAAAATCGACGGGCTCCGAGGCAGCATCATGGCGGCATTAGGCACTATCCTGCCATCTTTCCTGATTATTCTGGCAATCGCGATGTTTCTCACCCCGGAGACCATCAACAACAATCCCACACTGACAAGTATCTTCAAGGGAATCCGCCCTGCTATCGTAGCGCTTATCCTCTCGCCGGTATTTACATCGGCAAAATCGGCAAAAATCACATGGAAAACAGCATGGATTCCCATTTCCATCGCGCTCCTGATATGGTCTGATTTACCTGTAATATCCAGCCCGATACTCTTCATCATTATCGGCGTGCTCTATGGATATTTCATCTGCAGAAAGAATTTCCAAATAACCAAAAACGAACAGAAAGAACAATGAACATATATCTGAATCTTATTTGGGCGTATTTTAAAATCAGTATCTTCGGTTTCGGCGGCGGCTATGCGATGCTGTCACTGATACGCCATGAAATAGTCGACCGCGGCTGGATTTCGGAACATTCGTTCACCGATATCGTCGCCATCTCTCAGATGACTCCGGGTCCCATCGGAATCAACACTGCCACCTACATCGGCTATACTGCCACAGGCAACACCATACTCGGCTCCGTCATTGCCACGCTCGCCGTTGTCATTCCGTCCTTCCTGTTGGTGCTCTATACCGTCAAATTCGTCAACAAGCACAAGAACAGCGCCGCCATTAAAGGCATATTCCTCAGCCTGCGTCCTGTCGTCGTAGGTCTGATTGGCTCTGCCGGCCTTCTGCTGATGAACCGGGCCAACTTTGATGAGCTGTATTCCAGCATTACCATCTGCGTCGTAGCGTTCATTCTGGCTTATTTCGACATTCTGCACCCTATCCTGATAATTATACTTGCCGGCATTACCGGCTATATCATTTACTGACATGAACTACCAAGAAGCAATCGATTACTTATTCAACAAGACTCTCGTTTTTCAGCACATAGGAGCCCAGGCTTACAAACCCGGACTTGAAACAACCATCGAACTGTCCGAACTCTTCGGACGCCCCGAAAAGCAGTTCCGCACCATTCATGTGGCGGGAACCAACGGAAAAGGCTCAACCTCCCATCTGCTTTGTTCCATTCTGATGAAAGCCGGATACCGCGTCGGTCTCTACACTTCGCCACACCTCATCGACTTCCGCGAGCGCATCCGCGTAGACGGAGAAATGATTAGCGAAGATTCTGTCATCGACTTCCTCAACCGATTTCTCTCCTCAGGCTACCAGGGCCGACAACCGTCATTCTTCGAGCTGGCCACTATCATGGCTTTCGACTTCTTCCAGAAGCAAAAAGTCGATATCGCCGTCATCGAGGTGGGATTAGGAGGCCGTCTGGACAGCACAAACATCATTAATCCGATGCTCAGCGTCATTACCAATATCTCGCTCGACCACACGCAATTCCTCGGCAACACACTTGCTCAGATTGCATCGGAAAAAGCCGGTATCATCAAAAGGGGCACGCCTGTTGTCATCGGTGAATACGTAGATGAAACCCGTCCCGTATTCAGCGGGAAAGCCCACGAGATGGAAGCTCCCATCGTTTTCGCCCAAGACTGCAACGAAATCATTTCGGAGAAGCGCACATCCGACCAACTGGTCCTTTCTACCCGCTCTTTTGGCGAGATACACGACCAACTGACAGGAGAATGTCAGAACCTGAACGCCAACACGGTGCTCAACAGCGTCAAGGTGCTAAGGGAGTCCGGAATGGGAATCAGCGACAAAGCCGTAGCCGATGGTTTTGCGTGTGTATGCTCCGCTACCGGCCTGATGGGACGATGGATGAAAATCAATGAAAAACCTTATGTTGTCTGCGATACGGCTCACAACATCGGCGGATTCACCCATATTGCAGAACATCTGCGTCTATCCAACCCGACACGCCTATTCGTCGTAATCGGCTTTGTCAGCGACAAGGATATTGACCACATACTGGAACTTCTGCCGAAAAACGCCACTTACTACTTTACCCAGCCTTCTGTTCCCCGCGCCCTCCCGGCAGCCGAACTGCAACGCAAGGCAGTAGAAAAAGGATTGAACGGACTTCTTTTTAAAACTGTGGAAGAAGCCTACAGCCAGGCGCTCAAGGCAGCTTCTCCGACCGACATGATTTACGTCGGCGGCAGCACGTTTGTCGTAGCTGATTTTCTACAGTTCATCCGCCATCAATAAAAGAAATATCTGTCAATTTATAAAAAAAACTCGGCGAAGTCTTATTTGATGACTTCGCCGAGTTTTATTTCTTCTGTCCCCACTTTGCTGTCCTTCAGCAATTGCCGGACGTCATTCATCAGGTCACTGCCCTCCAACTCCGCTATGAAATTAGAGCCTCCAATCTCCCGATATTCCTTCATGAATTCATTCACGGTAAGCTTTGCCAGGTTCTTGGACGGCTGAAACAGATAATCATCATCTTCACAGATGACGGAAAACAAACCGCCGTCGACCATCTTGTCGACAACATGGCTGACCATTCTGACCGGCAATTTGTATTCCTTAGCCAATCCCAACTTGCTCAATGCCGGCTCGCCTTTCTCGAAACGGCTCACCACTATGGAAACAATCAGCAACGTCAACTCGTCACGATAACGCTGGGAAGCCACCTTTATCTCCTCCGCATAGTTGAACCGATAGAAATTCTGAGCGGAGAAAATCATAACGGCACACGCAATGCATATTGTCCAGGAAAAATATACCCAGATAAGAAATAACGGGATAAAGGAAAAACCGCCATAAATGGCATTATATTTTGTGACGAACAACTGACCGTTGACAAACAGATACTGAAGCAATGAAAACACCAGCGCACAGACAAACACCGGCAGCAACGCATACCGTAGTCTTACCTTCGTGTTCGGAAACAGCACGTTAAGTCCAATCAAAAACAGCACTGTCAGGCCGAACGGAATCAGGTCAATCATAAAGTGCACGAACGGAGAAAGCAGTCCGAGCGGAGAATCAAGCATCGACTGTACAGCCTTGGACAAAAAAATCGAAGCACCACCTGAAGCAAGAAGCAGAACAGGCAACACAAGCATGATAGCCGTATAATCCGTTGCCATCCGGAAGAACGAACGCCCTTTATTGATATTCCACACACGGTTGAACGCGCTCTCAATCTTTTTCAGCAGAGTGACAAGTGTCCAAAGCAAAAATACGACGCTGATTCCAACCAGCACTCCCTTCGTCATCGAATCAAGGAAACGGTCGACAAAGCCGAACGAATTTTCCAGCATGTCAACCTGTGACGGAAGGATAACGTACAGCTCCCGTTTCAGAATATTCTGCAAACCGAAGCCGCGGGCTATCGCAAGCATCAACGTCAATGCCGGCACCAAAGCCAAAAGAGTGAAGTAAGTCAGCGAACTGGCCAGCCGCTGAATATTTTTATCGAAAAACGAACGGACCGAAAGGTTGGCAATCTTCAACAATTTTATGTACCAAAGATCTCTCTGGTCGCGCCAGACGCCTTCGGCACAGTAGGAATATATGCGCATGACACGGCGGACATACATTCGCACTACAATATTGATCCGTCTTCGTTTCAATGTTTCCAAATAAAAAACAGCACAGCTATAAGCCGGGTTATGTTACATATCGAATCGAAATGTATCCTGTCATTTATCTACTCCCTATGTTGCCACAGGGCTCTAGCAGCCTACCCCCCGACAATGGACGAGTAACCCTTAAATGTCGGTATACTTGGCCTTGCAACCCATAAGGTGTGCGGCGCGATATGTTGCCATACCGCCCGGTGAGCTCTTACCTCGCCTTTTCACCCTTACCTCCCGAAAGAGGCGGTTATTTTCTGTCACACTACTCTGCCGTCGCCGACAGCTTCCCGTTAGGAAATATGGCACTCTGCGTTGCCCGGACTTTCCTCTTGCCCTCAAGGGACAAGCGACAGGACACCGTGCTGTTTCTGCAAAATTAACACATTCTTGGGAATCGTGCAACCCCTTTCCTCCAATTTACCCTCTGACGGAGCAATACCTATCCAAATAAGCCCTTGAACACTTCCTCTACGCGAGCCACTTCGATTATCTTAATCTTGAAACGGTCGGTCGACACACCTTTCAGATTAAGCCGGGGAACATAGATGGTAGAGAATCCCAATTTGGCGGCTTCCATAATGCGCTGCTCCAGGCGAGTGACCGGACGAATCTCGCCCGACAGTCCTACCTCACCCGTCAGACACACACCCTTGGGCAAAGGCATATCGACATTGGACGAGAGAATGGAACTTATCACAGCCAAATCCAGTGCCGGGTCGTTGACCTTAAAGCCTCCGGCGATGTTCAAAAAGACGTCCTTCAACGCCAGTTTGAAACCGACACGCTTCTCAAGCACGGCAAGGAGCATGTTCATCCGTTTGGAATCGAATCCCGTTACCGAACGCTGTGCCGTACCGTAAGCAGCCGTACTGACCAATGCCTGCGACTCCACCAACAGCGGACGCACACCCTCGACCGTTACGCCGATAGCCGTACCGGAGAGCTCCTCCTCGCTTTCCGAAAGCAGCAATTCCGAAGGATTGGAGACTTCGCGCAATCCAACCTGCGTCATTTCGTAGATACCCAGTTCCGAGGTGCTTCCGAAACGGTTTTTGATGGCGCGCAGCAGACGGTACATGTAATGGCGGTCACCCTCAAACTGCAACACCGCGTCAACGATATGCTCCAGCACTTTCGGACCGGCAATGCTGCCTTCCTTGTTAATGTGGCCGATGAGGATAACCGGCGTGCCGCTTTCCTTGGCATACTTCAAGAGCGATGCCGCACACTCCCTCACCTGGCCAACGCTTCCCGCCGATGACTCCAGCGCCTCCGAAGCCACCGTCTGAATGGAGTCGATGATGACAATGCCCGGATTATTATTGTGAATATGCTGGAATATTCGCTCCAACGAAGTCTCACAGACGATATAGCATTCCCCGCCATCAGCGCCCAGACGGTCGGCACGCATCTTCAACTGCTGGGCACTTTCCTCGCCTGACACATACAGCACCTTACGGCTTCTGATACGTATCATGTTCTGCAGCACCAACGTTGACTTGCCAATTCCCGGCTCACCACCGATAAGAATAATGGAGCCCGGAACGAGTCCGCCGCCCAACACGCGGTTCAACTCACTGCTCGGCATCAGAATCCGTTCCTCTTTCTCGGGTTTTATTTCAGAGAGGCGCAAAGGCTTCGATTCAAGCCGCGACTCCGGCAACAGCGATTTTCCGCCACCTGACTTTCCTGTCACGACCCGCTCCTCGACATAGGAGTTCCACGCTCCGCACGCCGGACATTTTCCAATCCATTTCGGCGACTCATTGCCGCAATTGCTGCAAAAAAACACGGTCTTTTCCTTTGCCATATCCTCTTATTTTATCATTCGACGTCTGAACTCACTTACGATGACGGCCGTTGCCATTCCCACATTCAACGACTCAGACGTAGGAACGCCAACCGGGAACGAAGGGATAAGCAAGCGTTTGGTCATGTAACGCTCCAATTCCGGAGAGATACCCTTTCCCTCATTTCCCATCACAATGAATCCCGCAGAAGAGAGTTCTTCCTTATAAATATTGATGCCATCCAGAAATGTTCCATAAACAGGCAGATGGGCATAACGCTCAAACAACTCAGGAAGATTGACATAGACAACGCCTACGCGTGAGATGGCCCCCATTGTGGCCTGAACCACCTTCGGGTTATAGACATCAACCGTCCCCTCGCTACAAAACACACGACGGATACCGAACCAATCCGCAATGCGGATAATGGTTCCCAAATTACCCGGGTCCTGTACATTGTCAAGCACGAGCGACAAATCCTGCTCCACCCCGGCAAAATCGTCCAAGGCCGACACATCCGGCATCTCATAGACAGCCAGTACATCGGTCGGCGTAGTCAGCATCGACATGCGTTCCATCTGCGTCTTTGTCGCGACAATGGCGCCATATTCCGGACGCGCGTCTGCCCATTCCTGAGTGGCAAACAGATACTTCCGTCGGAAATGGCCGATTGTATCAAGGACACACTTCGTTCCCTCTACTACAAAACATCTTTCCTTCTGACGGTTCTTTTTCTGCGAAAGCGAATAAACCCACTTGACTATGTTGTTCGTTATTTCCATCCGTTTACAAAATCTTTAATTATCAAAGGTAATGCAAAACGGGCGCAATGGCAAATTTCAGCCTGCGATATTTCCAAAATACAGTTTTTGAAATATTACACCGAATGCTTAACTTTGTAGAAAAATGCAATATATGGAAAAACCTGTCACCACAGCTGAAAATATACTTCTCATTGATACGGAATATCTCAATTTCCTGACTCACGACATCAAGTCGCATTTCGAGCCACGCATCGGACGCACACTGAAGGATATCGACATTGTCGACCTTATCTGCTATCTTTCACTCGATGCCGAACTGCCCCGGGACGCATCGGAGAAATCCGTTTTCTTCATTTATAATAAGAATTCCGAGAAATTCCTCCACTGCACGCCGGCCAGCCTGGCGGCAATTGACGGAATGCACTTCGGCAACCCTGTCGGCTCATTCCATATCAACGCGTTCTCCAACGAAGGACTTGTTTCGATAGAAGACATGTTTCTCGACTCCCTCCAGACACTCTGCGAGGCCGGACACGTCAGACGCATAGCCGTGATGGGTAACAACGAGGCTTATGGCACGCAAATTGAGGAAATTCTCTCCAAAACCAAAGGCAAACTGCGGTTGATGCAATTCCGCATGGATGAACCCAAAGGCAAGACCAGTTTCGACTATACATTCCCGGCCTATGCCATCATGCATGCTTTCGGCATTACGGAAAATGACCTGTAAACACCGGCTGCCATGAAATCCGACTTCCGACTGCGTGTCTTCATCAGCGTGGCCAAGAACCTGAGTTTTACAAAAGCCTCCAAGGAGCTTTTCGTGAGCCAACCGGCCATCACCAAGCACATCCATGAACTGGAAACAGAATATCAGACGAGCCTGTTCAACCGAATGGGCAATAAAATCTCGCTGACCGAAGCCGGCAAGCTGTTGCTCACCCACTCGGAATCGATACTGGAGGCTTACCGCCGGTTGGAGTACGACATGAACCTGCTCAACAACAAATACAACGGAGAGCTGCGTCTGGGTGCAAGTACGACAATAGCACAATATGTTCTGCCGGAAATACTGGCCAAATTCAACGAACGCTATCCGCAGATAAAAGTATCGCTGCTCGACGCCAACTCCCGCAACATCGAGCAGGCGCTCGTCAACCATGACATCGACCTGGGTCTTGTCGAGGGCGTAATCCGCATTCCGGAAATACGCTACGAAGATTTTCTGTCGGATGAAATCGTTGCGGTAGCACGGACCGACAGCAGTCTTCCCGAGGAAATTCCGCTGCATAGCCTGCACGAAATTCCGCTCGTACTGCGCGAATATGGGTCGGGAACACTCGATGTGATTGAGCAAGCCCTCCTTGCCCATAAAATAAAGTTGTCCGACCTGCACATAAAACTGCAACTCGGCAGCACGGAAAGCATCAAATCCTATCTCCGCCACAGCCCTAACTGCCTGGGACTTGTCTCCATCCTCTCCATCACAAGAGAGTTGCAGAACGGCACATTCCGCATTGTTGAGATTGAAGGAGATTTCATCATGAAACGACAGTTCAGCCTTGCTTTCAACCAAGGCTCAGGAATTCCGCAAGTGGCTAACTTTGCCAACTTCATCCGAAATCGTCTGAAAACGAAAAAGGCCGAGGTTTAACCCCGGCCTTTTATTTATTATGCCCCATCGGCTGTTATGCCAAAACCGGCACCAGATATTTCACCAAGAGATATCCGCCTACGACCAGCCACACATAGAGCATCAGTGCCAATACGAAAGGCTTCGCTCCTGCTTTCTTAAATTTGTCAAAGCTGGTATCCGTTCCAAGAGCGGTCATCGCCATCGTGAGCATGAAAGTATCGATATGCTCAATCACACCGTTCAACGGAATATCCTTCACCGTAGGTGCACCCGTAAGATATTGGGGTAAAGAGTTGACACCGATAATCGCAATGAAGCCGAATGCAAACCAAGGAATTGTAATCTTACCTTTCTCTGCTTTCGCGCCCGACTCCTTCCGTCGGCTGCCGGCAAGAGCAAAGCCCATAATCACCAGTACCGGAGCGAGCATCATCACACGAATCATCTTCGTAATCGTCGCCGTACCGGCAATACCGAGCGCATCAGTCGGGTCCATCGCATTACCCGCACCGGCTACGTGAGCCACTTCGTGCAGTGTGCTGCCCGTATAGATAGCCACCTCCGTGTCTGTCAGACCGTCAAGTAAGCCCGTGCGATACATAATCGGATAGAGGAACATGGACAACGTTCCGAAAATCACGACTGTTGAAACGGCAATCGCCGTCTTATGGCTCTCGCACTTCACCACAGGTTCCGCACCCAGCACCGCAGCCGCACCGCAAATGGAGCTGCCGGTAGCCGTCATCAACGCCGTATCCTTATCCATTTTCAGCAATCGTCCGAACCAGATACCGAGGAAGATTGTACCGGCAACAATGATTGAATCGACAACCACCGCCGGAATTCCCACTTCCGCCACCTGAGTCAACGTAAGACGGAATCCGTAAAGGACGATACCCGCCCGTAATATCTGCTTCGTACAGAACTTAATTCCCGGCACCCACGTCTCGGGCAAACGGTTACGCAAACTGTTGGCATAAATCATACCTAAAATGATACCTACAATCAACGGACTGAAAGACATCGCCTTTACAACCGGAATCTCTGCAATGTAAAACGCCGCGCAGGAAAATAAGGCTATCAACAAAATGCCATGTAGCGTGTTTGCTCTGTTTTTTTTCTCAAATGCTGACATATTTTTTCTCGTTTGATTTTTTCTGCCACAAAGTTATAGTATTATCTCCGACTTGTCAATTCAAAAATATTTATCACCCATAACTTTCAGTTATTACAACTAAAAAACTCACCCTCAAAGATAAATTTTGTTTTGCAATACGGCCAAATTATACTATCTTTGCCCAGAATAACTATGCGCCTTATGGCCGTTATTCGTTGTTTATATTCACTTAAGTATGTTGCACTATTAAAATTTAATAAACATGAAAGCTAAACCCGATTTAGGCTTTTGGAAGCTTTGGAACCTTAGTTTTGGATTTTTCGGCGTACAAATCGCATACGCGCTTCAGAGCGCCAACATCAGCCGTATCTTCTCCACACTTGGAGCAGACCCCCACGATTTAAGTTATTTCTGGATTCTCCCACCTCTTATGGGTATCCTTATCCAACCGATAGTAGGCATATTGAGCGACCGCACCTGGTGTCGCTTCGGCCGCCGTATCCCCTACCTGTTTATCGGCGCCCTGGTTGCCGTAATTGTGATGTGCATGCTCCCCAATGCCGGAAGTTTCGGCCTTACGGTCAGCGCAGCCATGATTTTCGGACTGTTCGCACTGATGTTTCTCGACACATCCATCAACATGGCTATGCAGCCGTTTAAAATGCTGGTGGGCGATATGGTCAACGAGAAGCAGAAAGGCCTGGCCTATTCTATTCAAAGTTTTCTGTGCAATGCAGGAAGCCTTGTCGGTTACCTCTTCCCGATTTTCTTCGCCTATATCGGCATTAAGAACGTAGCACCTGCCGGCGTCGTCCCCGACTCCGTCATCTATTCTTTCTACATCGGCGCCCTTATCCTTATCGGCTGCGTTGTCTACACCAGCGTAAAAGTCAAGGAAATGCCACCTCACGAATATGCTGAATTCCACGGCATCAAGGAAGAGAAAGAGGAGAAAGCCAATATATTCGTACTTCTGAAGAATGCTCCATCTGCATTCTGGACAGTTGGTTTGGTTCAATTCTTCTGCTGGGCAGCCTTCATGTTCATGTGGACCTACACCAACGGCTCCATTGCCGCCAACGTATTCGACACACCGGTAATTGAAGCCGGCGGAAAAGTCGTCCTTGATACAAAATCCATCGAATACCAGACAGCCGGAGACTGGGTGGGCGTACTTTTCGCCGTACAAGCTATCGGCTCCGTACTTTGGGCAATAATGATTCCGATGTTCAAGAACCGCAAAGTGGCCTACGTTGTCAGCCTGTTGATTGGTGCGGTCGGCTTCATTTCCGTCTATTTCATCCATGACCAGTACATGCTGTTCATCTCATTCCTGCTCATCGGATGCGCCTGGGCTGCCATGCTCGCCCTTCCGTTCACGATTTTGACCAACTCACTTTCCGGTTCCCATATGGGCACTTACCTGGGTCTGTTCAACGGTACCATCTGCGTGCCGCAAATCGTCGCAGCAGCCTTGGGTGGCACGATTCTGGCAATGTTCACACCGGCTCACGGCCTCGCTCCTGAAGTAAACATGCTCGTTCTTGCAGGTGTACTTTTGATTGCAGGTGCCGCATCTGTCGCTATCGTCAAAGAAAAGAAAAACGACTAATTATCCGGTACAAATTTTCACATATAACGATGAAAGCTTCCTGCTGAACAGGCAACTTTCATCGTTTAATTTTTTCATACACAGTAAGATTTTTTTGCAAATCGGGGTAAGAGAATGAAATTAATTATGTACCTTTGTACCACAAAATAAATGAGATTAGTTATTTATTATGTCTAAACACATTTGTAAACCTACAATACTATTCGAAACAAGTTGGGAAGTATGCAATAAAGTCGGCGGAATCTACACCGTTCTCTCCACAAAAGCAAAAGTGCTGAGCAAACAATTCGGCTCTAAGCTTATCTTCATCGGACCAGATGTCTGGTCAAGCGAAAACCCATCACCATTCTTTAAAGAAGCAGACGATTTACTGAAAGGCTGGAATCCCAGTCTTCCCTATGGAATCAAAATCCGCATTGGACGATGGGACATACCTGGAGAACCGATTGCCATCCTCGTAAAATTTGACTCGCTATACGCACATAAAGACACTTTTTATGCTGAAATGTGGGAAAAATTCGGCGTTGATTCACTCCATGCCTACGGAGACTACGACGAAGGCTGCGCATTTGCACTGGCAGCTGCCATGGTAATGGAAAGCTGCGCGACATACATGGCCAAAGGCAACGACTGCGTCATCGCTCACTTCAACGAGTGGACGACCGGCATGGGACTGCTCTACCTGAAGGCACATGCGCCCTATATCGCTACCGTATTTACCACTCATGCCACCAGCATCGGCCGCAGCATCTGTGGAAACAATAAACCACTCTATGACTACCTCAAGGGCTACAACGGCGACCAAATGGCTGCCGAATTGAACATGCAGTCAAAGCACTCGCTGGAGAAAGCCGCGGCTCACAATGCCGACTGCTTCACGACCGTAAGCAAAATTACGGCTGACGAGTGTGAGCAACTGCTCGAAATCCGCCCGTTGGTTACGCCCAATGGCTTCGAGCGTGCATTTGTTCCGGCTCGCAAGGATTTCCCTGCAGCACGCAACAATGCCCGTGAGGCCCTGCTCAATACAGCTGAGAAACTGACAGGAAGAACATTTCCCAAAAATACATTCCTGTTTGTCACTGCCGGCCGGAATGAATTCAGAAACAAGGGGTTGGATATGTTTATCGACACTGTCAACACTTTGCGCCACAACCATCGGGGTGCAGACAAGCGTCAGGCCATCGCCTTCATCCTTGTTCCTTCCTGGTCAGACGGACCTCGTCCGGAACTTCAGGAACGATTGGAAGCCGGAGTCAAGCCGGCTACGGCGTTGGAACACCCCAACCTGACTCATGTGCTCCATGACCCTGCGGGAGATGCCATATTCAACAAATTGGAATGGCTTGGAATGCACAATGAGGAAGATGACACGGTATGCACCATCTACGTACCTTGCTACCTCAACGGTAATGACGGAATTTTCAACAAAAGCTATTACGAACTCCTGCCCGGATTTGATGCAGCGGTATTCGACTCCTATTATGAACCTTGGGGCTACACTCCACATGAAGGAATTGCATTCGGAGTACCGACCATCACAACCAATCTGGCCGGATTCGGACAATGGATACTGTCAGAATTTGACAACTCTTTCGAAAATTGCGGCGTACGGGTCGTAACTCGTACCGATTCAAACTATGCAGACGCTGTCAACGAAACAGCGCAATGTATTCTTGAACTCATCAATGCAAAGGCAGCCGTTGCCAAAGCGATGAGCAATGCAGCTGTAGCAACATCCAAGAAATCTGAATGGAAACAGTTTATTGGATACTACGACGAAGCCTACAGCCTGGCTATTGAAAATAACAGACACAAATAATTTTGCCGACAGGCAAATGACTAACTTAATTTTAACATTATGAAATTTAACGTCAGTAACACAAATGCTCCCATTTGGAGAGATGTCACTGTTCATGCAGAATTGCCTGCTAAACTGAAAAACCTTGATGAACTTTCACGCAACGTATGGTGGTCTTGGAATAGCGAAGCAAAAAGACTGTTCCATGATATTGACGCCGACCTTTGGCGTGCTACCGGCGAAAACCCGGTGATGCTGTTGCACAGAGTCAACCTTGACCGCTACAACGAACTCGCCAACGACAAAGCGTATCTTGCACGACTGGACGCAGTCTACAAAGAATTTAAGGAATATATGAGCAAACCGTTCCGCAAGGACGTTCCTTCCATCTCCTACTTCAGCATGGAATACGGTCTTTGCAGCGCGCTCAAAATCTACTCAGGTGGTCTTGGCGTTCTCGCCGGTGACTACATCAAAGAAGCATCCGACTCTTGCGTTGATTTGACAGCTGTCGGCTTCCTCTACCGCTATGGTTATTTCGACCAAACGCTTTCAATGGAAGGCCAGCAAATCGCTGAGTACCACACTCAGGACTTCAACCAAATTCCTGTTGAGCCGGTTCTCAACGCAGACGGAACTCCAATGTTGCTCGAGGTTCCTTACCCGGGCCGCATCGTCTACTGCAACGTATGGCGCGTGAATGTAGGTCGTGTGAAACTTTACCTGCTCGACAGCGACAACAAGCTCAACTCAGAGTTCGACCGTTTCATCACTCACCAACTCTACGGTGGTGACTGGGAAAACCGCATCAAGCAGGAGTACCTGCTCGGTATCGGTGGTGTCATCATGCTCCGTGCCCTTGGCATCAACACTCAACTCTACCACTGCAACGAAGGCCACGCCGCTCTTCTTAACCTCCAACGTCTCGTTGAGTACGTTCAGAACGAGAAGCTCCCGTTCGAGGTTGCTCTCGAAATGGTAAAGGCTACAGGTCTCTACACTGTTCACACTCCGGTACCTGCCGGTCACGACTATTTCGAAGAAAGCCTCTTCGGAAAATACATGGGCGAGTTCCCTGCAAAACTCGGTATTTCCTGGTCTGACCTCATGAACATGGGTCGTGAGAATCCGGATACCAACGAACGCTTCTCAATGAGCGTATTCGCCCTCAACACTTGCCAAGAATCCAACGGTGTAAGCTGGCTTCACGGTGAAGTGTCTAAGCGCATGTTCCAAGGTGTATGGAAAGGCTACGCTCCGGAAGAGTCACACGTTTCTTATGTAACAAACGGTGTACACATGCCGACATGGGCTGCTTCTGAATGGAAGGAATACTACGCTAAGACTTTCGGTCCGGACTACATGAACAAGCAATCAGAAGAAGCCACTTGGGCTCCTATCCTGAAAGCTAAGGAAGAGGACATCTGGAACATCCGCGTTGCTTTGAAGCACAAGTTCATCAACTACGTAAAACGTGAATTCAAGGAAACTTGGTTGAAGAATCAAGGTGACCCTTCAAGCATCATGACAATCATCGACAAGATTAACCCGAACGCGTTGATCATCGGTTTCGCTCGCCGCTTCGCTACTTACAAGCGTGCGCACCTGCTCTTCACCGACCTCGACCGCTTGGCTAAGATTGTCAACAACGAGAAGTTCCCTGTACAATTCGTATTCGCTGGTAAGGCTCACCCGGCTGACGGCGCAGGTCAGGACCTCATCAAGAACATCGTCCGCATCTCTCGCATGCCGCAGTTCCTCGGTAAGATTATCTTCCTCGAAAACTACGATATGACTCTTGCTAAGCGTCTTGTATCAGGTGTAGATATCTGGTTGAACACTCCGACACGTCCGTTGGAAGCATCCGGTACATCCGGTGAGAAGGCCGAAATGAACGGTGTCCTCAACTTCTCTGTCCTTGACGGATGGTGGTATGAAGGTTACCGCGAAGGTGCAGGTTGG
The DNA here is from genome assembly GCA_944321875.1 of uncultured Muribaculaceae bacterium. Classification (GTDB taxonomy): domain Bacteria; phylum Bacteroidota; class Bacteroidia; order Bacteroidales; family Muribaculaceae; genus Limisoma. The sequence continues at coordinate 81,349 of CALUMX010000008.1, forward strand.
GCATTGACTGACAAGCGCACATTCACTGACCAAGGCCAACAAGACCAACTCGACGCTGCGACTATCTACTCTATGCTCGAGAACGAAATCATTCCGTTGTATTTCGCAAAGAACTCCAAGGGTTACTCACCGGAATGGATTCAATACATCAAGAACTCTATCGCTCACATCGCGCCTAACTACACAATGAAGCGTATGATTGACGACTATATCAACCGCTTCTACGCAAAAGAAGGTGCTTACGCTGCCACTTTGAAAGAAAACAACTATGCAAAGGCGAAAGAACTCGTTGCATGGAAGGAAAACTTCGTGGCACATTGGGACGGTGTTCAAGTTGTTGAATTCTCTCCGATGGACAGCAGCATCAACGCATTCGGCGACCGTTACAGACTAACTGCAAAAATCAACACTAACGGTTTGGCAGACTCAATCGGCGTTGAAGCCGTGGCTTACAAAGTCAGCGAAGGCAACAAGACTTACCACAACCGCTACCAATTCAAGGAAGTTGCCCGTGAAGGTGATATTGTTACCTACGAGTTTGACCACGAAATTGCCAACTCAGGACAATTCCAATTCGGATTCCGCATCTATCCGAAGAACGAGAATTTGGCACACCGCCAGAGCTTCGCTTACATGAAGTGGTTCTAATCCCCCAAAGGGACTCCATAACAAAAGACACCCGGAAGCAAAACTTCCGGGTGTCTTTTTTACATACCAATATGGAGGCCATCACATTCAATTCTTCCAACCCATGAACAAAACAACGGCGGCCGCATCCTGACAATTGCAGGAACTGCGGCCGCCGTTATTTCGATTGGTAGTTACTTTACATTTATCAGTGGGTTGCCCTACGGTAGAGGAAAATACCGATAATCAGATAAAGCATATTTGGAATCCACATGGCTATACGCGGAGAAGCAAGGCCGGAAAGCGCAAAGGTGGAAGTCACCGTCATAAACATAATATAGGAGAAACTGAGCAACAGACCGATACCGATATTAAGTCCCATACCGCTCTTCTGCTTCTTCGAAGAAAGCGACATACCGATTACGGTCAGAATCAAGGCGGCAGCCGTCATGGCAAAACGCCTCTCGTACTCAATCTCAAATCCCTTGATATTCGCCACACCACGCTCCCGCTGACGGTCAATGTACTCCTTCAGCTCCGGAGTCGTCATCTTCTCATGGTCGTTCTCGGCAATAAGGAAATCGCGTGGCTCAATCGGGATAATGGTATCCAGACTGCTACCCGTACGGATAGTCTCCTTCATTCCCTTAAAATCGCGTATCATGTAATTTTTCAGCGTCCAGCGATAGAGCGTGTCATAAACGGCAACCGTCGCCGTCAGGCGCGACCTCAGCTCTTTATCCTCAAACTTCTCCAGAGAGAAATTGTAGGCCGCCTTCGAACGGTTGTCAAAACGCGACATGTAGGCAATCTCATCGGCTGCCACCTTCAATTGAATATCAACACCATACTCAACAGCCTTGTTTCTGACATACTGGTTCTGATAGTTGATACGCTTCACATTGGCCGGCGGAATGACAAACGCATCGAGCGTAAAGGAAAAAAGTCCGATGATTGCCGCCGAAATCAGATACGGCCTCAGCAACCGGTTGAAACTTACTCCACTTGACAGGATGGCGATAATCTCTGAATTCTCAGCCAGTTTCGACGTGAAGAAAATCACGGCGATAAACGTAAACAGCGGACTGAACTGATTGGCCATGTACGGCAGGAAGTTGACATAATAGTCAAAGATAGTGGCAGACAACGGAGCCCGCATGAAATTGTCCAATTTCTCGTTGATGTCAAACATCACGATAATGGCAAGAATCAGTACGATGGCAAAAACGTATGTGCCAAGAAACTTCTTGATAATGTACAGGTCAAGAGTCTTCAGCCCTAAGTTGAATTTTTTCATAATCGTTGGGTTACCCTTATGACCATTTCTTCTTTCCACGGTTTGAAATCACCGGCAAGGATATGCTTGCGAGCCTCTCCAACGAGCCACAGATAGAATGCCAGGTTATGGATAGAGGCAATCTGCATGGCCAGAATCTCCTGACTCACAAACAAGTGACGCAAATAAGCCTTTGAATACAGACGGTCAACCTCTGAGGCACCATCCTCCTCTATCGGGCTGAAATCATCGGCCCATTTCTTATTGCGCATGTTCATAATACCGTTTTTAGTAAAGAGCATGCCGTTACGGCCGTTGCGCGTAGGCATCACGCAGTCCATCATGTCCACACCGCGGTCGATTGCCTCCAAGATATTGGCAGGCGTTCCCACCCCCATCAGATAACGAGGCTTATCGGCAGGAAGAATCTCGTTGACGACCTCAATCATCTCATACATCTTCTCTGTCGGCTCTCCCACAGCCAGACCACCGATAGCATTGCCGTCAGCACCCAAATCCGCAACGAAATGGGCCGACTCCTTACGCAAATCCGGATAGACGCATCCCTGCACAATCGGGAAAAACGTCTGACGGTATCCGTACTTGCCTTCGGTCGAGCAGTAACGGTCCCAGCCTCTTTTCAGCCAGCGCAACGTCAAGTCGAGCGACTTGCGGGCATAGCGGTAGTCGGAATCACCCGGCGGACACTCATCAAGCGCCATCATAATGTCGGCACCGATTGACCGCTGAATGTCGACCACACCTTCCGGGGTAAACAAGTGTTTCGACCCGTCGATATGCGAACGGAAATAAGCACCCTCCTCCTTCAATTTTCGGTTGGAGGAAAGCGAGAACACCTGGAAACCGCCGCTATCCGTCAGAATCGGACGTTTCCATCCGTTGAATTTATGAAGGCCTCCTGCCTTTTCCAGAATCTCGATACCCGGACGGAGGTAAAGATGATAGGTATTTCCTAATATGATTTGTGCCTTTATGTCAGTTTCCAGCTCCCGAAAGTGGACAGCTTTGACAGAACCGACAGTTCCTACCGGCATGAAAATCGGGGTCTCAATTGTACCGTGATCCGTGGTAATCAACCCGGCTCTCGCATTGCTGTTCTCAGCTTCTTTTTGCAGTTGAAAGTCCATTATTCATCGTTTGTTTAGTAGCCTGCAAAGTTACTAAAAACCGACCGTAATACAAAATCGGCAGCCACCATTTTTTGCCTCCGAAAACCGTTCCAACGACTATCCAGATATCTGACGAAATGTCAAGTCTGACAGGTTGTGGCATACTTCTTGCAAATTAAGAGGCAGATTGACATTGCAAATAATAACTAATAAAACTATATATTATGAATTTCGACAACTTTACAATCAAATCGCAAGAAACCATCCAGCAGGCGGTGCAGATTGCAACGGGCAACGGCAACCAAGCCATTGAGCCGGTACACCTGATGAGTGCACTTATGATGAAAGGCGAATCGGTCGTGAAGTTCATTTTCCAGAAGTTAGGTGCTGACTGGTCGTTAATCGACATGCAACTGAAAAAGGCGATGACTTCACTTCCGAAAGTAAGCGGCGGAGAACCCTATCTGTCGCGTACCTCCAACGAAGTATTGCTGAAGGCCATTGACGAAAGCAAGAAGATGGGCGATGAATACGTTGCCATCGAAGGCATCTTCCGTGCCCTTTTCAAAGTCAACAGCGAGGCTTCTAAAATTCTGAAGGATGCAGGACTTACGGAATCAGGCATCGACGCTGCCATCCGCGAGCTGCGTAAGGGTGCGAAGGCCGACAGTCAGAGCGCGGAGGAATCCTACAACGCACTGGCAAAGTACGCCATCAACCTCAACGAAAGAGCCCGTAGCGGCAAACTCGACCCGGTCATCGGCCGTGACGATGAAATCCGCCGTGTACTGCAGATTCTGAGCCGCCGTACGAAGAACAACCCTATCCTCGTCGGTGAGCCGGGTACTGGTAAAACGGCCATTGCCGAAGGTCTGGCCCAGCGTATCGTCAGAGGCGATGTGCCGGAGAACCTGAAAACCAAGCAACTGTTCTCGCTCGACATGGGCGCGCTCGTTGCCGGTGCAAAATATAAAGGTGAATTTGAGGAACGTCTGAAGGCCATCGTCAACGAGGTGACGAAAAGCAACGGTGAAATCATCCTCTTCATCGATGAGATTCACACGCTTGTCGGAGCCGGAAAAGGCGAAGGCGCAATGGATGCAGCCAACATTCTGAAGCCGGCGCTTGCCCGTGGCGACCTGCGCAGCATCGGTGCCACGACTCTCGATGAATATCAGAAATATTTCGAGAAGGACAAGGCTCTCGAACGCCGTTTCCAGATTGTCATGATTAACGAGCCTGACGAAGCCAGCAGCATCGCCATCCTCCGTGGTCTGAAAGAGCGCTACGAGAACCACCACAAGGTGAGAATTCTCGACGAGGCCATCATTGCAGCCGTACAGCTCTCCGAACGCTACATCACCGACCGGTTCCTGCCGGATAAGGCCATCGACCTGATTGACGAGGCTGCTTCCAAACTGCGTATCGAGATTGACTCTGTGCCGCAGGCTCTCGATGAAATCATCCGTCGTATCTCCCAGCTCGAAATCGAGCGTGAGGCTATCAAGCGCGAAGAAGGCGAAGAGGAGAAGGTGAAGGAAATCGAGAAGCAGTTGGCTCATCTCCGCGAAGAGGAATCAACCTATATGGCCAAATGGAAAGCCGAGAAAGAGCTCATCAATAAGGTTCAGCAAAATAAAATCGACATTGAGGAGCTGCGTTTCGAGGCCGACCGTGCCGAACGCGACGGTGATTACGCCAAAGTGGCTGAAATCCGCTATTCGAAAATCAAATCGAAAGAGGATGAGAACCACCGTCTGCAGGAACAGCTTCACGACATGCAAGGCGACAAGCAACTCATTAAGGAGGAAGTGGACGCCGACGATATTGCCGACATCGTTTCCCGCTGGACGGGTATTCCAGTCTCCAAAATGGTCAAGAGCGAGAAAGAGAAACTGCTGCATCTGGAAGAAGAGCTTCACCGCCGTGTCATCGGTCAGGACGAGGCCATCTCAGCCATCGCCGATGCCGTACGCCGTAGCCGTGCCGGCCTGAACGACCCGCACCGTCCTATCGGCTCATTCATCTTCCTCGGTACGACGGGTGTCGGTAAGACAGAGCTTGCAAAGGCACTGGCCGACTATCTGTTCAACGATGAGAATATGATGACACGTATCGATATGAGCGAATATCAGGAGAAATTCTCGGTGTCACGTCTTATCGGTCCTCCTCCCGGATACGTAGGTTACGAGGAAGGCGGTCAATTGACGGAGGCTGTACGCCGCAAACCGTACTCTGTCGTTCTGTTCGATGAAATTGAGAAGGCTCACCCCGATGTGTTCAACATCCTGCTGCAAGTTCTCGATGACGGCCGACTGACCGACAACAAGGGACGTACCGTCAACTTCAAGAACACGATTATCGTGATGACTTCCAACATGGGCTCACAGCTTATCCGTGATAATTTCTCGAAAATGACGGAGGCCAACCATGACCAAGTCGTGGAAAGCACGAAGAATGCCGTTCTGGAAATGCTGAAATCCAACATCCGTCCGGAATTCCTCAACCGTATCGACGAAATCATCATGTTCACGCCGCTCAACAAGGAGGAAATCAAGCAAATCGTCGCTCTGCAAATCAACGCTGCAAAACGGATGCTTGCTTCCAACGGTATCGAGCTGAACATCACCGACCGCGCGCTTACGCTGCTCGCTGAAGAAGGATTCGACCCGGAATTCGGCGCACGTCCTGTCAAGCGTGTCATCCAGCGTGAGATTCTCAACCGCTTGTCGAAGAACATCCTGGCCGGTAACGTGACAAGCGAACGAGCCATCACCATCGACACGGACGATGACGCAACGTTCGTCTTCCGCAACTAAAACAAAGCACGCTCTGCGCGCTCCCATAAATCAAACGGGACAACCCGCGACCTCTGGCCGCTACGGTTGTCCCGTTTTTTGTATTTGTATCTTTTCTAAAAATTGGCATAAATGAATGGAGCCACCGATTCTGTGCCCAACTCCAGCACCGTCTGCACAATGACAAGAATCAGCAACAACTTCACCAGCCACGGCAGCTTGATAAAACCCTTCTCCGCCTTTTCGCCAAACGATGTCGGTAAAAAAATCAGGACATAGGCCAACAGGAAAACGACCACCCACAGACTGCGCTCTGCCCAAAAGGCAAGCATGAAGGAGAAGTCTACATCAACGGCTATTTTTCTCAACATCTCAACCGCCTGTGAGAAATCGGAGGCTCGGAAGAACGGCCACAAAACCGTGACAAAACAAAACGTGGCAGCGACCGACAACCAGCGGCGCCAACGCCTCTCGTCGGTCTTCCGCCGGGCAAGAAACAGTTTATGAACCACCAACCCCAGGCCATGCATAAATCCCCAGAGAATAAATCCCCAGCCGGCACCATGCCAGATACCACCCACAACCATCGTCACCATCAGCGCCATAACCATTCTGGCACGACCGTTGCGGCTTCCGCCGAGCGGTATATAAATATAGTCACGCAGCCATGAGGACAACGAGATGTGCCAACGCCTCCAGAAATCGCCAATATTACGCGACTTGTAAGGTGTACGGAAGTTGACACCCAGGTCAATGCCCATCACCCGGCCAAGACCGATAGCCATATCCGAATAGCCGGAGAAATCAAAATATATCTGCGCCCCGTAGCCCAGCAATGCCAGCAAGTTTTCCAATCCGCTATATCCCGACGGATTGTCAAACACTAATGAATTGAACTGTCCCAGATAGTCGGCAATCGCCGATTTCTTCAGCAATCCCAGCAAGACGAGCCAAAGGCCGGAATAAAGTTTACGGCGCGTTATCCTCACCGGCAGTCGCAACTGCCCCAAAAACACATCAGCCCGCACTATCGGACCGGCCATCAACGCCGGAAAATAGGACAAGTAGAAAGCATACTCCAGCAGAGTAACCCGAGGAGGCACCGTCCCTCTGTAAACCTCGACGAGATAGCTGACAGAACGGAACGTATAGAACGAAATGCCGACCGGCACCACCCAATCGACCTTACTCCAATCGAAAGCAAACAGTGAGGCAGCAAAACCGGCATATTTGAACACAGCTAAAGTGGCTACCGACAACGTTATCGCCACAGCGAGCAACGTCCGTCGTTGCCGCCGGACAGAAAGCGACTGCAACCAGTTGGCAAGCAACCAATCAACAACAATTTTCCCAAGCAATACGGTCACACACCACCCTCCTGCCTTATAAGCAAAGAAAAGGCTGAACAGTGTGACAAACGAAAGCATCGCGGCCCGTCGCCGGCAAATCAAAAAATAGGCAGGCAGAACGACAAGCATCGCCATCCAAAACCACAGGCTCACAACCGACACGGGAGCTGCCGGGTCATAAGAAAAAAAATATCCGAGTATTCCGTCCATGGCAGTTTCCTATTCTAAAAAATCACTCTTCAGGGGTGTGAACAAAAACCCGCTTCGCTTTTCCCGACATTTTCGCAGGCTTGTCAAGCCGCACAGGCACAGCCGAACGCTTGACAATCCAATTGGCCACTGAATCCATCCACTGGGCAGCAGCCTCACGTGTCGGATGTGCTCCGTCGGAGGCACGGTCAAGTGTCAGATGCTGAGACTCGAAGAAACACCCGTCTTTCACCTTGCTTTCAATCAACCGGTTGATACCCGTATCCGGCTTCCAGTTGGGCGGACCAATCCAAACATACGGCAATCCGCCAATCTCTTTCAGAATCGTTTCCACATAGGGAGCACGCTGTCGCTCGATGTCGCGGATGAACAACTCGTTTCCACCCAGACAAACGACAACGTAATCCGGCTTGCACTTGGCTATATAGTCTGACAAACGGTGCGACTTAGCCCATTTCTCTGTCGTTGAGCCGTACCAGATAACCGAATATAATGTGTGTCCGTTCTTCTCCGCATAGGCGGCAAACCGTGGCGAGAGGCCTTCCAGCATGGAATCCCCGATAAAAAGTATCACTTTCGGCAATGTATCAGCCTCCACCGGCTTTGTCACAACAGGTACATTCCCCTCTTTCTGAACAATTTGTTCCGTTTTCTCTGTATCAACCGTTTCAAACGCACTTAAATCCAATTTGGCCAACGGGCGGCCGAATATCCGTATATCATCAAATGCAGCTACAAAAACAAAAAAAACAAGTGCCAGAAGAAGCAGCAGCCATAACTTCAGCCAACTATGTTTCATTCTCATGGATAATAAATTAAAAAGTATATTGCGCAAGATACAAATTTTCGTAAAGCCATGCAATATCACAAAAAGTTTTTTATATATTTGCACAATATAGGAAGCGGCTCGGCATTGCCCAATCAGAAAACTGCGTTTTCTTTTGTCACTGCTCTCGCCTTTCACTATATTTGCAACATTGAAACAAAGGGGTGCCGAACAATGGCTGAGATTATACCCTCCGAACCTGATACGGATAATGCCGGCGCAGGGATTGTGACCATTCTTTTCCATTTCCAAGCCTCCTTCTGTTTCTGAACACTGATGCAAAAAATGCATCTGCTCATTTATTGACAACAATTCAGGACAGGACGCTTATGAAATATCCAACCGTACTTTCCATCGCCGGCTCCGACTCTGGAGGAGGCGCAGGTATTCAGGCCGACATAAAAACCATGTCGGCAATCGGGGTCTTCGCGACAACGGCTATCACTGCCATCACCGCGCAGAACACTCTCGGCGTAACCGGCATCCAGGGCATCGACCCTGAAATCGTCGGCAAACAGATTGACGCCGTGTTTTCCGACCTGAAACCCGTAGCCGTCAAAATCGGCATGCTTTTTTCGAAAGAAATCATACAGACCGTAACCGACCGGCTACGCTTCTATGCGCCACAGCATATTGTCCTCGACCCGGTGATGATTTCCACATCGGGCAGCAAGCTCATCAGCGATGACGCCATCGAAACGCTTTGCCGTGACCTGATGCCGCTTGCCTCGGTCGTTACACCCAATCGGTTTGAGGCGCAGCACATCGCCGGCATCAGTATCCTTGACCACGCATCTACCGTCGAGGCTGCCCGCCGCATCTTAAAAAGCGGCTGCCGCTACGTGCTCATCAAAGGCGGACATTTCTCCGACGCTGCCATGACTGACCACCTCTTCGCTGCGGACACGTTGGAGGAACACTGCTACAACGGACGTTTCATCGACACCCGGAACACGCACGGCACCGGTTGCACTCTTTCCTCAGCCATTGCCTCCTATCTTGCTCTCGGCCATCCCATGACCGAGGCGGTCGGACTTGCCAAGCAGTATCTGCAGAGCGGACTGGAAGCCGGTGCTGACGTAAGGACAGGCGAAGGCCACGGACCTCTCAATCATTTCTTTAACCCGCAAAAACTCAGAAAAATATGATTTCAGTAAAATTCAACAATACTACCCTTCAAATAGAAGACGGCACAACTGTTGCTCAATTCATTGAAATGCAAAAAGTTGACGCATCGGGAATTGCCGTTGCCGTCAACAACCGTGTCGTAGCTAAAACCGAATGGAGCACTGCTCAACTTGCCGACGGTGATGCCATCCTCATCATCAAGGCCTTTTATGGAGGATAACCCGATGGGACTTAAACTGATTGCCATCACACCGGAAAAGAGTCTGCCCGATGAGGTTCAACGCATCGGCCGACTGATAGATGCCGGTTTCGACTTCGTGCATTTGCGCAAACCGCAGATGAACGAGGCTGAGATGTGCCGTTTCATCGAATCCATCCCCTCTCGCTACTATCGCCACCTGAAACTCAACGACTTTCATCATCTGGCTCGTAGATACGGACTGGGAGGCATACACCTGAATGCCCGGAATCCCCAACGACCACAAGGCTTCACCGGCAACGTCAGCCGCTCATGCCACAGCATGGAAGAGACTGAAAAAGCAATAACGGAATGCGACTATGTTTTTCTCAGCCCCATTTTCGACAGCATCTGCAAGCAAGGCTACCAATCCAGATTCTCTTTGGAGGAGTTGCGCCATTGGGACATGCTTCCTTCAGAACAGGTGGTGGCACTTGGCGGCATCACCGCCGAACGCATCGGGATGCTCCGCGAAATCGGATTCGGAGGCGTGGCGTTTCTGGGCTACCTGTTTGAGGAAATGCCTTCTGACGAATTCGAAAACAGAATAGAATCAATAATCCTAAAATCCAAATAAATCTATGTTACAATTCATCACACATCCTACCGACAAGCTTCCTATCCTCGACCAGATACGTCAGGCCGTAGAAGGTGGCTGCAAGTGGGTACAGCTCCGCATGAAGAACGCTCCCCGCGAGGAAATTATCGCCGTAGCGAAGGAAGCCAAGGAAATCTGCAAGGAGAATGAGTGCATCCTCGTTATCGACGACTATGTCGACATCGCCAAGGAGTTGGAACTTGACGGTGTGCACCTCGGCAAAAACGACATGCCGCTGACGGAGGCCCGTGAATTTCTCGGCGAGGAATTCATCATCGGCGCCACTGCCAACACGTTCGAGGACATCGAGGCTATCCGCCACCTCGACATTGATTACATCGGTCTCGGCCCGTTCCGTTTCACGACCACAAAAGAGAAACTAAGCCCGATACTCGGAATCGACGGCTACCGCGACATCATTGCCCGCAAAAAGGCTGTCGACATCAATCTGCCGGTCGTTGCCATTGGTGGCATCACTTATGACGACATCGAGGAAGTAATGGAGGCAGGCGTAGACGGTATTGCCGTTTCCGGCAGCCTCATCAACGCCGACGACATGAAGGCCGAAACCTCAAAAATGATTGAACTGCTTGAGAAAATCGTTGAAAAAAGATATTAAAACTATAACTATGGACAAACTTATTATCGGAGGCAGAGAATTCAGTTCCCGCCTTTTCGTAGGAACCGGAAAATTCTCGTCAAACGAAAAAATGCTGGAAGCAATCCTTGCTTCTGAATCTGAAATGATTACCGTGGCCATGAAACGCCTCGACACAAGCGATGCCGCTGACGACGACATGCTGAAACACATCAACCGTGAGCACGTACAGTTCCTACCGAACACGTCAGGCGTACGCAATGCGGAAGAGGCCGTTCTCGCCGCCCAACTTTCCCGCGAGTGCTTCGGAACCAACTTCATCAAGTTGGAAATCCACCCCGACCCGAAATACCTGTTGCCAGACCCGATTGAGACACTAAAGGCAACCGAACAGCTTGCCAAACTCGGCTTCGTTGTTCTTCCTTACATCCAGGCAGACCCCGTACTGTGCAAACGTCTTGAGGAAGTGGGTACGGCAGCAGTTATGCCGCTCGGCGCTCCCATCGGTACCAACAAGGGTCTGAAAACGAAGGAAATGCTTGAAATCATCATTGCGCAAAGCAACGTGCCTGTCGTAGTGGATGCCGGACTCGGTGCACCGTCACACGCTGCCGAAGCCATGGAAATGGGTGCGGATGCTGTACTTGTCAACACAGCAATTGCCGTAGCCGGCGACCCTGTTGCAATGGCGCGCGCCTTCAAAATGGCCACTGAAGCAGGCCGCATGGCCTACCTCGCAGGTCTCGGCTCCGTCTCCCACTGCGCAGAAGCGAGCAGCCCGCTGACTTCTTTCCTTCTCTAATACTCACATTCATACACTTAACAACGATTATTCATGGAAATAACCGATATCAACGTACACGCATATCCCAATTCTGAGAAAGTATACATCGACGGTAAATTATTCCCGATTAAAGTGGGTATGCGCCGCATTAACCTGACGCCGACCGTAAAAATCGAAAATGGCGAGAAAGTTATGTATCCCAACGACCCGGTCTACGTCAACGACACGAGCGGTCCTTTCACTGACCCGAACGTCGAAGTCGACATCAATAAGGGCATTCCCCGCATCCGCGAGCAATGGATTGAGAACCGCGGCGATGTAGAGACACAGGACGGCATTACATCGGAATACGGAAAAATGCGTCTTGCCGATACGTCACTGGATGAAATCCGCTTCAAGGTACGCCACAATCCGAAACGTGCCAAGGAAGGCCGCCAGATTACGCAAATGGCCTATGCCAAAGCCGGCATCATCACGGCCGAAATGGAATACGTGGCTATCCGTGAGAACCTCAACAATGCGGAACTCGGAATCGAGTCCTATATCACTCCTGAATTCGTACGCGATGAGATAGCAGCCGGCCGTGCCATCATCCCGGCCAACATCAACCACCCGGAAGCTGAACCGATGATTATCGGCCGCGCATTTACCGTAAAGCTCAACACCAACATCGGAAACTCTGCGCTGTCGTCAGGCATCCAGGAAGAGGTCGACAAGGCTGTGTGGAGCTGCTACTGGGGTGGTGACACGCTGATGGACCTCTCTACGGGCAAAAACATCCACGAGACCCGCGAATGGATTATCCGCAACTGCCCGGTACCGATGGGTACAGTGCCTATCTACCAGGCATTGGAAAAGGTAAACGGCAACGTGGAAAAACTCACATGGGAAATCTACCGCGACACGCTCATCGAGCAATGCGAGCAGGGTGTGGACTATTTCACCATCCACGCCGGTGTACTCAAGGCTCACACAGAGCTGGCAGCCAGCCGACTGACGGGCTGCGTATCCCGCGGAGGCAGCATCATGATGCAATGGTGTGCTCTCCACAACCAGGAGAGTTTCCTCTACACGCATTTTGATGAAATCTGCGAGATTATGGCTCGCTACGACGTGGCTATCTCCCTGGGTGACGGCATGCGTCCGGGCTCCATCAACGACGCCAACGACCGCGCGCAGTTCCTCGAACTCGACGTACTGGGAGAACTGACGGAAAAGGCTTGGAAACACAACGTACAAGTCATTATCGAAGGTCCGGGACACGTGCCCATGCACAAAATCAAGGAGAACATGGACAAGCAACTGCAAGCCTGCCACGAGGCTCCGTTCTATACGCTTGGCCCTATCACAACCGACATCGCACCCGGCTACGACCACATCACGTCGGCCATCGGCGCAGCGCAAATTGCATGGCTCGGTACAGCCATGATTTGCTACGTTACACCGAAGGAACACCTGAGCCTGCCTAACCGTGAAGACGTGCGCAACGGCGTAATCGCCTACAAGATTGCCGCTCACGCCGCCGACCTCGCCAAAGGTTTCCCCGGAGCGCAGGTACGCGACAACGCAATGAGCAAGGCCCGCTACGAATTCCGCTGGAAAGACCAGTTCAACCTGTCGCTCGACCCTGCCCGTGCCAAGCAGTACTATGTGGAAAGCAAGGGCGCAGACGATAAATTCTGCACGATGTGCGGCCCGAATTTCTGTGCCATGCGCATCACTCAAAAAATGTCGGAAAGCGTTTGCAAATAATCAGCAGGGGGCAGTAATGCCCCTGCTGTCTTTCTGCAAGAGGCTTTCTATTAATCAATGTAATTAGAAAAATGTTTTCAGAAGTATTAGAAAAAATAAATTGGGACGAAACGACGGCACGCATCGCCTCCAAAACAGAGGCCGACGTACGCCGTGCGCTGGCCAAGGAGCATCTTGATGTCGATGACTTTATGGCACTTATCTCGCCGGCCGCAGCTCCTTTCATCGAGGAGATGGCCCGCCTGTCCATGAAGTACACGCAGGAACGCTTCGGCAAGACCATCAGCATGTACATTCCTCTTTACCTGAGCAATGCCTGCACCAACTTTTGCGTGTATTGCGGATTCAACCACAACAACGACATCACCCGCACCACTCTCAACGACAGCCAGATTGAAGCGGAATGCAAAGCCATCCGCAAGCTTGGTCCGTTTGAGAATCTGCTGATTGTCACTGGCGAGCATCCTGCCATTGCAGGCGTGGACTACATTGAAAACGCCCTGCACATTGCCCGCCCCTACTTCAACAACCTCTCCATCGAGGTAATGCCGTTGAAATCGGAGGATTATTACCGGCTGACGAAAGCCGGACTGAACGGTGTGGTCTGCTTCCAGGAGACCTACCACAAGGACCGCTACAAAGTCTACCACCCGAAGGGCATGAAATCCATTTTCGAATGGCGTCTTAACGGCTATGACCGCATGGGTCAGGCCGGTGTCCACAAAATCGGCATGGGTGTACTCATCGGACTGGAAGACTGGCGCACGGACGTGACGATGATGGCCTACCACCTGCGCTATCTCCAGAAAAAATACTGGAAAACGCGCTACTCCGTCAACTTCCCGCGCATGCGTCCGTCGGAAAGCGGTTTCCAGCCGAACGTGACGATGACCGACCGCGAACTCGCACAATTGACGTTTGCCTTCCGTATCTTCGACCACGATGTGGATATTTCCTACTCAACACGCGAGAACCCGGTGTTCCGCGCCAACATGATGAAGCTCGGTGTCACTTCCATGAGTGCCGGCAGCAAGACAGAGCCGGGCGGTTACACCAGCACTCCGGACGCTCTGGAGCAGTTCCATGTTAGCGATGAGCGCACGCCGGCTGAGGTAGCTGAGGAAATCCGCGAACTCGGTTACGAACCGGTATGGAAAGACTGGGACAAGATTTTCGACTAACCCTCCAACAAACAATAAAGCCGTTGCCGTCAAGTTTTCCTGACAGCAACGGCTTTTTGTATTATTGGTTGATAAAACTCAGAAAACAAAAACGACTTGGAGGTATCCGCAACTTGCAAGTGTTTAAACACTGCTTCCTTTACGATAATTCATAGGTGTGACTCCATACATCTTTTTAAAAGCATTATAGAAGTTAGGCGTATGCTCAAAGCCGCAGCGTTCTGCGATGTCCTCAATCGTCAGTCCGGGTTTGGTCTCAAGCAGTATTCGTGCCTTCTGCATCTTTATTTTCAGCATGTAAGTAGCAGGAGAGTCGCCAGTAATAGCCACAAGTTTCCGATGAAGCTGACGAGGGCTCATGCAAAGCGTCTCTGCGAGCGTGTTTACATCCAACTGTCGTTTGTCCAAGAGGTGATAAATGGAATCGACCGTTTTGGCAAGGAAACGTCGCTCCATATCCGTCCGCCGGTGCTCTTTGCCAGCGACATCAGCTATATTGCCAAATTTATCGCGCAAACGGCGATGACGGTCAAGCATTTTCTCTACTCTCATACGTAATTCATCAGCATTGAATGGTTTAGCGAGATAGGCATCGGCCCCAGCCTCCAAGCCCTTGATTTTCTCCTCTTCCGTTACCTTCGCCGTTACGACAATAATAGGAATATGGTCAGTAATTTCATTTCCACGAATCTGCCGGCACACCTCCAGACCATCCAAGCCTGGCATCATCAAGTCAGTAATGATGAGGTCGGGCATCAGGTCCAACGCCTTTTCCAGTCCAACCTTGCCATTCTCCGCGTAGCAAACGGCATAACGGTCGGCAAACTGAGAGCCGATATAAGCGGCAATGTCATGGTTGTCCTCTATAACGAGCAGACGGCATTGCATGTCTTCACCTTCATTATCAACAAGCACTGTCTCCTCCTTCGGGAGCAGAGGGGTCGTTTCAAGATCTCCGTCAGCCACCTGCTGCTTACCGGTATGCTGTATAGGCACACAGATGTGGAATACCGTACCCTTTCCTTCAGTACTCTCCACCGTAATTGTTCCATCCACGGCTTTAATAATCTGCATAACGAGGGCTAATCCTACACCCGTACCCACATGCTGCGCTCCGTTCTCTCCCTGATAGAACGGCTCGAAGACGTGATCAAGCGTTTTCTTGTCCATACCCTCTCCCGTATCTGCCACATCAATAAACAAACTCTCTCCTCCTCGCCATGACATTACGCTCACCTTGCCATATTCAGGCGTGAACTTGAAAGCGTTGGAGAGAAGATTGTTCATTACCTTACCCACATAATCAGGTACAAAATCCATCACTACCTCTTCCTTTGGGAAAAAGGAGAGGTCGATGTTACGTCTACGGGCATAGTCACGATAACTTTCCACAACCATGGCGAGATAAGCCATGATGTTACCGCTTCTCCAGTCGGCTTTCCCAACGGCTGATTTAACTTTCGAGATATCCAATAGCTGATTGATAAGCGTAAGCAGTCCCTCGCTATGGCGATGAATGGCAATAGCCTTATTCTTCACCTCTACCGTGTCTGATTCTTGCAGGTCCTGACTCAACCCGAGTATCACCGTAAGCGGCGTGCGCAACTCATGAGTGATATTTGTGAAGAAATTCTCACGCAGCGCTGACAATTGTCTCAGTGCCATATTCTTGCGACGGAGAATGCGTTGGGTATAAAGAAAGGTAACCAGCGCACCTATCAGAATAATGACCACAGACACAATAATGGCATGGGCTGTATGACGGGCTGCACGTTCCTGCTCCAACTTCAGCCGAGCCTCCGTCATCTTTCGTTCCTGCCGGTTACGCTCAATGTTAAGGCTTGCATTCTGTATGCGATTCACCTTCTCCATATCCAGCACGCTGTCCTGCATAGCGATGGCCTGTTCGAATGACAACAGCGCTGTGCGATAATCACGCAACCGTTTATAGTATCGATAATATAATGCATAGATTTCCGCCAAATGCTCCGGCGATTTGATTTTCTGCGCCACCTGCCGTGCAGTGCTGAGGTAGTCCATCGCTTTGACGTTGTCGCCAGTCTCATTGTATATACCTGCAAGAGCTATAAGAGAGTTCAATGCGTGCCACTCATCCTTCGACTCTTGCATCAGCCGGTAGGCTGCCTGATATTCCTCCGTAGCCTCTTCATATTTACCCTCTTTTTCGTAAAGCGACCCGAAATAAGTGTGACAAAGCGAGATGCCGAGTGTACTACCCACCTCCCTGTTAAGCACCATCGACTTGTCATAATATAGTCTCGCAGAGTCCATCTCTCCATGATACTCGAAGATAGAACCAAGGTTGGCATAGTTAATGGCTTGTCCCAGCATGCTACCCAATTGCCGCTCGCCTGCCAGCGCCATACGTAGCATGCTGTCGGCTCGCTCATAGTTGCCCAGAGTCATGTAGATATTTCCCAAACCATTAAGCGAAACCACACGATTTTTCTTGGCATTGTATGAAGTATCTGTACTTTCCTCACTTAACTTCCATGCGTTATAGTGATACACCTGCGCCACGTCGAGCATACCCATGCGCCGATAGTTGGTACCTATGTTGTTGAGTGCCCGCACCCATTCCAGTGTATCGCCAATGGCTTCCGCTTGCCGTAACCCCTCGCTATGAACAGACAACGCCTCCTCGAAACGGCTCTCGTTACGCATCCGCTCGCCCAACGACCGCAGCGCAATGATACTTCCAAGGCGATTACCATCCTTTTCCATCTGCTTCTGCATCAAGGCAAGCGTATCGATGTTACGCACGGCACGCACGATACTGTCAGCCTCCTTGCGCTCATCATGCGTGTAAGTTATTGGCTTCTCAACGCATGAGAACAACAAAAAGATGCTTAAAAAAGGCACTGCCAATACAGTTATAATCATTCTGTAGTGCTTGCGCCCTCGCATTGAGGACAAAAGGCTCTCTGTAAAGTTGGGACGTGATTTCAACACTAAATTTTTCTATATAAGTTATATATTTTCTAATGATTCAGGAGGTGTTTATTCTTGCGTAGGCCATTGGCAAAAATCTGGACAAATTGCCTTCATCCTTTCCAAGTCTTTATAGCCTTTCGACTTCTCCCTATAGCAACATACCATATGACCAGCAGTTCCTGTAAGAAAAACAAAGGATTATCCGATATCTTGTTTCCATGGCTTTAGCCTCTTTATTGGGCTAATCGGATTTTGTGCAAAGATAACAGAAATTCCATAACACACAATATCAAACTTTGAAAAACTTTTACAAAAATTAAATATTTCTATCGTTCACTCCTCCGCTCTCCGACATCAGTAGCAACCAATGACAATCCAAGAAAAGTATCTTCAAGCTGCGTATTTCATCTATTCCAGACGCAAGCACACTATTATTGCTTTACACTATAAATCAATATATTACACACTAAAAATGTCCGATTAGAATAGTCCTTCGAGATGCAAAATGTCCAATTAGAATAGTTTTCTGTCCGATTGGAATAGCAGCTTCTTCGCTGTTCCTGACTAATTTTGGATACAGACAGCGATATGCGGCAAATCGAAAAATTCCTCCCGCAAAAGCTCTCCAAATTAATCTCATTGGCTATGAAACATGCCGAGAAAACAAACTGCCCGAAGAAGCAACAGCAGGAGTCTGTCGAAGCACGACAAACCTCAGAAGAACGCGCACTGCTCCTTGAAACCATACGTGAGTCGATTCCCTTCCGGCTCGAAAACTACGACCGGAAGACCGGAGACGACTCACATTCCTTGAACCTTCGACCTGAAGACACTGCTCTCAACCGCAAGTCGAAAGAAGAATAAAACGAAACCCATTAAAAATCTATTTATAAAAACCTCGCAATGATATTAAGGTTAATTGCACAAAACAATGGCTGTAATCAAACTCGAACAAGTTCAAAGCTCAAGAAGACGAAGACCTGGTGGATTAGCAAATGAATTATACCAGAACATACTGAGAAACAATCCTCCTGTCCTCCCCAACCGTGTAGTAACCATTGATAAAATCAATACCAACAGTATTCAGATTTCATGGGAAAAGGCTACCGACAAGGAAACCGCACAGAATCAGCTTAAATACAAGGTGAAATGGATGATAGGTCCCAGCTACTCAAATGACGAGGCAAAGGAAACGGGTTATATGACGAATGTAAACTCCTATAAAATAACCGGACTGTACCCAAACACTGACTACAAAATTCAGGTCTATGTCTCAGATGGAGTCACAACTTCTATGTATAACGCTCTATATGTCACCACCCTGCCAAATGAGGCAGATAAGGAAAAGGCGAGACGAACAGCCATCAACGCCGGTCTGGCAGGCATAAATTATTGGGCTTCCGATTTGATTAACAACAGTATGTACAATGACTCGACCGAATACCCGGATGCGTTTGAGAGCCTGCCCGACAGAGACTTCGCATACCTCCTCTCCAAGAGCGAAACCACATTCGACCAGAAGGAAATATACGTGCGCGGTAGCGGATACGAGAACATTTATCCGGGTGCAATCCTCGTGGTCGACAACCAAATCACGAGCGGCTC